>NZ_AZUI01000001.1:3380336-3680672 GCF_000526995.1 Lacrimispora indolis DSM 755 | reverse complement strand
AATCCAGAATTTCCCCTGCATACATTTTTCCGAAAACACGGTCATCAGTCAGCTGGTATTTTAACTGTTCCCTGATCGTCCTTTCTTCCTTAAAGACCTCTGCTGTCTGCACCAGGCGGTCTGGCTTTAGCAGGGAAAGGGCCTCCAGCACTTCTTCATCATCAACTCCCGGATAACAGTCTACAACTAAAACAAAGGGTGTCTTTCTGATCTTTGATTTTAATTCCTCTATAATTTCCCCATATCCGTCAAACACCTCACGCTCAAAGCCCGTGATTTTTATCTCCGGGTATTTCTCATATTGGAATTTCCTGTCTATTTGCATATGATTTCTCCATTCTTTTTATAAACTCTCACCGGAAAGGGATGGGTTTCTACCCAATCATAGTTATGGCCGGCGCAGGATGGCCAGCAGGCTCCCACCTTTAACACCTGATCCCCGGTATTTACCAGGCGGTGGGCCAGATTCCCCCGGACATAATGCAGGGAATTGGGATAAACCTTTTCCGCCCAGGCATTTCCGTCTAAATCCATTAAAAGCAGAAGCCCTTCTCCTGCAAGGCCAAAATAATATTCTCCGCAGGAAGTATCCTGGTGAATATGCCCCCTGGTGAAATTACATTCCCCGCTGACACACTCCGGATACATAACCGTAAGCCCCCAGCTTAGGCTTCCCGGCTGAAGCTTATCGTCCTCCTCATAACAATAAACCTCATACATTACCCGCTCTGTATTTTCTTCTTTATCTTGATTCTCATAAGCCGTCAGAATATCCTTTAACAGCTTCCTGCTTGAAGTCACCGTTTTTCCTTCAATCACTCCATTGTACAAATCATGCACTGCCTTTGGTTCTATGATCTTCATGGCTGAAACTCCTCCCATATCTGTTTATAATCCTGAGGTTTCGTTACAAAAGAAAACTTATCTTTATTCTCCTGAAACTGGGTATAGATGGGAATTCCCTTTCTGATCCCAAACTCAATATATTCTCTTGGCGTTCTCTCCACCAGACGTCCCCCCTGGTATGCAGAGTTTTTTCTCCATAAAATGTCCTTTTCCTCCACATATGGGAAATAAGCGACACCTCCATGGCTCCTTACCGCCTCATATTCAAATCCGTAATCCCTGACGCACCACGCCCCAAAGCACATGTTTCTGGACACGTCGGCGTTTACCGTGGCATGAACCCAGTCAGGCGGCACGATCACCACATCCCCCGCTTTTGCACGGACCGCATAGCAATTTCCCGGGTCATCTCCCCCGAACTCCTGCATATAGATGATAGCCTCGCCGTCCCAGATCTCATAAACTTCTGGCGTGGAATATCCGCAGGAAGGGCTGACCGCGTGGATATGGCCCTGGGATCGCACCGGTTCCCTGCCGATGACTCCTGCCGCATAGACAACCGCTCCGTAAAGAAGGTTGCGTTTTTCCATATCTTTTCTGTCTTCTTCACAGCCCACGTCCATGGATATGGCGTAAAGCTCCTCCGGTCCGCCGCAGGACGGATCCGCTAAAGATGCCCGGATGTCATCCAGCCGCCGGATCTCCGGCACAGGGCCAAACACTCCCTCCCCATATGTAAATCCAATGGGCCGTGACTGTGGTATAATTTTAAAACCTGGATAAAAATCCATTTTGTTCTCCCCTTTCATGTTTCATTCCCTGATGCGCATTGGAATGAAATGCGTATTTGGGAATTTCCTTACCGTCTTTAATAAAAACAGGAGTGCAACAGTACCCACTGCCGCACTCCCTTTCCCTATGATTTGTTTATTTGCCGGCTTACCTCTTGATCTCAACGGAGTAAGAATAGCGGTCCCCCCTGTACAGGCTGACGGTATACTCCACCACCTCGTCATTCCTGTCATAAGAGGTCCGGATCCTCAGCAGGACCGGTATGGTCTTTTTCATCTCCAGCAGCTTCTGGGTATGACTGTCCGGCATGATGCAGCTGAACTTTTCCACGATCTTGACCGGCCTGATATCCTTCTCCTCCAGCATGGCGTACAAACTTCCGTAATACAGCTCATCGTCCATGGGAAGCTGCCTGTTCATGTGAAAATAAGACTGGAAAATGACGATCGGCTTTCCATCCCCTGTTCTCACCCTCTCCAGACGGTATAATGGGGCCTCCGGCTGGATGTGAAACACGCCGGCCAGCTTGGCATCTGCTTTGATCACCTCAATATGAGCGTAGCTGGTTCCAGGTTCAATGCCCTTTTCCTTCATCTCGTCCGTGAAGCTGTAAATTCTGGTGAGGAACTCTTCTATCGTCTTCTGATAGATGACAACCGTTCCCTTTCCCCTGGCACGCCTTACCAGTCCTTCCTTCTCCAGCTCCTGGATCGCCTGCCTGGCCGTGATACGGCTTACCTGATACATGCTCTGCAGCTCCGTTTCGCTTGGGATGATGCTGTCAAACTCATACTCTTTCTTCAAAATCTTACTGCGCAGGATGTCACTGATCTGTATATATAAGGGTGGTGCGCTTTTCGAAGTATTTAATTTCTCCATTCCTGTCATCTGCCTTTCCGCGCCTGCTTCTAAAGTGCTTTTTATGCGGATCTCACTTATTAATACGCTATAACATTATAATAAATAATACCCTCTCACTTGTCAACGTTCACTTGGCAGACTGTCATAAGTTTGCCGTGTTTAGAAAAATCCGACGGCCACTCCTACAAAGGAAACAACGACCAGCACACCCATAACCTTAAGTGCGGACATTTTCTTTTTCGACATCAGCCACCAGCATAAGAGAATCACCACCAAAGGCAGTAATTTAGGGAAAATACCGTTTAATACGTCATTTACCACTACCGTTGATTCCGAGTTTCCGGTCTGGATGTTCATAATTGAATTAATGCTTACATAGGATGCCCCTACACCTCCGACCACAATGGCGCCTAACAGGTTAAAAGCCTCACGGATTCTCTGGGAAGCTTCTCCCACAATTAAGTTCACCGATTTGGTTCCCATCTGGTAGCCCTTCATGAAGAGATAATAGCTTGCCGCTGTTACGGAAGTCATAAAGGTCACTATGTAGAAAACCGGGCCAAGAGCGTTTCCTCCCTGGGAAAGGCCGATAGCAATGGATAACAGCAGGGGTACGAACATGCCTGGTACCATGGCATCCCCAATGCCTGCCAAAGGTCCCATTAGCCCCAGCTTAATGCTGTTGATCACTTCATCATCAATATCCGCTCCGTTAGCCCTCTCCTCCTCCAGACCGCAGGCAATGCCGTTGACAACGCTGCCGATCTGAGGCTCCGTGTTATAAAATGCACAATGACGTTTTAAAGCTGCTTTCTCCTCTTCCTTGTCACCGCCGTACAGCTCCTTGATAACCGGCGCCATGGAATCGGCAAAGGCGAAAGACTCCAGCCATTGAAAGGACATGGAAGACAAATTGCCGCACAGCCACCGAAACCAACTTTTCCTTAATGTGCTCTTGCTGATTTTTTTCATATTACAGTTCCTCCTCCATATCGTCTGCTGCCGCAGAAACCTTGACTGCATTGTCTTTTTGGGTATACAGGAAATAGCTGTACGCGAAGAACGCGCCAAAGATGGCAATGGTAATCATATTGATGCCCAGAGCTGCAACCAAGGCAAATCCAAACAAGAATCTGACAATCTCGATATTTTTCTTGGTAACCTGTTTTAAAAGAATGGCGACTCCCACTGCCGGAAGCATGCCGCCGATAGCGGTCAGTGCTCTCATAACAAAGGAATCCACCGGGAACACGGCGATGATCTCCGATGCCAGCCCCTGGCCGAAATACAGGATAGCCACTGTGGGAATGACACGGTAGCAGAACTGCAGCACCTGGGGTCCTACCCAGTGATTAAAGGACAGTCCTTTGTAATCCCCTTTTTCCGCACATTTCATGGCTCTGGCATTCCAGAAGGAATTCGTCATCATCATAAAATTATGGAAGATGGTTCCGATTGCTCCCACTGCTGTTGCAATGGCCACTGCCGACTCCACGGTTGCATTGGATTTCACTGCCATGATTCCCAATCCTACGCCGATGTATGCCGCCGCATTTAAATCCTGAGGCATCTGCCCGCCTGGTGTAACCAGGGCTATATATACCACCTGAACGGCGATACCAACGATGATACCGGTCTGAACATCCCCCATGATCAGTCCAATCAAAAAACCGGAAATCAAAGGTCTGGAAAGGGTGTACCACCCGCCGGTGAGTCCCAGTGCCCAAGGGCAGGACAAGGAGCCCAGATACGATAAAATACCGATCATAACTGCCTGTATGATGTTTATCTGCATAATAATATCCCCCTAATATTCAAATAGTTAAAGTAGTTTTTGCCTGACATCGCTCCACCGCACCTTTGTAAAATCAGGAACCAGCTGGAACTCTATCTGATAGCCTGCCTGATGAATCCGCTCATAGCTGGCCATATCTTCCTTGGTGATATCCGCGTTCTTATTGACCCGGATGGTATCCTGCTTTGCACTTTGCGGCCCTACATTTAATATGCCAGTGTTTACCTTTAAGCCGTAATCCACCAGCAGTTCCGCCATGGTATCAGGCGTTTTGGTGATAACAAAATAATTTTTGCTGCTGGCCACCGCCTCATCCATCTTAGACCGGAACTTTTCACGGCTCCATATAAAAGTTTTCTTTGTGGATGCCGCCAGCAGGGCATTTTTAATCACTTCATTGGATGCCGCCTTATCATCCACCGTAATGATCCCGTCGCAGGGATATTCCGTGGACCAGCGGATAATAATCTGTCCATGAATGATTCTGTCGTCAATTCTTATAAAACTGATTGCCACCCTCAATACCTCCTTTTTATTTTCCCTCAAACCTATATGAGGAGAACTTTCTGCTATAGTTCCTCATCGTCATCTTCCTGCCCCATCTCAAACAGATGCAGACTTCCCTGTGCTTCTTCTGCACAGTGCTTCAACATTTCCCGGCTATTGTCCGCCGATGCAAGAACCAGCAAGAGAAGCGGTAAATTCATTCCTGAAATAACATTGGCCCTGTTCAGGCCCCCCATCCCTGCCAGGAGCTCCAGTGTGGTATTATAGGGGGAACCGCCGCTGATGTCACAAAGAACCGTCACCGGCGCCTCCCAATTCACCCTCTCAAACAGCCTCTCCAATTCTCCCCGAAATGTCTCAATATCTTTCTCCTCTGTCAGGCAAAGATAAGAAACGTCCGGCAGATTACCAAAAACCATTTTCGCGGCATGGTACATCCCCTCCGCCATGGTGCCATGGCTGAGCAAAACAATCTGTTTAATGGTTTTTTCCTCCCTTCCTGTTCATTATAGAACATTATATTGTTGTAACAATATAATATTATAAACTTATGCAAATGTCAAGATTTTTTTCATTTAAGGAGTTACTTCTGTGATTTAATTATGCCCTCATATCCTTCCCATAAATCCGTTGGTTTTATAAATGGTTATCCTGTGATGGCATCATCGCTTTTGTATCAGGATGTTTCCGGACCGGAAAAGAGGATTTAAGCTTACACGCAGAAAATAGAAAGAGCTTTTGCCTGACGGGCAAAGGTAACACCCACCTGGCAAAAGCTCTTTCTATCCTTTCTGAATTTTCACTTATTCTTCCTGATTCGTATTATTTTCAGAGGGGGCTTCCGCCGGTCTGTCCGGCCTTGCTCCCCTGCTTTCTCCTTCCGGCTTAAAATCGCCTTCCGGCAGCTCTCCGGGCCTCCCCTGTCTTCCACCGGCTCCATTTCCTCCTCTGATTCCGCCTCTGTCCTGTTCCAAAGCTTCTCCTGACTGATTCACAATTCCGGTCACCTGAATTTCCGTTGTATCTTCTCCTGTACGGATCTGATAGGTTTTCCCTGTTTTCAGATCAGGAGAGCTGAAAATCAACACGGAAAATTCCTTATCAGGAGTAACCGTGGCAAGCTGTGTTCCTGAATCGTCTAAAACCTCCACAGCTGTTCCTGCTGCCTGTTTTTCTTCGTAATATTTTACCATAACCGGCTGGCTGGACGTTTCGGAAAACACCTGGAACATCCCGGCATTGCCGACTCCCGTAAAGGTTCCGCCTGTAATCGTTCCTGTGCCGTTAAAATCCAGAATTCCATTTCCGCTGCTTTCCGGCCCTTCCACGTAAATGGAGCCGCCTTCTATAAAAAGATCTCCGTTTGAATCAATTCCGTCTCCCATGGCCTTTACGCTTAAGTTGCCGCCGGTGATCCGGATGTAAGCTCCCTCTGTGGATGCAAAAGGATCGTCTCCCATCTTTCCGGCATTCCCGGAAGAGTCATTGCCGCCTGCAGCATTCAGCCCATCATCATCAGATACCACCTTAATTTCCCCTCCGGTTATGTCAATACATAAACCTTCCAGGCCTTCATAGCTTTTGGTGATATCAATGGTTCCGCCTGATATCTCCACCTGGTTATCTCCATGAATGGCATCGTCTCCTGTTGATAAAGCCAGTGTTCCTGATGATATTTTCACATCTTTGTTGCTGTGGACCGCATCATCCACTGATTCCACGGCTATGTCCCCTCCTGCTATTTCCACCAGAGTCTCTGCCTTAATGCCTTTTTCTCCTGCATTGACGGTAAAATTGCCGCCGCTGATTTTCACATATCCTTTTCCCTCATCCGTATCATTGCTGGCCTGGATTCCATCGCCCCCTGAGGTTATGGCAAAGGTCCCGTCAGCTATTTCCACAGAATCCTTTCCCTTGATCCCGTCATTCACCGAATTGATCACATAATTGCCGGACTGAATGGTAAGATCGTCTTTTCCTCTGATGCCTTCCTGATAATTTCCGTTAACAGTCAAGGTTCCTCCGCCTTCCAAGACAAGGTCATCCTTACTGAATATGGCCGCATTAGGTTCATCTTCTCCTGCTGTGGAATAGGAGTAGGAGGAACCGTCTGATACGGTGTTTTCTGTTCCATCTTCCAGGACAACCGTTAAAAGGCCGCACTGCTTTCCATATATGGGGGAGAAATCCGAACTTGCAATGGAAAAACCGTCCAGAATCACTGTGACTTCATCCTCGGTTCCTGCATCGATCACCACCCTTCCGTCTTCCACAGTGCCGTTAAACCGGTAGGTTCCCGGGTCAGAAATGGTGACCACGTTTTCAGAAGCCTTTGCTCCGCTTCCTGCTACGGTAAATCCCTGTTTTGACCCGGTAATGACGGTTTCTGTCCCACTGCCATCACTTTCATTTTGGTTAACCGTATTCCCGCTGTCCTTCTGACAGCCTGTAAGGAATGCCAATCCAATCAATCCTGCTGCAAACAGCGCGCCCCGGTTCACCGGGTGTCCACATCTTATTATTTTATTCATTTATGTTCCTCCTGAATTTTCTATAATTCTTCTCTGCCCTCCGGAACCCTTCCGCATGTGATGGGCAGATTGCCGTTTCTGCATCGGATCTCGTCCAGCATTTTTTTCTCTTCCTGCTCCGCCTTTAAATCCACCTGAAAACAAAGCTCGTATAGGCTTCCCATATTTACGGTCTTGACTCTGTTCAGATGTACCCTTCCGGCGTACTTTGAAAATATGTCGTCAAAAATCCCCGTATAATCAAGATTTTCCGGTATTGTGATCTTAAGCTCCCGCTTTGTAAAGCCTTTCCTTCCAAGGGGAAGAGATACCAGGAGTATCATGGCACCTCCTATTACTGCTGACATTATGGCGGCCGCTCCCAAATATCCCATTCCTGCTGCAAGCCCCACTGCCATTGCTAAAAATATACTGCCTATCTCCCTGGAATTTCCCGGCACAGAGCGGAACCGGACCAGGCTGAAGGCCCCCATCACAGCTACTCCTGTTCCCAGATTTCCATTAACAATCATAATTACCACCTGCACAATGGCCGGAAGCAGTGCCAGTGTTACAATAAAATTTTTACTGTATGTATTCCTGAATGTGTGCAGAAGCGCCAGGAAAACGCCCAGTCCCAGAGATACCACCATGCAGATCATCAGATGTCCCATTGTCAGCCCCCCATTGGTTGTTTCTGTTAAAATACTTTCAAGCACAAGAAATCCCTCCTTCCGGAGTCAGCCCAAGGGTCCCGCTGTGACCAAGAAAGCCAGAACCTGAAGGCACATCCTGGTTTTTATATAAAATCAGCTTATAGTACATACCGTATTTGGAAAAGGATACCGGAAAAATACCAAGCCGGGAAAAAATGCTGCTCATCCATACAGGCATTGCCCCAGGGATTTTAACCTCCATAAGAACCTGGTTTTCATTTAAAATACATGTTCCATAATCCCCTTTTATCAGATCCAGTTCTCCGTTCCTGCACCGGATATTCCGGTCAAAGGTGACTCTCAGCTCGCTGTTTTCATTTCCAAAATACGCAGTCCTGTCATAGGCTACAAATGCCATGGGCTTTAAGTTATAAAGCCCCATAACGTAATCGATCTCCTTAAGAATCTGGCTGTCCTTTTCCGGATATATGCCATAATAAAGATATTTTCTGGCCTCTGTCATGGTCAGCGCCATCCTGCGCTTGTAGACGATCCCATCGTATTTCTTTTTTAATTCCGCATAAACCGTACTTTCTTCCTCTGCCCTTCCGTATGCCCTAAGACGGACCTTTTCCTTGTAATTTGGCTTTTCAGCCGACCGGCGGATGAGTTCAAAATCTCTGGTATCAAAATAAATATTGGATATTGTATGTATTCCATAGCTGTCAGCGGTCATATACTCAGCCAGTTCCCGCATCAATCCCTGGTATTGGGCAAGAGTCAAGAGGTATTTCTTTTCATATCTTTTAAAAACTTCCTGTGCCATATTGACTTCCTCCTTTTCTTTTCTATGTGCTATATCCTAACATCCCCAACTGAAAGGAACCTTAAAAAAAGTGCTTAAAACCGTGATATTTCTGTGAATTCTTCTTTATAAAAGAACATTATCGGGTTACTGCGGGAAAAGATTACCTTTCAGATGAACGTTTCTGTGTTATACTGTAAATACTTATACTAACTAATGAATGTGATGGGGAGCCATGGCAATGGAACTGAATACGATTGTGGAGCATTTTGCGGCCACGCTTTTTCAAATACGGGGTGTTTACCGTTATAAGATACCTTCCGGAAGTAAAGGAATACAAAAAGCCGCTCCTTATCCTGGGTTTATATTCCCTCTTTCCGGCTGCGCCGAATACCAGTTCAACAACACGCCTTATTTAATCAGACCGGGAGTCGTTTTGCATGGTTCGGCAAACGCCGTTATGCGTAAACGGGTCGTCGGAGAAGAGGACTGGGAATTCGTTTCCATTCTTTATGAAACCTTTAATGAACCACCTCCAATAAAGATGGCAAATACACATTTCAGCCTGACGGTGGGGCAAAGTCCGCAGCTATATGACATGCTTCATCAGCTGTACACTGCCTCAGACCGTCCCGGCGGGCTTCCGGCCTTTCAACGGGAGACCTTATTCCGCCGCATACTGGAAGAAACGTTTTTGTGTGTCAGAAACCAAACCAGGTACGGGGCCCAGGAGGTTTTTGAATCCGTGTCAGAGTATATCCACACACACTATATGGACGCCTTAACCGTAAATTCACTTGCAAGACAAAGCGGAGTCAATGAAAACCGGTTATTTTACGTTTTCCAGAAATACGCAGGTATGGGGCCGGCAGATTACTTGCGCACATACCGCTTAAACCGTGCAAGAGATCTGCTTGTTACAACTTCCATTCCCATAGGTACAATCGGGGAGCAGACAGGTTACCCGGATGCCCTGTATTTCAGCCGCATATTTAAGAAACATTTTGGAGTTCCTCCAAGTAAGTTCAGAGAAGAATAAGCCTCTTTCCCAAAGAAAGCGCCGGCGTTTGTGCACCGGCGCTTTTTCATGCTTCTATTTAAAATTCAGGATATGTCCATATAAATTATGGATAAAGCCATTCACACCAGCACCTGACTTTGATATAGTTAACCGGAAGTTAGTTCTGTCTAACCAATAATTCAGGAGGTGTTACATTGAAAAAACATAGTTCTCTTTTACTGGCACTCATTTTATCTGCCGGGCTTTTATCTGCTTGTTCAAACGGATCACAGCCGCAAAAATCTTCCGCACCGGGGCAGTCTGAAAGCACCGGCGCGCCGAATTCTTCCGTATCCCAGGCTCCCGGCATTTCACAGGAAACCTCTTGGCCCCGCACCATCACCGATGCCGGCGGTCATGAAATCACCCTGGCTTTAGAACCCCGGCGCATTGCCATTCTCCACTCCAACTACTTAGAATATTTCTTTGCTCTCGGCACCCCGGTCACCGCTTCGGCAGGCGCTTCCGTTGGAACAGCCCAGCAGGCGCTGGAAACATATGAAACACTGATCCCCTATGATGAAACTGCAGAAATCATGGACCTTGGAAGCGCACGGGAAAACTGGAAGCTTCATCAGTCTGGCTGAACATGGATGCCGTGAAAAACGGCAATGTGGTTTATTTTGATGATTCCCTTAACACCTTTGGCCCCCTGGCCATGGGCCTGACTGCCGAAAAGCTGGTGAATACAATCAAATGATAACCGGTCGTCACGAAGCTTTCTCATTGCGGTCCGGGACGGAAGCATTGTTGCAAAAACAGCCTCCGATCCCCGTACCGGCAGGCCTGCCTGCATCTCATACCATTTAATTTGACAAGGGAGTTAATATTATGAAACGAATTGCAATTTATGGCAAAGGCGGGATCGGAAAGTCCACTACGGTTTCCAACATCTCTGCCGCCATGGCAAAAATGGGACTTACCGTACTGCAGATCGGCTGTGATCCCAAGGCCGATTCCACCCGGAATTTAACGGGCGGGAAAAACATCCCCACCGTGCTGGACACCTTGCGGGACAAGGGGGATGCAGAGCTTGACGATATTGTGTTTAAAAGCGGTACCGGAGTTTTATGTGTGGAATCCGGCGGGCCGGTTCCCGGGGTGGGCTGCGCCGGCCGGGGTATTATCACAGCATTTGAAAAGCTGGAAGAGCTGGATGCCTATGGCGTGTTTTCCCCTGATGTGGTGCTGTACGACGTATTGGGTGATGTTGTGTGCGGAGGATTTGCCATGCCCATCCGGGGCGGCTATGCAGATGAGGTGTGCATTGTTACCTCAGGAGAAATGATGAGCCTTTACGCTGCCGCCAATATCGCGCATGCGGTCAAGAGCTTTGCCCCCAGAGGCTATGCCGGCCTGCGCGGCTTGATTTTCAACGCAAAAAACTTTGAGGGCGAGGAAGAGCTTGTGCAGAAGGCCGCTGATGAAATAGACGCCTCCATCCTTTTTCACATCCCCCGGGACCCTTATGTGCAGCTTGCAGAAGATCAGGGAAAAACAGTGGTTGAAGCCTTCCCGGAAAGCCTTATGGCGGAGAATTACAGGAAGCTGGCCCGTCTTCTGCTGGAAGGAGGACAGTCATGAACGACATCAAACATTTAAAATGCCTTTCAGCTGTCAGGAGCATGACGGCTGTCCGGCAGCTCACACCCGCCGCCTTTCCCGGCGTACACTGCCCCATGCACACGGCATTGTCCCTGGCCGTAAAAATAAGAGGCGTGTCCACGCTGATTATCGGCACCTCTGAATGCGGGTACTACAGCCGCAGCGTGCCCCTTTCCTCTCCTTACGGAGATGAGGCTTTCCATTGGAATTACGTCCTGGACAGCAAGGAAGTGGTGTTTGGATTCCGCAAAGGGCTGATGAAAGCCATCGCGGAGATGGATAAAGCAGGCGCAAGGCTCATTTTGCTCCTTGCCACCTGTGTGCCGGAACTGATCGGAGAGGACATAGAAAGCATCTGCCATGAGATGCAGCAGGAGGTAAATGCAAAACTCATCCATCTGCCTCTTGGAAACTTCAAATGCGGCGGCTATGAACCCGGATATTGGAAAACCCTTCTGGCAATGGGAAAAACCATGGAAAAGGCTGTCAACAAGGGAACCACCGTCAATGTACTTGGCCGCAGCAGACTGGAAGAACACGTTCCCATGCCCCATCTGATTGAATTTCTGGAACACAGGGGCGTTCTCTTGCGCTTTTTGGCGCCGGATTCCTCACTGGATGACTTTATTGCTGCCGGGGACGCAAGGCTGAATCTCGTCCTTTCCCCGTTTATGAACCCTCTGGCCCAGTGGATGGCAAAAGAACATGATACACCCTTTGTCAGCCTTCATGATGTTTACAGTGTCCGGGAAATTGATGAGACTTATTCACAGATCGGATGGCATTTGGGATTAGAGATCCAACAGCAATTTACAGGACAGATGACGGAAGCGAAAATAGCAGAGAAAACTGCAAAAGCCAGTTTAAAAAACCTGCAATATATCAGCGCAAACATAGGAACTGTACAGCCCCTGCCCTTATCCGCATACTTATGGGAGCTTGGAATGTCTCCCATCATGATACACATGGCGGAATTTTATCCCTCTGACACAGAGTGGAAAGCAAAACTCACCGGGCAGGAGGTAAACCCCATCATCTGCCTTATGCTCAACGAACAGGCTGACATGCAGATCATCCAGGCCTTGTGCCCTGACATGGTGATCGGTGACTGGGGCGGCAGGCAGCAGAAGCAGCCGCCCAGTGTTCCTATGCTGGATTTGTACGGTCATGTGGGATATGAAAGAACCACTGCCATGGTGGAACGCATCATAAGAGCCGCCGGGAAAGGAAAGGAGGGATCTGCAAATGGGACTGCATAAAACTGCACCGCCCCTTTCCGGGCGGATGGGCGCACTTTGGTGCTTATCCGGGATCGCCCAGTCAGCTGTGCTGGAATTTGGCTGCATGGGACATATGGCCTACGGGAGAACCTTTCTTCACCGGATGGGGTCATTTGGCGGAAAGCTCTATTCAACCCACATCGGAGAAACCGATATTGCTATGGGGGACACCGGCCGCTTATCAGGTGCGGTGGAATGGCTGTCAGAAACCCAGGACATAAAGACCATCTTCCTGCTGCCCTCCTCCGTGCCCGAGGTGATCGGAACAGATTTAAAAGCCATTGCCCAGGAGCTGTCCCCCCAATTTCCTGACACACGTCTGATTCCGCTGACTGCAGGGGGATTTGATATGAGCGGCCACAAGGGGGTGGAGCTGACTCTTTTGGAGCTATGCAGAACATTTCCAAAGGAAATGCCAAAGACAGAACAGCCTTCCTTTCACATCATCGGTTCCTGCGCAGACATGTTCCGTTTTCACGCCGATGCAGCAGAAGCAGCACGGCTGGTGTCAGGTGCCCTGGGAATGAAACATTTGAGTACCATGACCTCAGGCACAAGCATCTCCCAGCTGGAAACACTGGGAGCAGCTCATTTGAACATCGTTCTCCGGCGGGAAGGAGAAGCCGCAGCAAAATATCTTAAAGAACGTTTTGGTACGCCTTATCTGACGGCACGCCCTTACGGAATACAAGGAACTCTTGACTGGCTGGAACATGCAGCGGCCCTGTGCGGCAGGCAGGCTGATAAGGCGTTTATTATCCAGGAAAAAGAACATGCACTGGAACAAATCGCTCCAATGCAGTCTGTGCTGTCCCGTTTTCTCCGCGTCCACAAGGAGGAAAACAGGCTGATCCTTGCCGGACATGCCGATGCAGTTCCCGGAATTGCAGAATACGGAAAAGAGTGTTTTGGTTTTACACAGGCCGATTGTTACTGCGATTGTCCAGAAATGGCAGATGGGGATATGGCTTATCTGGATGACGATGCCAAGGAACGCATTAAAAACGATCCAAAGGGCTTTCTTATGGGCAGCGGGGAACTGCTTCGTATGGCAAACAGAGACCAGAGCCTGCAAATCGCAACGCCTGACCACGTCTGGCGCCATGCTTATGAACCTCCGCTTGTGGGATTTCGGGGAGCAGTAAACCTGGCGGCAGTGTGGACCAATGAAATGATGAGGCTCCACTGAGGCACTGTGGAAAAAACAGTCAGAAGGACAGGCATAGGAACCGCCTGTCCTTCTTGGTTTTTCCAATATTTTATTTATTCTATGATTGGACCCAGGCACCGTCGCTTCCTACATCATATCCATCCGGCGTTGTGGTGCCCGTAAGCATTGCTCCGCTTTCTCCGCAATAATACCATTTGGAATTCCATTTGACCCAGCCTGTGACCATATACCCGGTCTCGTTAAAATAATACCAGTAATCATCAATATACTGCCAGTTGCTGACAGTATAGCTTCTGTCCGCATTGCAATACCACCAGCCTGTGCTGACCTTCAGCCATGCGCCGGTTCCCTCGGTGCTTCCCGGCCCTGAAACGCTGCCTGAGCTTGAGGAACTGATCTCTTCAGCCTCTTCAGATGTAAGATACCAGGTGTCAGAATCTTCCCAGCTGCCTTTATTGGAGGAGTTATATACTCCCCGTACCTTAAAGAAATAATACCCGCTCTGTGTCATATAGCTTGAAAAATCGTAGCTGGTATAGGTGGTCGTGAGGGTGGAAGTTATTAAACTGCTTCCTCTGTAAAGACGCACCTCATATTTATTGGCATCCTCACATTCATCCCAGGAGGCCGTTCCATCCGACTCATCCCATTCTAAGTTGTTCACAGCCAGATTATAGTCGCCCTCCTCATCCTCCAGAGCATCCAGTGTTATATACACGGTCAAGGTACTGCTGCTCCTGCTGACAGAACTGACTGTCCCGTCTGAGCCGCTGAGGCTTACGCTGCTTTTGGAAAAGCCTGAGGCAAAATAATAATCATCCTCTGCGTCTAAAGTGACCTTTAATTTAGGCTTGTCTCCATCCTCCCATTCGTCATCCGGTTCATTTGTAATTACCACATCATTGACACTGAATTTGCTGGAACTGGAAGTGACCGTAACATCACCGCCGCTCTCTCCTGCCTCAATCTCTGATGATATGTAAAGGGAAACACTGCTAATCTGGGTACCTGTTGCCGCCAGCGCCGTCATGGGAACTGCTGACAAAACGGCTGCTGTTATAAATGCGGCAGACCTTCTTAACATATCCATATTAATTCCTCCTTATTTCATGTTAGCTCAAATTTGGTGTCCTCTTCCTAATCTACCACGTAAACCTGAAACAAACCTTAATTTTCCATCGTAAATTTGTGATTTTTTTATGAATTCGTATATGGATATGAAGCGTTAAAGCACTTTTCTTTCATTATGAGGCTTCTGAAACCATTGCCTCGCAAGCTGTCTCCGGCTGTAAGATCGTGAGAAAAAATGCTGTTAAAAACCCTACAAAACAGCTTACAACAAACAACCCAAATCCTTTTCCAAGAAAAACAGGCAGCGTAATCAGACTTGGAAATGCAAAGGTCATGGCCTGGGCACCTGAAAATCCCGCTACAGCCCCTCCTGCCCCGCCGCCGATACATACCGCGATCATAGGCTTTTTGCGCGGCAGGTTCACGCCGAACATGGCCGGTTCCGTAACTCCAAAAAAGGCAGACACAACAGCGGACAGACAAAGGGACCGGAACTTTTTATCCCTGCTTCTCAAACACACCGCAAGTGCCGCACCTGCCTGGGCAAAAACTGCAGGCCCTATTAAGGCCAGTATGGTATCAGAGCCTTTCACAGAAATATTGTTCATTGCAACCAGCACAAAGCTCCAGTGAAAACCAAAAATGACCATTGGCTGGATCACCGCTCCCAGTATGGCCCCGGCAATCATTGGGCTGACCTGGTATACCGATTCATAAGCCGCAGCCAGGCCGTCTCCTATTACATTTCCTATGGGTCCGAATACAAATAAGGTGACCAGACCGACTACCACAATGCAGATCAGGGGAGCAAAAAAGCTTTTTATCAGTTCCGGCAGTATTTTATATACCACCCGTTCCACATATACTAAAAGCCCTACCGCAAGGAGGGTGGGGATTACTCCGGAATGATAGATAACAGCCTTCATGGGAATTCCTGCAAAATATATGTTCGTGCCCGCTTCAAATGCGGTTGTTAAGGTAGGATATAAAAGCACTCCTCCAATGACCACTGCCGTAAATGGGTCAGTACCAAATTTTTTTGCTGCAGTAAATGCCAGTACCATAGGCAAAAAATAAAACAGGCTGTCCGCCATGGCATTTAACACCAGATAAGTCTCACTGGTTCCTGACACAATATTTGCCGCGGTAAGGATGGCCAGTATGCCTTTTAAAATTCCTGCCGCGCTTAACAAATTGATAATGGGCAGAAAAATACCGGAAATCCCATCGATCACAACATTAATCATTGACTTTTTTTCTTTCATGTGTACCCTCTCCTATGGTGAAACATTCTCAGCGAAAGCTTTCTTTTGCTGCTTCTGCCATTGTAACACATTTTACATCATTTTCCATACGAATTTTTACCGGATAAAACGCCCATTTTAATGAGGTATGATCCCAAGATCATAAAAAATCTTGCTGGATTCCGGCATTGCTTCCAGTCCATAGACATTCATCCATAAATCCTGCCTGGTTTCTGCAGAGGACCGGATAATTTGTGAAGAAAAGCAGCAGGGGTTCTTCCCTGCTGCTCAATTCCGGAGTCCCTTTTGGCCCTATGCCTGCTCACTTTCAAGCTTTTCTGCAGCCTTTGCTGCTTCCACCAGTCTTTCATCTTTAACCTGATCAATACCCAATTCCTTAAATGTGGTGGGAAGTCCGATTTCCCTTTACTAAAGTTTTGTAATATCCACGCCACCAAATACAGATTCCCAGTCTTTTCCAAAATCATCAATAGCCTTGCTTATAGAAGCCATGCCAAAGGCTTCATGGAGAAGCTCCGGCTGCAGGGTGGCTGTCTGGGCCCCCGCGGCAAAGGCGGCATTTACCTGGGCAATGTTCTTAAAGCTTGCCGCCAGGATCTTTGTCTTATAACCTCCAGCTGCGATCTGGTCCGCAAAGCAGGCGATGGTATCAGCTGCGTCGATATCCAGGTTTTCCATTCGGTTAAAGTATGGAGCAATAAAATCAGCTCCCGCCTCCATGGCCAGATACCCCTGTATCTTGGAATAAATCGCAGTTGCCGTGATGCCTGCCCCCTCAGTTTTTAAGACCCGCATTGCTTTTAAGCCTTCCTCTGTGGTTGGAATTTTAATAAATACGTTCTTATCCACCTTGTCCAAAATAGTTCTTCCTTCCCGGATCATGGTATCCCCATCCCTTCCGGTCACCTGGATATGTAAAGAGCGTTCCATTCCGATCACCTTGCGGATATCACAAAAATGTCTGAAAAATTCGATCTTGCCTTCTTTCTTAATGATAGAAGGATTGCTGGTAACACCTGTAATGGGAAAAATCTTGCTGTATTTTTTAATGTCTTCCAGATTCGCAGAGTCAAATAAAAATTCCATAATCGTTATCCTCTCTAACTTATGATTGTCTTTTATACTGAACCGGTAAGCCCCTGCATGCCTGTTCTAAAAAACTCCCCCCTTTTATCCTCTATTATTAGATCTTATATACCATTGTTTTGTAACTTCAGTATACCCCTCTGTTTTGCATATGTCAATACTTCCACTTCATTCGAAATAATTACATTTTTATTTAAAATTCATTTGCTTTTGTTCATTCACATGATATTGTATCGATACAAAGGGATATTCACAAGGCCTCATGCCCCTCATGCTTCAAACTTTCAGGATGAGGAGCAGTTTCAAATGAAAGCAACCATATTCAAAAATTCAGCATACACGACGGACCGGGAATCCGGATGGTGGTCTTTTTTAAGGGCTGCCCCTTGTGGTGCAAATGGTGTTCCAATCCGGAACTCAGGCGCCCCATACCCAGATCCTCTGGAACCGTGAGAAATGCCTTCACAGCGGGCTGTGTGAAACGGTAAAAAAAAACCTGCATCTGCCCTAAAGGCAGGTGCAGGGATCTCATAACCCTTCCTGTTTGCGTGCAGCAGCTCTGCTACACCTCTATCACTTCCACGGCAATCTGATACCGTTCCATAATCTCTTTTGCACTGTCCGGAATCCCATTGTCCGTATATACCATATTGATATTCTCAAACCGGGACTGCAAAACGACACCCTGCTGCTCAAATTTGCTGGAATCCGTGAGGATGATGGAATGCTTGGCCGACTCCGCCATGTTCTTCATGGACTCTGCCCGCATCATGTCCCCGCAGGTAAATCCCGCCTGTGGAATAAACCCGTCGGTTCCCATAAACAGCTTATCTACAAAAAACTCTCTGGCGCATTTTCTCACCATAGGGCCTACCATGACCTGAGATTCCGTCTGATAGTCTCCGCCCAACAGAATGATCTTTCCTATGGCAGACTCCCGGATATGGTTGGCAATAAATGCGGAGTTTGTAATGATGGTAACATCCTTTTTCTCATTTGCCAGCTGCTCTGCCAGCAAGGCACAGCTGGAACCGGATTCTATCATAACGGTTTCACCGTTGGCTACGATCTTTGCCGCAGCCTTGGCGATCTTAAGCTTGGTATCATACCGCACTGACAGACGGTTGGTGATGTCATCCGTATTCCGGACTGCCGCATACCCGTGTTCCCTGGTCAGAAGCCCTCTCTCCTCCAGCACATCCAGATCCTTACGGATGGTTACCTGGGACACATCCAGCAGCTCCGACAAACTGGTCACTTCCACTCTTTTTTGTTCATTCACAATCTGCAAAATCTTCGTCTGCCGATCTGTCATAAGATCTCCTCCGTTCTGTTCCAGCCAAGCGGATATTCCCAATGACCAAGGGTCAGCCCCTCCGCTTGGCCGCCTGATTCGGTTGAATTTTCGTTTGTAGTTCAATTATAACATTATCCATTTTCATATGCAATAGAATTATAGGGTGTACTGTTTTCTTTTCTATTGACAACACCCTAACTTTGCTGTATAATGGCAAAATGAAAATTAAATAGTATCTTCAGGGCAGGGTGCAAATCCCTACCGGTGGTAAAGCCCACGAGCCGTAAGGCATGATTCGGTGTGATTCCGAAGCCGACAGTACAGTCTGGATGAAAGAAGATAAAAGCGCACAAATGTGTGTATCGTATATTCGCTCTGAAATGATTTTATCGTTTCAGAGCTTTTTATTTTCAGATACATACCTTCAGATATATTTAAATATTTTGACGCTGGTAAATGCCTTGAACGATCTATGGTTCAAGGCATTTTACTTTTTCAGGAGGTGCGTGATTGAAAGATAAAGATTATATGCAAAAAGCATTGGAGCTTGCAGAAAAGGGTTGTGGATGGGTAAATCCCAATCCAATGGTCGGAGCGGTTATCGTAAAAGACCATATCATCATTGGTACGGGTTATCATCATCAGTACGGTAAGCTTCATGCAGAACGGGATGCCCTTCAAAACTGCACAGATTTACCCAATGGCGCAACGCTGTATGTAACATTGGAACCGTGCTGTCATTTTGGAAAAACACCGCCATGCACGGAAGCAATTATTTCAAGCGGAATCCGGCGCGTAGTAATCGGCTCATCTGACCCCAACCCTTTGGTGGCCGGAAAAGGAATTGAAATGTTGCATCAGCATGGAATTGAGGTTGTGGAAGGAGTGCTGACCGAGGAGTGCAATAAACTCAATGAAGTATTCTTCCATTTCATTCAGAACAAAACTCCTTATGTTGTAATGAAATACGCCATGACAATGGATGGAAAAATCGCCACCCGCTCTGGAAAATCCAAATGGATCACAGGGGAAACCGCCCGTGAGCGTGTCCACAAAGACAGACATCGGTATTCTGGGATCATGGCAGGGGTAGGCACGATTATCATTGATGACCCCTTGCTGACATGCCGGTTGCCTGACTTAAAAAGTCCTGTCCGCATTATTTGTGACACAGAACTAAAAACGCCGTTACAGGCAAAGGTAGTGAAAACCGCAAAACAGCATAAAACAGTCATTGCAACCTGCTGCACAGACAGCATCAGGATACAGACATACAAAGAGGCAGGATGTGAAGTTCTTCTCCTGCCGTCAAAGGATGGTCATGTGGATTTAAAGGAGCTGATGATTGCTTTAGGAAAAAAGGGAATGGACAGCATTTTATTAGAAGGAGGTCAAACGTTAAATTGGTCTGCACTGAA
Source organism: Lacrimispora indolis DSM 755 (assembly GCF_000526995.1). Lineage (NCBI taxonomy): Bacteria > Bacillati > Bacillota > Clostridia > Lachnospirales > Lachnospiraceae > Lacrimispora > Lacrimispora indolis. Next base: position 3,660,647 of record NZ_AZUI01000001.1, on the reverse strand, counting down.
CAGTGGTATTGTTAACAAAATGCAGGTTTATCTTGCGCCCAAATTATTTGGAGGTATCAATGCCAAATCTCCCATCGGCGGCACAGGCATTGAAGCACCAGATGAAGCTTATCAGCTGCTGCCTCCATCAGTCACTAAATTAGGCGGGGACATTCTTTTGGAAAGTGAGGTGATAGAGTGTTTACAGGGATCATTGAAGAAACCGGAACAGTCCGCAATATAAAAAAAGGGGCGAATTCTGCGGTCTTAACCATTGGGGCGGCCTCTGTGTTAAAGGACATGAAACTGGGTGACAGCATTGCTGTAAACGGAATTTGCTTAACGGTTACGTCTTATACAAGCACCGGATTTACAGCAGATGTCATGCATGAAACAATCCAGCGTTCTTCCCTTAACAGCCTTCATTCCGGCGCCATGGTCAATCTGGAACGGGCCATGCCGGCTGATGGGCGTTTTGGAGGCCATATTGTCACCGGACATATTGACGGAACAGGCGTTATTCGCTGGATAAAAAGGGATGACAATGCAGTTTGGTATAACATCCGGGCAACACCGGAGATTTTACGTTACATCGTAGAAAAAGGTTCCATTGCGGTTGACGGCATTAGTCTGACAGTTGCTAAAGTCTCTGACGTTGATTTCAGCATATCTGTTATCCCACATACCGCAAATCATACCACACTAGCTGGAAAGCGGGTTGGAGATACAGTCAATTTAGAAAATGACTGTGTTGGAAAATATATTGAAAAGTTTCTGGGTAAACCGGCGCAACCAACGAAACTGTCAAAAGGCTTTCTTACGGAAGCCGGATATTAGGAGGAATTATGTTTCAATTCAACACGATTGAAGAAGCACTTGACGACTTACGTCAGGGCAAAATCATTTTAGTCACAGATGACGAGGACAGGGAAAATGAAGGAGATTTGATCTGTGGGGCTGAGTTTGCTACCACAGAGAATGTGAATTTTATGGCAATACACGGGAAAGGGCTGATTTGTATGCCCATGAGCATTGAGCTTTGCCAAAAGCTCAATCTTCCCCAAATGGTAAATTCCAATACAGACAACCATGAAACTGCCTTTACGGTTTCTATCGACCATATTGATACCACAACGGGAATTTCAGCAGAAGAACGGAGCAGGACTGCCCGTGCCTGCGCCAGGGATGATGTAAAGCCGGAAGATTTCCGGCGTCCCGGCCATATGTTCCCGTTGACTGCAAAACGAAACGGTGTTCTTGAACGAAACGGTCACACAGAGGCAACGGTGGATTTACTAAGGCTTGCCAATTTAAAAGAGTGCGGTCTATGTTGTGAAATCATGGGAGATGACGGCACCATGATGCGCACCCCGGAATTGATCGAACTGGCACAAAAATGGAATTTAAAGTTTATTACAATTAAAGCGCTGCAAAGCTACCGCAAAAATCACGACAAGCTGGCAGAACGTGTTACTGTAACAAAAATGCCTACTAAATACGGCGATTTCAAAGCGTATGGCTATGTGAATAAGCTGAATGGAGAACATCATATCGCATTGGTCCACGGGGATATTGGAGATGGAAAGAATCTTTTATGCCGCGTTCATTCAGAGTGTTTGACAGGAGATGCGTTTGGTTCTCTCCGCTGTGATTGCGGTCAGCAGTTTGCGGCAGCAATGGCACAAATTGCACAAGAGGGACGCGGGGTCCTGCTCTACATGCGGCAGGAAGGGCGCGGCATTGGGCTTATTAACAAGCTGCGTGCCTATGAATTGCAGGATCTGGGTATGGATACTCTTGAAGCCAATATCGCATTGGGCTTTGACGGTGATATGAGAGAATATTATATTGGCGCTCAAATACTGAAAGATTTAGGCGCTAAAACCTTACGTCTGTTAACAAACAACCCTGACAAAGTATATCAGCTTTCCGGCTTTGGTATGGAGATCACGGAACGGGTTCCTATCCAAATGAACGCGACAGCTCATGACCTGTTCTATTTACAAACAAAGCAATCCAAAATGGGCCATATTTTAAACTATTAAAAAGGAGATTTTTACATGAACGTATTTGAAGGAAAACTTATATCTGAGGACATTAAGATCGGAATCGTTGCTGCCCGCTTTAATGAATTCATAACCTCCAAGCTGCTTTCCGGTGCATTGGATGGATTAAAACGCCATGATGTTCAAGAAGAAAATATTGATGTGGCATGGGTTCCCGGAGCTTTTGAAATTCCGCTGATAGCTTCCAAAATGGCAAAAAGTAAGAAATATGATGCGGTAATATGCCTTGGAGCAGTCATCCGCGGAAGTACCAGCCATTATGATTATGTATGCAGCGAGGTATCAAAAGGTATTGCACAGACAGCACTTGCTAATGATATTCCGGTTTTGTTTGGGGTCCTTACAACAGAAAATATTGAACAGGCAATTGAACGTGCCGGAACGAAAGCCGGAAACAAGGGATTTGACAGTGCCGTCAGCGCCATTGAAATGGTAAACTTAATGCGGGCCTTTTAAGCCGATATACGGTGTAAGTTTAAAAAGAACTGAAGTGCTGCTCCTGACAGGAAGTCATGATGGCTTCCTGTCATTGTGCAGCACTTCCTTCTCACACCTTATTATTATTGTATATCCTCCAAAATTTTACAGCTTCTTATCAGTTCTTTTTCTCAAATCAAAACATTCCTGGTTTTTCATTGTCCCCATGAAATAAGCATGAAACTTTAATCAGCTCAGCTGTTTCTGCAAAACCGGTCTGCTAAGGTTCCTGGACATTTCATCAAGGTAAGTCTCCCAAAGATCAGGGCTGAAGTCCAGCAGCTTCATGGTGTTATCTGATGTTTCCCTGCTTAAAATTTCATGGAACAGATCCGTCTCAAAGCAGTGGACTTTTTCCTCCTTATAATCATGATCAATCATATAAATCAGATTCAGCCCTTTTAAACAGAACACTGCTGCTTTCGGCTGTTCGCTGTTTACGATCCTGACTTTGTCAGAGCTTTTATCGTTGATAAAGGAGTTAAACCTCCGCAGGTATGGGATGCGTTCCTCAGGCAGAAAATCCACAGCGCCAAAAAGGGGCACAATGGCTTTTCCTGTAGAACAAAAGCCAAGCATGGCATCCACGGTGACGAGAAAAATGGTATCCTTGTCCAGGATCCTGTGAAAAAGTTCCAGAACAGCTCTTTTGGCCACCTCCCTGCCTCCTGCCGGCCCCAAATCCTTTTCTCCCACTAAATAGCCTATAGATATGAAATTATATACGGCCTCCATATGCCTGTCCATCACCCTTGAGGGGATGGAAGGGTCTGCTTCCAACGCCGCTGCTGCCTCTCTTCCGCTGTAGCTTATTTTCCTGGCATCATTTCTCATAAGCGAATTGAAGAATACACTCAAATAGCCTTTATGGGTGACAAAGGACATAAGAGGCATCCCATCCAGCTGCAGGCTGAAAAGAAGGAGAAATTGACCCTTTAAAAGTAAAAAGAGGCAGTTCATTTCTTTTGTGGTTTTCCATAGATTCAAATCCACATACTCCTGGGCCCTGACAATGGAGGACAGAAGACCGGTATTATAATCGCCGGAGGACGTTTCTAAGGAGGTCATATCAAAAAAGTGGTTAAAGACGGCCCTTTCCCCTTTTCGAGGATTTGCTATTTTTACTCTTTGGAAAATGTCAGAATAATACCGGTCAAAAAGGGGGAGGGTGCTGTAAAACTCCAGGGGAAGGTCATGACTGCCCATGATGTGATCGGAAATAAGCACACAGAACATGTTCAGGATGGTCTTTTTCCCCAGAAAGCTTGCTTCCCTGTCGGGATAACTCATATTTCCATTGTTCTCCTCGTCAAAATCTTTATCAAAGGCATACTCAATGGCATAAGACAGAAACATTTCCAGTTCGTATCTGGAACTGAAATCATATATGACCGGAAAAATATGCATAAATTTTAAATAACAGCCATGTCCATACAGAACTTCTGCAAAATATGCGGCGGCCTGCCGGCAAAATGCCCTCTTTTCCTTCAGAAAAGGCAGCCTTCCCCCTTTCAGAATCTTGCTTAATCCACTTGGAGTCATGTTCATGCTGATTGCAAAATCTGTTTTCGGAATATCCGCAATTTCGATCAAATCCTCCAGCAATTTACCGGTTTTCATTTCCTGATCCCCACTTTTTCTTATTTTGGAAAATATTGTAACACGATTTTTTCTTTTTGTCTATTTCGGTGTAACTTTTTTTCTGCATTTTCAAGCACCAATAAACAGGACCTTATATAATTTTAACAGGATTCCTTTCGCCAAGGCAAGCAGGGCCGGCGGCAGAGGAATCACTTTAAATATAAAGCCGCGATTCTCACTCAGGCACACGCTTGAAATCGAATGAAGGGCATTAACAAAAGGAGGAATGAGAATTGAAAAAAGGGAAACAAAGGCGGCTGATCAGCTGGCTGTTGATCCTGATGATCGTGTTGAATGTGTTTTCGCCGCTCAATACGGTATGGGCCGAAGGGCTTGGAATATCAGATGAAAACGCAGTCAGTGCGGACACAGGAACACCTTCCAATGCGGACAAAGATCCTGCGGCCACCGGCAATGAGAAAACCGATCCCACAAAAGGAACACCTTCTGATGCGGATCATGGTTTAAGCAAAGGCTCATCAGGTTCTCCAAAGGCAACACCTTCCGGTGCAATGCCTTTGCTGTTGAATGCAGGGCCTCAAAAGCTGATCGACTCAGCAATACTGGAACCGGAAATTGAAGTAAAGAAAAACGGTTCTCCGCTTAATGACGGTGACACCATCATAAACACGGATACCCTGGATATTAAGTTTAAAATAAAGGTACCGGTAAAATATGATACTCCTGAACCGCCGGTATATGTCAGCAAAGGCGATACTGCCACCGTTGAACTGGGCAAAGGCTTTACATTAGCTCCGTCCACAGCAGTGCTGAAGACAGATGATGGGACTGTCATCGGTCATGCAACGCTGTCAGCCAATGGGGAAGGCATGATGACCGCCCAGATCCTATTTGACTGGGATGACAGTGTTGACGATGAAGAAGACCCTGCAATCAACATAGCGGCCGGTTTCAACGCAACATTGAAATACGATGAAAGCAATGCGGAAACCGAAAACGGAAAAAAGGTCATTAAAATTCTGGAAAAGACCTTTATCGTTACCACTCCGGCCGCCGAGATTATTTATAATGTAAGTAAGGAAGGCACTGTAAACTGGAGTGATAACACGGTGGAATGGGAGGTCGTGATCACTGCAACACAGGGCGGTAGCTCCGTTGACTTAGAGGGCTATAAGTTCAGTGATAACCTGGCTGCTGTAGGGACGTATAAGGCCAATTCATTGATCGTAGGCACCAGTTCTGTCACACCCACTGCCCTATCCCCGCTTACATACCTCTTCCCCAGCGGCTCTATATCGCCGCAGACTGTAAAATTTAAGACAGAAATCCCGGAGAGTAAATTTTTCTCCAACAGCGAGCCCTCCATCACGAATAACGCCAAACTCTTAAATTCAGATGACCAATCTGTGAAGGAAGGTTCCGATACAGTCAAGCTTGAAAAGAAATGGATTACTAAAAAGCATGTTAAGACCAATGATGGTACAGGAGATATTTATAATCCCGCAAACCGTACCATTGAATGGGAGATCATCGCCAACCAGCGCGGGGCCGACCTAAAGGGTGTTGTGATTACCGATATTGCCGATAACGGGCAGGCCATCGATTCGGTAGAGTTGTTTTTTTCTGATGGGTCGGGCGGCTGGATAAACAAAGTCACCCTTACCCCTGATGCAGAAGGAAAGATCACCGTAGGTGACATCACCACTCCCATCAGGCTGCTCGTTACAACCAAAGTGCCGGATGATGCAAGCGGTTCTGTATCAGGCATAAAAACGTACAACAATCAGGCTGCCATCACATGGACAGGCGTACCTGACGGCACGGTTATTGGCACCGGAAACGTGGGCATTGGGGTCGGTTATAACCCCATTTCAAAAGATGGTACTCTGGTCGGCAGCAGATCGGACCGCCAGATTCAGTGGACCGTAACGGTGGACCCTAAGGGGCAAACACTTGCTTCCCCCAGTCAGGCTTTAAAGGTCTACGATTTGTTGGTTTATGGCAAGGATAATGCTGGTCTAAGCGGCAGCACCGGCTGGCCGGAAGACATGAATCACAACAGTTTTACTCCCAGCTTTAACCAGAAATATATCACAGGAAGCTTTGCGAATACCACAGGAACTCCCAGTCTGACTAAAGTCTATACAATTAAGGACAGCAACGATGCCCCCATTGCCGACTTACTGGAGGTCTCGGTAGATAAGAACGGGAAAAACAGTTACACCTTCAATTCCCAAGTGGTAAACCCGGCGATCTTTGCCGGAAATGAAACAAAAAGTGTTCGGAATACCGCTTCCCTGTTCCGTGATACCACTTATTTAAACTCCAATTATAAAGATGTAGATATCACAAACAAGATTCTCAAGAAAGATATTCTAAAGCGGGATACGGAAGTAAACGATGCTGCCGGCGTCAATGGAGGAAACATCGGCGATGCTGATTCCGGATTTGACCATGAAACCAAAACGGCAATTTTCCGTCTCAGCGTCAACGCCGACAGCCTGAATTTCACTGATGCCGCAGGAATTAACAGCGGTGCCGTTACAATTACAGATACTCTGCCAAAAGGATGGGTATTTGACAAGACCTTTTACAAGATTTTCGAAGGAACGACAACAGGAGGTACGGTGAATGCAGATAATGATGTAACCGGTACGATCGGAATCATTCCGTCCTTTACAGATTCCAATGAAACCGATGGTGCAAAAGCGTCCTTTGTCTTCACCACACTGGACCGGCCCTATGTCATCCTTGTAAAGGCCCAGTTGACCGACAAGGCCTACGAAGAGTATTTGCAGTCAAATGATTCACATAAGACAGACCTCAATACGGTTACGCTTAGTGCCGAAAAATGGACACATTCTGTAACCGCCACCCAGGATGTAAAGATCATTACCAGAGTACTGGACAAAACATTCAAGTTCAGCGAAGAGGAGGCAAGACTGACCTGGACCGTAGATTACAATCCCTTTGACTTAAGTCTTACAAATGTAAAAATTGAGGACACCATGTCAGAAGGAATGGAACTTCCTGTTGATTCTGCAGGCAAGCCCGTATGGGACAATATTACGATTACCAAGATGGTTATGGGTTCAGACGGAAAATTGACCGCAGCCGGCGATACGGTGAACCCTTCAACCTGTGTCACCTATGATGCTGCGATCCGTACGCTGACCTTTACGGTTCCCGATGTAAAACAAGCTTACCGCCTGACCTACATAACCGATATTACCCTTGAATCAAATGGACAGGTCAAGAATACGGTCAAGCTGACAGGCAGTGAAGCCGGCGGGGCAAACACAGGCCAGATCCATCCCGTTACCTATCAGAGCGGATGGGCGACGCTGGAACGGGGAGGCAATTTAACCATCACTAAAGTGGATGGCTCCAGTCCTGCCACTCATCTCCAGGGGGCACAGTTCACCCTTTATGCACAGGATGGGGTAACAGTAATCCGTAAGGGTACCACAATTGCTGACGGCACGCTTAAGATGCGCGCAATCCCTGTTGGAACTTATACTTTAAAAGAGACATCAGCGCCTGCCGGCTATGCACCTGACACCAACGCTTATATTGTAGTTGTCTCTAAGGGAACAGATAACAAGATTAACACCTCCATCAGCGGTAAAACCGGGGAAAGCTCCAATAAACTTACGGTAAAGAACTACCTGGACGGCTCTGCTGTTGATTCAGGGAGCCTGACCATTTCGAAAAAGGTTGTGGGAAATGCAGACGATAAGACCAGAACATTTGAATTCAAATTGATTTTAAGCGATACAGACAACGAGTATTTCTATACCGGAAGCGGGGTCGCAGACGGATTTATTAAGAGCGGGGATCCGATTTATCTGGCAGATGGGCAGAGCATCACCATAACCGGGCTTCCAAAGGATATTACCTATCAGGTGACGGAAGAAAATTACTCCGGTGATGGATATGAGACTCTCAGTACAGATGAATCCGGTACTATCGTTGCCGGAGAGAATCAGACAGCTGCCTTTATCAACACAAAATTCAAGCCCGGAAGTCTGAATATCATAAAAACCGTTAAAGGAAACAGCAAGGAAACCGGTCCGTTTGAGTTCACTGTAACCTTCACAAAACCGGACGGTACACCGGATGGCAATACATATCACTACAGCTACGCCGGATCAGGTGAAACCAGACAAATTAAGAGCGGTGATAAAATTTCTCTCTCTCATGGGCAGATCATCACCATTACAGGACTTCCAAAGGATACTCATTATACGGTAGCTGAAAAGGATTATTCCGAAGACGGCTATGCCACTTCTGTCTCCGGCAATCCATCCGATACCATTGAAACAGATGCAGCAAAGGCAGTTACCTTTACCAACACAAAGTACATTGGAAGCCTGACCATCAAAAAAACAGTCGCAGGAAACAGCAATGAAACCGGCCCGTTTGAGTTCATTGTAAGCTTTACAAAACCCAACGGTTCACCGGATGTCAGTACATATAACTACAGCTATACCGGAACAGATGAGATCAGGCAGATTAAGAGCGGTGACAGTATTTCTCTCTCCCATGGGCAGAGCATTACCATCACCGGACTGCTAAAGGATACTCACTATACAGTGGCTGAAAAAGATTATTCAGGAAGCGGTTATACCACTGCCTCTGATCAGGCATCCGGCACCATTGATGCAGTCACGGAGAATATAGCCACCTTTACCAACACAAAGCTTTTGCCCGGAAGCCTGACTATCAGTAAGACCGTTGCAGGAACAGGAGCCAGCACAACAAAGAAATTCGATTTTAAAGTAACCTTTACAAAGCCGGACAAAACAATTGATACGGCTCCTTACAAATTCACCGGAAAAGGCGAATTCCCAGCCGATGAAATTAAGAGCGGGGACACGATTTCTCTTGCTGACGGGGAGAGCATCACCATTACTGGACTGCCTGACGGTACGGGATATCAGGTGACTGAGTCCGATTATTCTTCTGAACGGTACACTGGGACCAAAACAGGAGATGCAGGTACGATTGACACGCTTAAGACGTCAGTTGCAGCATTTACCAACACTTACCGAAGACCCACTGGCGGCGGCGGTGGCGGGGGTGGCGGCGGCAGTGAACCCAAACCACAGCAGCCCTCTCCGACAACTCCCTCCGGACCAGGCATATCTCCTCCAACATCAACGCCTGCGGCAGCACCCACGCAAAAACCCAGAGAAGAAATGACTCCTCAGGAACTGTATGACATATACGGCGAAGTGCCGCTGGGCTATATGGTAGACGTGGATGGGCAGCTTATTCCTCTTGGCCTTCCAAAAACCGGGGATGCCGGATCCGGCGAAATAGCAATTTACGTCCTGCTCTGCTTCTCAGCAATTTTAGGCTTAACGTCTTCCATAGGCATACTGAGAAGAAAACATGTTGACAAATAGCTGCTAAAACAAATTTAAAGAAAACATCTGTTCAATAACCAGATACCTCAGAAACAGGATTAAATCTAATAAAGAAAGAGTGTCTTAACAGCCGGCAGATATTAACCTGGCGACTTTAGAGACACTCTTTTTGTATACCGTATCTGAATCCATTTTTGCTAACAAGGGCAGTCAATGATGGTAGCCCGAAGAGTGGAATTTCTAAACAGCGTTGCTGCCTCCCCAATAGCAGACTGAACTGTCAGAATTGCGTAATAAGTACAGCATCCTTCCTTTTTGTCTAAACAATCGTGAATATGGAAAGTAAAGGTGTTATAATTGGATTCCGGCAACGCATGTTCCAGCAGCCATACAGGGCCAATCGGGATTTGGGCCATTTGGCAATCACATTGTTTGTATATCTGAATAAAAGCAGTTAATAATGATTCAGGAAATACAGTATTAGTAGAAAATTCCAGCTCAATACATGGATGATTGAACTTTTCGGTATTAATTGATAAAGATACAAGTGTGACAGTGGTTCCCGCCGGTGTTTCATCAGCTATGGAAACATTTGACAGAGAGCTGCACTTTGAAAAGATCCTGCCGCACAGCTTTCCCCAACGGCATTTGCATACGAACGGATTTATATCATTGCTGCAGAACAGTTGTTTATCAGCTGAACAATAATCTACAGAAACCAAGGCACTTAAATTGGCATTGTTAATAGATATTGTGCCTTCCGTGACAGCTGAGGCAATTGTTACAGCAACATAATAGGCACAGCACTCATCATATATTTCATCACATGCCTTGAAAGAAAATGCAATTGCTTCTGAGCTTATAAATATATTTGTGTAACTCCAGACTGAACCTACAGGTATAGGTACTATCTGTTCAGGACATTGCTTGAATATCTGGAAGTTGACCGTCCCAATAAATGCATCTGTAACCAGGTTGCTTGAAAAATTGAATCGGATTTTAGATTTTCTTCCGTGTGAACTGTCAATAATAAGGGATGTAATACGAAAAGACGTCCCCACACTTGTACCTGCTGGAATTGAGAGGGTATCCGTCGAGCTGTAGCTTAAGAAGGCATCATAAGTTACTATAAGATTTTCAGTTTTGTTACAATCACATGGCATATCCAGCATCAATAACCTCCATTTATTTGTGAAACCATGAAGGACTCACTCTCTTTATGGTATAGTATTATTTTTTTATAATGTATGTGAATGAAAACTTAGAAAAACACAGACAGTCAAAGAATGGCCTTTTCAGATTAGTTCACCAATTATGAATCACCTTAGCCGGTTTTATTAATATAATGTAATATAAATAAATTCAGCTATAATATTCCCAGAAAAACGGAGGTAAAAATATGGATGGGAGACAATGTTGTTTATTAGAGGATTGTCAGGGAAAATATGAAAAACGTAATAAATTTTTAATAAAATGCAGCTCATCTAATAATCTGATCGTACCGGCCGGCATTACTGCGGGAACAACTTACATTGTTGCATCACTTGATCTGGACTTAGCTTGCTTTTGCAATCCGTCTGTCAATCTGGAATTCAGCAGTAACATTCTCTCTCTCATTTCTTTTATAGAAATTGATTTTCAGGTTTTCAGACAATGTAAAAATGAATTGAGCCCGACTGCAGTCAGTTCTATATGGACATATAATTCATTGACGCCGGGTTCAAACAGCAGCACATTTACATTTTTATCTTGTGATTGCGATCTCAACAATTGTAGCTGTTGTACTTACACGGTTATTGCAACAATAAGATCCACCGTGGAGGCTAATCCTGCGACTGTTAATAATGCAATGCTTGATGCCTTTGTTACAGAAAATTTGGTCTGCTGATTGTTAGGTATTTGTCAGAGTGCATGATAAATATAAGCATGAAAAAGGAGGCCCCATGTCATGAAATGACAGAAAGAGGCCTCTTATTTATAAAACACTTTCATTTCTGCTGCTGCAAATACTTGCTGATCGTCCTCTGAAATATTTTCATGCTGCTGTCAACATTCTTATTTTCCTGCAGGATCTTTGACACCTCTCCATCGGCCAGATTCATGACCTGCTGATACTGCAGAAGTTTAGGCTCAATGATGCCATCCTCTATCACATTATACAGAAGGGTGCTGCTGATTACCTGTTCCCCCTCATCCATATCTTCCTGTATGATATTCGCCCCTTCCTTAGAGGAAGCCACGCTTTTTAAAGCCGGAACTCCCTGGGAATACAGGTACACATCCATTTGCATCTCTTCTGTGTAAGTCAGCTGCTTTAAAAATTCCCATGCCAGTTTATCATTCTTTGTTTTGCTGTTGATCCCCATCAAAAGAGCCTCAACCTTTGATATGTTTTCTCCTTCTTTTCCGGCAGGAAAAGTGATGCAGTCCCATTGAAATCTGGTGTATTTCTTGATCCGGTAAGGATAGGTCTTGTAGGTGCGGTATTCCGCAAAGGTCAAAGGCATGAAGGCCACCCTGCCCTCATTAAAATCTTCCTGAGTGACGCTCTGGCCCTGGTTTAAGTCGCTGAGCCGCTTAATGTATTTGATGGCATCCAGCACCCGGCTGTCTGTAAAGGAAAGCTGGTCCTGATTCTCGTCATACAGCTTGCCTCCGCTGGTGTAAAAGGCATCCCGCCAGCTGTAATTATAAGTGCCAAACTGATCCAGAAGTCCATCCTTGTCCGTGTCCTTTGTCACCTTCCTGCATATTTCATACATATCCTCCCAGGTCCAGTCCTCCTTGGGCATCTGGATCCTTTCCTTAGCCAGCAGGGACTTGTTTACAAACATGAGAGACGGAACAGTTTCATAAGGCAGGGCATACTGGCGTCCGTTGCGACGGCCCGTATTTAAGGCCGTAGTAAAAAAGTCCTCTTTATGAAACTCCCCATCTCCTGCCATCATTTCGTCTAAATCCTTCATGACTCCCAGGGAAGTGAATTTGTCAAAGTCCGAATCCAGTATCATAAACACATCCGGCATCTTCCCCTCCAAAAGCTTTCGGGCGCACCATTCAGAATAGTCCTCCTTTGCGATTCCGCTGTAATAATGGATCTTCACATTTGGATGAGACTCTTCAAAACGTCTGACTGCCTTGTCTATGATCTTAAAGCTGTTGGCACTGGCCACATCCCAGTTGCTTCCCGTAAACATGCCGAATTCCAGAATTATTTCCCTGTTCTGACTGCGGTAAATCAAGGCCCCCGTTATCAGTGCGGCTATGGCGGCACTGATGCAAAGGCTCTTTTTCCACTTCCCCATTCCCGCTTCCCCTTTGCCTTTGATTTGTTATTGTCTTCTATACTCTGCACTTTTTTGTTTCTGCTGCTCTTTTCGTTTTCCTCTTACCTTTATTAAGTCTCTACCCGCTTTCTCACATTGGTCTGGACCGCCCATATGGCAAGCTGAGTCCTGTCCCTTAAATCCAGCTTGTTTAAAATTGTGCTTAAGTAATTGCGGACCGTTCCCTCAGAAAGGTTCAAAGCCTTTGCGATCTCCTTATTGCTGGCCCCCTTCTCCACCTGGGCGATGATCTTCCATTCTGTCCTGGTCAATTCCTCCATGTTCTTTTCCATGACTGATATGGTATCATCCGCCTGGGCCATCTGGGAAAAGAAACGCAGTACCTTTGCCGCAATATCCGGATTGATCATGGCCCAGCCGTTGTAAACAGTGGTTATGGCCCCTACCAGCTCTTCCATGGAAACACCCTTTAACATGTATCCGCTTGCCCCGTATTTTAAGGCGTTATACACGTATTCATCATCATCAAAGGTAGTCAGTATGATGATCTTGATTTGGGGATAGCTTTCCTTTATGATCTTCGTGCACTGCACTCCGTCCATCTTTGGCATCCGCACGTCCATTAAAATCACATCCGGCACATTCTTCCTCACACACCGGATCACCTCCTGGCCGTCTGCGGCCACATCGGTCACCATGATATCCTGTCTGCTGTTTAACACGATCTGCAGGCTCTGACGGATCAACTCCTGATCATCCGCGATCAATACTTTAATCATAGGTCTCCCCCCTCCGAATCGGTATCCTTGCGTTGACGATAAACCCATTGCTTCCGTCAAACGTCACAACTCCGCTTAACATCCTGATCCGTTCTTTCATGTGCTTCGTGCCGAAGCCGTTCTTTATTTCCTTACAGCCGATTCCGTTGTCCTTGATCTGGATCAGGATGTCCTGATTTTCTCTTTGTATGGTGATCCATATCTCCCTGGCGTGCCCGTGGCGGATAGCATTGGTAATCCCTTCCTGGACAACCCGGTAAATGGCATTTTCCTCATCTTCATCAAACTTTAAGTTCTGGACCTTGCAGTCAAAATATACCCTTGTCTCAGACACCGCATTAATATCCGTGACCATTTTATTAATGGCATATTCCAGGCTGAAACGGTCCAGGGCATCGGGCCTTAGTTCACTGACAGAACGGCGGATATCCTTTATCCCGTCTCTGGTTACCTTGGAGATCAGCTCCAGCTGCTTCTTTGTCTGATCCGGCGACGTCCCGATGATGGCAAGACAGGCATCGATCCCCGCCGCAATCCCGGTCAGGGTATGGCCCAGGGTATCATGGATCTCCCTGGCCAGGCGGTTTCTCTCCCTTGTCTCAGCCATTTTTTCAGCCATAAGGGAATATTTTTGAAGCTGTTCGTTGACCTCCTGAAGCTTTTCATTAAGCCCATGGATCTCATCTAAGTTTCCCTGCTGCTCATTGATGATATTGACACAATATACAACAAACACAATTACATTTAAGGATATTAAAATATTGTATACACTTAAAAGATACTGCTGCACCGACGCACTGTAATAGGAAATATAATCCTGAATGGAATACAGGCGGTAGGAAATGGACAAAAGCTCATAATCAGCCAATATGAAGCTTCCGATGGCAACGGCAGCCAGGATATACCTGGACTTTCCGTTTTTCACATACATAATGACGTTGGAAAATACCAGGAGCAGGATTCCGTTATAATTAAAATTCAAAAGGATGATGATCCCAAAGCAGATGAGGAAATCCGCCACCAGACTGGTGAGGATGACCTTGCTGTTATTGGGAAACAAACGGTCCCGGATCACCATGCTTAAGGTAAGCAGCACCAATAAAAGGGCGCAGAGCCAGATCTTTGCATAAGGATACCAGACAATGGCCTGGATCTCGTTTAAGAATTCTCTTGCAGCGTATGCCCTCCGGATTTTTTCAATTGTCCAGTAAATAAAAATGCTGATTCCCATGACCGATATCATGTTTAAGGCCAGGATGCCCACCTGAAGAAGGCCGATCCGGCTGTTAAATTTTTTCTCTTCCATCTCTCTACCTACTGCCAGCCGTCAATTTCGTAATTATCAAGATTGTCCTTTGTAATAAGGGTGCTGGGAAGGCTGATGTATTGATCCACCGGCTCCCCTGCCAGATACCGGTATGCCGTTTCAGCCGCCACCCTGCCGATGGACTTGGGACTCTGGGCACTGGTCCCGGTAACATAGCCCATATCCAGAATGGCCTTAAAATCAGGGGAACCGTCGATTCCATAAATCAGGATCCCCTCCTCTTTCCTGGCCTGCTGCAAAGCCGCAAGAGCTCCCAAAGCCGTGGGATCGTTGCCGCCAAGAATCACATCAAAATCAATGTTTTTACGCAGGACCTCCTCCATCACCTTGGAGGACACCTCAATTTCCCCGCCGGCCGCATGGCGGTACACCACCCGGTAGTTGCCGTTTCCTGCAATGGCATCGGTAAATCCCTGGGCACGGTAGGTGATGGACATTTGTATGGGGTTGTCCAGAATTACAATATTGGCGGATTTCTTCCGCTTCATCATATCCAGGGCGCAAAGCTGGCCTGCCTGGTAATTGTCCGTTTCTATGATGGATATGACAGAATCCCTGTCCTTTACAACGGTATCCACATTGATGACGGCTACTCCCGCCTTTTTGCACGCATCAAGGGCAGGAGAAACAGCCTCCCAGTCCACCGGATTCAAAAACAGCATGCAGATCCCCTCATCGATCAATTCCATGATCTGTTCATTCTGCTTCTCCTGGTCCTGAAGAGGGTCCCTGGTGAGAAGAATATCCCCATTGGCCTCAACCACCTCTTCGATTCCCTGGTTCAATATGTCAAAATAGGGGTTGTTTCTGGTCATATAGGTTGCTCCGAAAAGTTGGGCCTCGTGCTGCCTGGTCCTGCTCTCATTCCTCTGGCAGCCGGGCAGAAGGGCCAATATTCCAATGACCAGAAAAAATAATCCTGTCCTTGCCTTCATGCTTTTCACTTCCCAATTTGGTTTATTTACTGTAACGTGGATAGTATACCACAAAAAGCGTCTCTCCGTTAAGGAAACGCTTTTTGCAAGGACATAAATTTAATCCTTCTTTTTGTTTCTTAAATAATCGATGAATACAGCCAGAAGAATGACGATGCCTTTCACCACATACTGCCAGAAAGAATTGACGTTCATCAGGTTCAGACCGTTGTTTAAAACACCGATGATAAGGCCGCCGATAATGGTTCCGCCGATCTTGCCGGAACCGCCTGCCATGGAGGTGCCGCCTACCACGACTGCTGCAATGGCATCCATTTCCGCACCGTCACCTGCCGTAGGCTGCCCGGAATACATACGGGAGGCCAGGACCACTCCTGCAAGGCCGGCCATGATGCCGGAATAAGTATGAACCAGAAGCTTTACCCTGGCCGTGCTGATACCGGAGAATTTCGCCGCCTGGGCGTTGCCGCCCACCGCATAAATGTGCCGCCCCAGCTTTGTCTTATTCATAATTATTGCCGTAATAATCAGGACAAACACCAAAAGTATGACAGGCGTGGGAATTCCCCCGATGTAACCGGCGCCGAGAAACTGCCATGCCTTTGTAACCACCCGAACCGGGGAGCCGCCAGTATACACATACGCCAGACCTTTTGCCACGTTCATGGTAGCAAGGGTCACGATAAACGGGGGAATGGTCGTTTTGGAAATGACCACACCGTTCATCATTCCCACTGCCATGCCGATGAGCACGCCGATGATGATGGCCGCAAATATGGGAAGATTATAACGGGCTACACAGCCTGCCGCCACGCAGCCGGACAAGGCTATGATAGAGCCTACGGAAAGGTCGATGCCTCCCAAGATGATGACCATAGTCATGCCGCATGCCAGGAATAAGTTTGATGAAATCTGCCTTAATACGTTGAACATGTTTTTATGGGAAAGGAAGGCGCTGCTGGTCTTTGGAAATATGGATAAGAAAATACACAGGATCAGCAATGCCCCGATAATGCCGATATTGTCTTTCAAGTATTGTTTTATGTTTTTTTGAAGTCTTGTTGTCATTTGATTTTCCCCCTCTTTCCTACTTTGCAGCCAGCTTCATGATCTGTTCCTGGGTAACGCATTCCTCATGGCTGAAACAGCCTGTGATCCTGCCGTCGCACATGACATAAACGCGGTCGCTCATATTGAGTATCTCCGGCAGCTCGGAGGAAATCATGATGATGGACATCCCGTCCTTTACCAGATCATTCATGATTCCGTAAATCTCTGATTTTGCCCCCACATCCACGCCCCTGGTAGGCTCGTCAAGGATCAGGATCTTTGGCGAGGTGGCAAGCCATCTGCCGATCATGACCTTCTGCTGGTTCCCGCCGGATAAGTTTCCGATCAACTGCTCCTGGGAGGGCGTCTTGGTATCCATCATATCAATATATTCCTGGGTAATGTTTTCTTCTTTTCCCGAATCCACCCAGATTCCTTTTATAAAGGATTTCAGCACTTCAATGGTAGAGTTAAAGCGGACCGTCTGTACCTTGTAAATTCCCTCCTGCTTCCTGTCCTCAGGCACCAGGGCGATTCCGTACTTCATGGCATCAACAGGGGATTTGATCTTCACTTCCCTGCCTTCCACATAAATCTCTCCGGTAAAGCCGGGGGTAAGACCGAAAATGCATTTCATGGCTTCACTTCGTCCTGCTCCCACAAGTCCTGCAAATCCTATGATTTCTCCTTTACGCAGTTCAAAGCTGGTTCCTTTTACCATCTTTCCGTCTGCAATGTTTTCACATTTTAATACCACTTCCCCCGGTTGTAAGTAATCACGGGTGTAATATTTGGTCAGTTCCCGGCCGACCATCATGGCGATCAGCTTATCCCTGGTGGTATCCTGAACCACTTCCGTTCCTACGAACGCTCCATCTCTCAATACCGTTACCCTGTCACAAATCTGCTCCAGTTCATCCATTTTGTGGGAAATGTAAATGATCCCCACGCCCTTCTCTGTCAGCGTCCGCATGGTCCGGAATAAGAATTCCACTTCTTTATCCGAAATAGAGGAAGTAGGCTCATCCATGACCAGGATCCTGGAATGATAGGAAATGGCCTTTACAATCTCCACCATCTGCTGCTGGGCGATTGTCAGATTCTTCACTAATGCCTCTGCAGAAATGTTCATTTGATAGGCATCAAGTAATTTCTGGGCTTCCTTTTCCATAATATCATGGTTGACCCAGCCGCCCTTTCCAGGCTCCCGCCCCAGAAAGATATTTTCCGCCACAGTCATATGAGGGACCAGCACCAGCTCCTGATGGATAATGGAAATGCCGCTTGCATGGGAAGCATTTACTCCATCAATGACCACCTTCTGGCCATCAATGAAAATCTCCCCCTCGTCCGCAATATAAATGCCGCCCAAAACCTTTATCAACGTTGACTTGCCGGCTCCGTTCTCCCCAAGAAGCGCATGGACCTCACCGGTACGGAGTTCTAAATCCACTCCCTGAAGCGCTTTGACTCCCGGGAAGGATTTATGAATATTTTTCATCTGAAGCAGAATCTTTTCGCTCATAAACTCACCTGCCTGTTCTCACTTTTGCTTTGCCTTCTGGGTTTTCCCGTTAAAAAGCGCCCGGAGGGCGTCCCAAAAGCAATGTTTCTCCTGTTTTGAGACGCCCTCCCACAGCACTTTCTTTATTCTTACTGCCAGCCGTCTGTTCCGTAGTCTTTAACATTCTCAGATGTGATCAGGAAGGTTTCTACCGGATAACGGTCATCTACTGTATCGCCATTTAAATAAGAATACATTATATTTACTGCAGACTGTGCGATCTTAACCGGTGACTGTGCGCCGCTTCCTTCAATGAGGGAATCGCCGGAAGCCATCTCTGCCTTAATATCAGGAGATCCGTCTACGCCGTAGATCTTGCAGTCCTTAATGCCTGCCGCATTGGCTGCTGCCAGTGCTCCAAGTGCGGTGGGGTCGTTGCCGCCGAAAATAGCAACTACATCGCCGTGTGCCTGAAGAAGGTCTTCTGCAATGCCCATGGCAACCTGTAAGTTGCCCTTTGCATCCTGCTGGGCAACGATGTTAAAGTTATGTCCCTTGATCGCATCTAAGAAGCCGTTGGTTCTGTCCGTCACGGAATTCATGGTAGGGGAATCCAGAACAATGATATCTCCGCCGTCCGGACATTTCTTAACTAAGTCCTCGCCGCATACGAAACCGGCATTATAGTTATCGGAACCTGTGTAGGAAACCAGATAGGATAAGTCAGCCACTTCCGTGTCAAAGCCTACGATGGGAACATTTGCATCCTTTAACTGATCCAGGGCCGGAAGAATACCTTCTGCCTCAGCCGGGTTCATGAACATGGCATCAATATTCTGGGAAATTAAATCTTCCACCTGGGTAATCTGAAGAGTTACATCATTGGCCGGATCCACAGAAATAAGCTCATCACCCTGGGCCTCAACCATTTCCCGCATGGTCTTCTCAATGGTAACGAAGAACGGGTTTGTGCCATCCATACAGGTATATCCGAATTTGTAATGCTTGCTTGGGTCCTTCTTCTTTACATTGGCATCAGCCATGTTTGCACCGGAATCGGATTTAACTGGTGCCTTCGTCTCCGCAGCGGCAGCGGCGGTTGTTGTCTCTGCTGCCGTAGTTGCGGCTGCCGTTGTCTCAGGCACTTTTGTCTCCGGTTCCCCATTGCTGCAGCCTGCCAGTGAAAGTCCCGCAAGTGCTGCACAAACCAGCATTGCAGCTAATTTTTTTGTGCTTTTTTTCATGTTACGTCCTCCTTGTACACTTTTTATTTGTTTTAATTGCTACTTTTTCATCATATCATGACTTAATTTTTAAAACATGTGCACAATGTAACAAGTTTTATGTGACAATTGTAACATCTTTATACTGCCGGATATTCGTTGCAAAGAAGCCGGTAGGGAGGCTCATCCTCTTCTATCTTTGGAAAACGCCCGGCAGGTAAGTAAAACCGGTTATCCCCGTTGTCGTCGTTGCACATGGACACCTCTCCCAACAGGACAGGACCGGTTCCCGGCTCCAGTTCAAAATCGTGGTACAGATAGGGATATATGGTAATACTTTCTCCGGGACACAGCTTAATCTGGGTTCCTGCTGCTACCTTGTATTCCCTTCCATCGCTGTGAATGTTCACATCCTCATGGGCAAATTCCCCATCAGGGGTGGACTGGTAGACACGGATCAGCACATTTCCGCCTCCCCGGTTTATAATGTCCTCCATTTTATTCCAGTGGAAATGCATGGCCGCGGACTGACCCTCCTTAATATAAAGCAGCTTTTCCGCATAGGTCTTCGGATACTTCTCCATTTTCACATTGCCGTTTCGCAGGGTGATCAGGGAAAAACCCACCTTATCAAAGTCGCCCATTCCAAAATCCGTAATGTCCCACCCCAGCATGTTGTCACGGATCTCATCATAGTCATGCCCTTTTTCCTTCCACTCCTCCGGTGTAAAGCCGCAGAAAGGGGGAAGGGCAAAGCCGCATGTCTTTGCCATCTCTTCCATATCCTTTAATGCCTTGTTGATTTCTGAACGTTTCATTTAGGACCTCCTGTCCCTTCATTATTCCAGATTGGAAAATACCTTTATGGTATGAAGCACATCCTTTTTCATTGCCTCGATCCCCCATAAGGTCACATCATGATAATATACGTAGCCCTCCGCCTCTATGGCCTTTTCCTTAACATGCATTCCGCCTGCTTTGGCTAAATAAGTATAGTAATTGATCTTGCGGACTCCGTTTTCAATGCACCTGCGGAAATCCTGGTCACTGACACCGGAGCCTCCGTGCATGACAATGGGAAGCCCGATCCTGTTTCGTATCTGGCTGATCCGGTCAAAGTCCAGCTTGGGTTCCGTAATGTAAAGTCCATGGACCGTGCCAAAGGAGCATGCCAGGGCATCAACTCCCGTAGCCTCCACAAACCGTTCTGCCTGCTCCGGGTCCGTGTAACAGCCTTCCGTGGCTTCTCCTTCTTCTCCTTCCCCAATGCTTGAGAACTCCTGCCTTCCCATGGCGCCGATCTCTGCTTCTACAGAAGCCCCATATGCGTCCGCTATTTCAACGGCAATTCTTGTATTAGCCGCATTCTCCTCAAAGGACAGGGCGGAGCCGTCGTACATGACCGAAGTAAATCCCATATCCAGGGCCTTTTTTAACAGGTTTAAATCATCCCCGTGATCTAAATGCACCGCTACCGGCACCGTGGCCCGTTCCGCCATCATGACCATAATAGGACCGATGACTGACATGGGGATGATGGTCTCGTGTACAGGGGCAAACTGTAAGATTACAGGCTGGTTCAGTTCTTCAGAAACCTCAAGCACTGCCTGGATCCCTTCCAGGGAAGTGATGTTAAATGCCCCTATTGCTATGTTTTTTGCATCCGCCAGTTCTAAAATAGCCTTCATTGTGATCAGCATATCTTTTTCCTCCTGATTTTTATTTTTTTGTTATGGATGAATAATTTTTTGTTGTTCCCATCCCTTTTGTATCTTTTCTTTAAGTGTCTCAAAAGGCAGAAGTCCGCTGACGGCATCATACGCCGTCACGCAGGAAGCCCCGGTTGCCACCGCAAGCTCCAGGCATTCCTCCGGCCTTAATCCCTCCAGCATGGCCTTTATAAAAGCGGCAATGCTGGTATCCCCTGCTCCTGTTGCCGACAGGATCTTATCAGGCACAAAGCTGTTCTGAAAACAGGCAATGCCGCTCCAGCCCTCCATAAAATGCCCGGCAGAAGTCTTTAAATACATTCCGGCTGCCCCGCATTTTAACAATACGGTTTTGGCTCCCAGCTTTAAGGCCCGGTCCGCAAGGACCTCCACATCCTCGTTTAAGGAAAGTATGGATGTGATGTCCTCTCCTCCTGCCTTTTCCTGCCATTTGTCATACAGTTCCTTATCAAGCATGTACCCCAGTTCCTCAATGCTTGGAACAAAGAAATCCACATAAGGAAGCACAGATGCCAGGATCTTTTCCCAGTCACAGCCGGCCGCCTCAGAATCAGGATCCACTGCCGTCAAATCCAGGGATGTGGTAAGGGAAAGCTCCTTGACCCGACGAAAAAGCTCAACCAGCTCCTCTCCCTCATTCTGATAAAATCTGCGCATCAGCGTTGGATATCCGAAATGAAAATGGGCTGCCCCAGCCACCTGCTCAAAATCTACATCCCCGCAGCAAAACGTATCATTGCACCCCGGATCATGGAGAAAAAACCGGTCAAATCCCTTGGGTGCTATGACCACCGTATAGGAGGTGGATTCCCCTTCCACTGCCGGAATGCTGCTATCACAGCCGCTCTGTCTGATCTTTTCCTTTAGTATCAGGCCGAAATCATCATTTCCAACCTTTGCCATCAAAAGCACATCCCCGCCCAGGGCATGGAGCCCCAAACCCGTATTGGAGACGGCTCCGCCTGTGGATACCTGCGCCTTTCCCACCCGCAGGAGCTTTCCCGGTCGCAGCAGTGCAGAAAACTTCTGGCCGCCGCTGTTTTTAAAAACCGGCGTAATGTCCAGGGAAATATGTCCGGCCACCACAACTTTCTTCTTCCCTTCCTGATATTTCATGTTTTACCCCCTCTCTCTGTACTCATCATAACAATTCCAAAGGAAAAGTCAATATTTTTTATGCATTTATTACTATTGTAATGAACAATATGACATTTGTCATGTATATATTGCACAACACAAAAAACGAGTTTCTCTATCTCACGCTGTAGGGATCTTCATAGGGACCGGTCAAGAGGATATTCCCAATCCGCTCCGTTGTTTCATACTTTTCGCATTAATAATGGAGTACTTCCTGGATTCGGTAAAAAATTCACTTAAAAGCTTTTCATTTTCTATTAAAATGATTTTGAATTCTATCATTAACACTCTTTTTCTTTAGATTGACAAACAATAATCTTGTATTATATAATGAACAATGTCGATATTTGCCTAAAAATGGATGAAACGGCCTGTTTTGTAACCGCCATCCACCGATGTTCACAAAATATTAATTCATATAGTATACCAAACGGAGCTTCAGACGTTGTAATGCGTATACACCAGTTCGTGTTTTGAGGAACATGACAGACCAAATTGAAGCGATTATACATAAGAAACTGATGAGAAACCAGGAGGATATCAGTATGAAGAAATTCAGGGATTACAGTATTACCAGGAAATTACTTACAGCCTTTCTTGGCATGGTATTAATTATGCTTGTAATCGGCAGCATGGGCATATTTGGCATGGCCCGCATCAACCAGATGGATACTTTTTTGTATAAAAACCAAACAGCTCCCATGAAAGACCTGATCTTTGCCACAAAAAGCCTGTATCAGCTCCGTGAAGATTCCAATGCCATGATCATCCATGCCGGCGATACCATGGAGCTGGAAACTCTGGAACAACGCTATATAGAATCAAAGAACAACTTCCTTAACGGTTCTGCCGCATACCGGACCAGCATTCAAAACTCGGAAGCCCTCTCTTTGATCGACGAAGCGACCCAGCTGTTTACAGATACCTTTGATCCCGCCATACAAAAGTGCTTAAACACAGCCAAGCAGGGGTCTAAGAACACGGCATTGACCGCTTTTGATCAGGATAAAGACAAAATCCAGAAAATATATGATAATTTCGACCGCCTGGCGGAGATCCGGCTGGAAGATGCTCACCAGACCAGCAAAACCAATGATTCAACCGCAATCATCCTCACCGTTATGCTTTGTGTCATCCTTGCAGCAGGAACAGCCTTTAACATATTTTTAGGCTTCCGGATCTCCCATATGATCAGCCTGCCTATTGGACAGGTGGTAAAGGCTGCTGATAAAATCGCTCTTGGACATTTGGATGTGGATCTTACGGATGTGGATTCCAAGGATGAAACCGGCCAGCTTGCCTCTGCATTTACAGCCATGCTGGAAGGCATTAAAAGCCAGGTGCTCATTGCCGAAAAAATCAGCAACGGAGATTTTACACAGGAAGTTCCTCTCCGTTCCGAGGAAGATATCCTTGGCCTTGCACTCCGTAAAATTGAAAAGGATCTTAACAAGACCCTGCTTCTTATAAGCACGGCGGCTGACCAGGTTTACACCGGCGCAGAGCAGGTATCCTCCGCAGCCCAGGCCCTGGCCTCCGGTTCCACGGAACAGGCTGCAACCGTTGAAGAGCTTAACTCCGCCATTACCACAGTAGCAAGACAGGCCAGCCAGAATGCGGAGAATGTCCGCCTGGCATCTTCATACGTGAAACAAAACGGAACCGGAGTGACGGAAAGCAATTCTCACATGCAAAGCTTAAATACCTCCATGAATAAGATCAGCGCAGCTTCAGAAGAAATTTCCAATATTACGAAAGTGATTGAAGATATTGCATTCCAGACAAATATTCTTGCATTAAATGCCGCTATTGAAGCCGCCCGGGCCGGAAGTGCAGGAAAGGGATTTGCGGTGGTCGCAGATGAAGTCCGGAACCTTGCCACAAAATCTGCGGAAGCGGCAAAAGAAACGGCAAATCTCATCGTTCATTCCTCGGAAGCCGTTACCGAGGGCAAGAAGATGGCAGCCAACGCCGCAAGGATCCTTCAGGAAGTAGGAGAAAAATCCAGCCTTGTGGAACAGGCCATCCAGGGAATCCAAACCGCTTCTTCGGAACAGGTAATGGCAATCGAACAGATCAATCAGGGACTGTCACAAGTATCTGCAGTCATACAGACAAATGCAGCTACTGCAGAAGAAAGCTCCGCTTCCAGCGAAGAGCTGACCGCCCAGTCCCAGACCCTGCAGCAGGAAGTGGGGAAATTCAAACTAAACGGAGAACAAGTTGATTTTCATGAAGAGTACATTCCTTCCTCCAGGATCACGGAACCGGGATCATATACAAGAGCGGAACCAACCTATGATTATTCCGGAAAATATTAATCAAGAAATACATTCTCATATTACATAAGAAACGCAGGGCATTGGCGGATGATCCGTCAATGCCCTGCGCTTCTTTTTACATCTCTTCCTCATAAGCCGTATCAAACCATTCCAGACACAGCTCATGCCAGTTTTCCCATGCCTTCTGGCACTCTTTTTTCAGCTCCTCATACCGGCCGGATTCCTCCCACTCTTTTCCCTTCCAAAAGTCTTCCGATTCCAGCCACTCATCCTTCAGCCCTTCCATGGCGGCTGTCAATTCCATCACCAGGTCCCTTTCCGGCAAAAGCCGCTCCAGAACCAGGCCAAGCTTCCATTCCAGATAAGCTTCCTCCACCGGTATCTCTTTTAACCGGTGCCGTTCTGCCTTGGGAACTCCGCGCATTCCGGCGATCAAAGCCTGCTCCTCCGCTTTGATCTGCGCTGCGATTCCTCCTCCCCGCTCTGCCTTTCTGCGGCCTTCCAGATAATGCTCATAGCCAAAAGGATAGTAAAAGGCAGACTGATTCTCAAATATGAGAACCGACTCCGCCACCCGGCTTAAAAAGTAACGGTCATGGGATACGAACAAAATCGTTCCAGTATAAGCCCGGAACGCGGATTCCAAGGTCTCCTTTGCCCTGATATCCATGTGGTTGGTAGGCTCATCCAGGATCAGAAAATTAGGCCGGCTCTGCAAAAGCTCCGCAAGGACGAGCCTTGCCTTTTCCCCTCCCGACAAAAGGCCCACCCGTTTTCCCGCCTCTTTTCCGCCAAACAGATATGCTCCCAACGTGCTTCGGACTTCTTTTTCCGTTAAAGAGGGAAAGAGATCATGAAAATGCTGTGCCACGGATTTATCAGAATCAATTTCCGAAGAATGCTGGTCAAAATAACCTATGGTGATCTGATTTCCCAGGGAATACTCCCCGGAAACAGGAGAGATAAGGCCTGCCGCAGTCTTTAAAAAAGTGCTCTTTCCGGCCCCATTGGGTCCCAGGATCCCTATCTTCTGCCCTCTGCGGATCCTCATTGTCAGTTCAAGGAGAGGGCGGTCATAGCCGAGTTTTAAGTGCTCCGCTTCAAAGACCCATTTGCTTCCTAAAAAAGCCGGCTCCAAGGGTCCTGTGAACATGTGGATGTCATCCTCCTCCGGCTTCACTGCCTGGCCCAGCCTTTCCATTGCCTTTCTTTTGGACCTGGCAAATGCGGCCTTATTTGGCTTATGCTTAAACCGTTCCACCAGATCATTTAAGCGCTTCAGCTCCTCCTGCTGCCGCTCATAGGCCTTTGTCTGTATCCGTATGGCCTTTCTCTTCTCTTCCCGGTAATGGGTATAATTGCCCGGATATTTTGTCAGTTTTTTACCTGACAGCTCATAGATCACCGATGCCGTCCGGTCCAGAAAAAAGCGGTCATGCGATACCATGATCACCGCTTTTTCATATTGATCCATATACTGCTCCAGCCACTCTGTTGCCTGGATATCCAGGTGGTTGGTCGGCTCATCCAAGAGGAGGATATCCGGCTTTAACAGCAGATGGCGGATAAGAGCAATCTTCGTCTGCTCCCCGCCGGAAAACTGGGAAAGCCTTTTCTTTTTATCTTCCCTTGTAAATCCAAACCCGGTAAACAGCGTATCATATTCCCGTTCATACTCAAACCGTTCCATTGCAAAGGAATCCGCAAAAGGACAGGAGGACAGCAGCTCTTCCCCTACTGTCCTGCCCTTATCCTCAAATGCCTGCTGCTTTAAGTAACCCACCGTCAATTTTCTGGAGCTGGTGATCCCCGGACCTTCCCTCTTGTCATCCCGGTCCAGTTCCAATTCTCCTGCTATCAGCCTTAAAAGAGTGGTTTTTCCGGCTCCATTGTTTCCAACTACCGCTATCTTTTCCTTGCCATGTATTTCAAAATCAATATGTGACAGGATCAGGCTGCCCCCGGCAGTGACTGTCCCATCCTTTATCTGATACAACATTTCAAAATTTTCCTGTTCTTAAGTATTATTCTGTTCCGGCTTCCGTTTCCCATAAAAACTATAAGGAATCATGAACATGTGCATGTGCCTTTCTGTCCCGGATGGACTGGAGTACCGGCACCAGGAAGGTGGCTATGAGGCCTCCTGCAAAGCCATTGTTATAAAGGTTCATACCGCCGTAAACAATGCCTACATTAAGCGCTGCGGCAGAATGAAGAAATCCGGCTATAATCCCCGCAACAACACCGAACTCACCGGCAATGGGCGCAAGGGTGGTAGACAATAAAAGTGCCAGAAGGGCACTGGGATCCGTAATGCTCCAGTTCTGGACCAAGCCTCCCAGAATTACTCCCATCATAATGGGGAAAATGTTTCGGATATGCTTTCCCGTTGCGCTGAAGCCTACAATGGTGAATATTCCTCCAATAGTCGGTCCGTTTAAAGCTCCTCCTATCATGACAAGGATAAGGGTTGACATGACACCGTTAATCCCCATATTAAGAAGAGTAGGTGCAAATCCTTCGCTTTTTACATAATCCGTCCCGCTGAGGCCGTATGTTTTTAGTATGTCCAGATAACGCCTTCCAACATTCTCTGACAGCAGAAATGCAAAAATTATCATGCCAAAGAACAAAAACAGAAGCAGCTTTGCAAAAAGCTCATTGTTTCCCTCAGACCAGATGAGCCTTGCCTCTATATTAATTCCAAAGGACTTCATCAGGGAGACAATAACAACAGCAATGATTCCAGCGGAAAAACCCACATTATAAAGAGAATATCCCTTGTGGGCGTAATGCGTATGTGTGGATAAGGGCGGAAGCACAAATCCAATGGCCAATCCGACAAGAATGCTTAAAATCAGCCTGGAAGCCAGATGCAGATTACCGATCTGCATGATCTGAGTAATGATCGGTGACAAAGAAGTCCCGTAAAAGCCAACATAGATATAACGTGTTATGGAAGTTTTGTGATAATAAGAATACAGGCAAATCCCCATCATAATAGCCCATATATTCATGATATTTTTCCCGAAAAGGGAAAAACCAAACATGAGAAAGCATGAGGTTATAGTATGGCCGCTCATCTCCATACCAAGAAAATACACAATTGCAATACTTAATAAGGTCAATACACCCGCATTAACAAATGCAGCTCCTACTCCGCCAATAGCAAAATAATCCGTAATCAGGAAATCCGGTTCCCTGACAATCGTAATAATACCCCTCCAAATTCCATCAAACGGCTGCAGAAAGAAGCCTGCAACAATAAAATAAATCGGCACCAGGGCAAGAATCTGAAATTTCGTCCGCCTGGACAGCGGTCCGCAATTTCTTACTTTAAATGAAGGTTGTCCTGTCATGTGTCGTCCTTTCTCCCATATTAAATTTTTAATTACTGAAGTATTTTATCATTTTTAAAAAAGAGGTTCAACACTTTTTTTCGGTTGAACCTCTTTTTTTTTTGATGCAATTATTTCCTGTTTTCTTTTATGACCTTTGTAAGCTGTATGATTGCGGTCGGGATAACCGCAAGTCCGTATACCATGCCGATCTGGCCCCCGGTAAGAGGAGTTACGGAAAACAGCTTTTCAAGAACAGGTACAAACATGACAAGGCTTAATAAGGAAACGCCTGCCAGGAATGCTCCCAGGCTGTACCAGTTGGTTGCAAAGCCCAGCCGGAAAATAGAATGGCGGCTTCTGCAGTTAAATCCATGGAACAGACGGGAAAGGGTCAAGGTACAAAAAGCCATGGTGCTTGCTGTGGCAGCACTGCCCTGTCTTAAGCCTATATGGAAAGCAGTCATGGTACATGCGGCAATCAGTCCGCCCTGAACCAGTATCTTAAGTAAAAACTCTTTCGTCAGGATCCCTTCTTTTGGATCTCTTGGCTTCCGGTTCAGAAGGCCATGCTCCGCAGGCTCCATACCAATAGCAATAGCCGGAAGGGAATCAGTAAGCAGGTTAATGAATAACAGATGAACCGGGGCAAAGGGAACGGGAAGGGCCATAATGGAGGTGTAAAGGACGGAAAGGATTCCTGCCGTGTTGCCTGAGAGCAAAAACTGGATGGCATTTTTTATATTCCGGTACACGTTACGTCCATTGGCAACCGCCTTTATAATGGTGGCGAAATTATCATCCGCCAGAATCATGGACGCGGCATCCTTGGAAACCTCTGTTCCCGTGATTCCCATGGCAACTCCAATGTCGGCCTTCTTTAAGGCAGGCGCATCGTTGACTCCGTCTCCTGTCATTGAAACAACATTTCCCCGCCGCTGCCATGCGTCCACAATACGGATCTTGTTTTCCGGTGACACCCTGGCATATACGGAAGTCTTTGCTATATTTGAGTCCAGTTCTTCATCGGTCATGGCGTCTAATTCCGCGCCGGTTACCGCCATATCTCCATGTTCAAAAATTCCGATCTGCTTTGCTATGGCAGTTGCAGTGATCTTATGGTCTCCGGTGATCATAACCGGCCGGATTCCTGCCATTTTGGCATCGGCTACGGCCTCCTTTGACTCTTCTCTAGGCGGGTCCACCATGGAAATAAGCCCAAGGAAGATAAAGCCGTTTTCTGAGTTTAAGGAAAGCACGTGGTCCTCTTCCACTTCCTTGTAGGCAAAGGCAAGCACCCGGAGTCCATTTTCTGAAAATCTCATATTCTGATCTAGGATATCCTCCCGGTCCTTTTCCGTCAGCTCCTTAATTCCCTCTGAAGTACGGATGTGGGTGGTCCGGTACAGCAATACATCCACCGCGCCCTTTGTCAGTACGGTAGGAATTCCATGGAGCTGGTATTTGGTACTCATCAGCTTCCGGTCAGAATCAAAGGGAAGCTCTTCCAGACGATGCATCATTTCCCTGATGAGATCATGGCTTAAACTGATTTTCCCTGCCATTTCAAGGAGGGCAAACTCCGTAGGATCTCCGATCCCCTTTCCCTCCACAATGGAGGAATCATTGGTTAAGAGTGCATCATAAAGAATATACCGGTGAAGCTGATTGCGAAGGTCTAATTCATCCGGCTGACAGACTTTTCCATCCACATAGATTTCCTGTACGGTCATCTTATTCTGGGTCAGTGTACCGGTCTTATCGGAACAGATGACAGAAACGCAGCCAAGGCTTTCTACTGCCTTTAATTCCTTGATAATGGCATTTTCCCTGGCCATACGCTGGGTTCCCATTGCCTGTACAATGGTTACGATGGAGCTTAAAGCCTCCGGAATGGCAGCAACTGCAAGTGCCACCGCAAACATCAGGGAATCCAAAAGAGGCATTTTACGGTAAATGCTTATCAGGAATACCAGGGCGCAGATCACCATGATGACCATGGCAAGGCGGCTGGAAAACTGGTCCAGGCTGATCTGTAAAGGCGTTTTCTTCTCTTTTGTGGCATTCATTAAGCTGGCGATCTTTCCGATTTCCGTATCCATTCCGGTTCCGGTGACAGCCACAACCGCCCTGCCGTAAGTAACAAGGCTTCCGGAATAAACCATATTGGTCCGGTCAGCCAGGGGCGCTTCCATGTCAAGAGTCCCTTCTTCCTTGTCCACATTGGTGGATTCGCCGGTCAGGGAGCTTTCATTGACCTGTAAGGAATAATTATTAAGTATCCTTCCGTCAGCCACCACCATATCTCCGGCTTCCAGAAGAAGGATATCTCCCGGAACCACGCCTTTTGAGGGAATCTCGATCTTTTGACCGCTGCGGACCACCTTGGCCGTTGGCGATGATAAAGATTTTAAGCTTGCCAGGGACTTTTGTGCTTTTTCATGCTGCACCGTTCCAAGAATTGCATTTAATACAATGACCGCCACGATGACGATGGTGCTTTCCACATTTCCCGAAAGCATGGAAATGACAGCGGCTGCGATCAGAATGACCACCAGCAGATCCTTAAACTGCTCGGCAAATACCTGAAGGGTGCTTTTTTTCTTCCCTTCCTCCAGGACATTTTCCCCTTTGCTGGCAAGAAGTCCGGCAGCTTCCTCTGTGCTCAAGCCTTCCTTTGATGTACGAAGCTCTTCTAATACTTCCTCTTCTGTTTTCTGATACCAGTCTTTCAAACTTTCCTCCATTCTGCCATCCCAATGGGACAGCCTGCATCAACAAGTACTGTTATGACCGCTTGATTTATTATTGCCCTAAAAGGGAAAAGAAAAAGACTTTCAATGCATTTATTCTGGACAATATCAAATGTTCAGAATAAATACATTAAAAGTCTGGTAACCATTGTCTGGCATGCACCACCAGGCTGCCCTCTGGCAGTCAGGATGTTGATGATGCATTAAAACTACTCCCTTTTAATGAAGCATATTCAATTATAAATCAGTGACTTTATGTCTTCGATCCAGACAATTATACGTTCTAATGATACATTTGTCAACAATCATTTATCATAATTCTTTATAACCATCTTTCACGGCCATTTGCTACAGTATTACATTTACCTTCATGTAATTTCCGGAATTCCTTTCAATATCAGCGATCATTGCCGGAGCTTCTTCCATTGAAACAGTCCTGGTCAGTATCTTTCTCACATCCACCCTGCCCCTGTGGATCAGCTCAATGGCTTCTTCAAACTCATTGGCACTGGTGCGGGCTCCCCGGATATCAATTTCCTTTCTTGTGATCAGATCGGTGGGAAGAGGAGTCTCCTTTTTCGGCCAGCCCGTAAGGGTAACACGGCCTGCATTTGCCGCAATATCCAGGGCAGAACGAACTGCCGGATTCGCGCCGGAGCACTCCATGACAAGCTCTGCCATGCGCCCTTTTGTAAATTCCTCCACTCTCTCTGTCAGGCTCTCTTCTGCTGAGTGAATGGTATACTTTACTCCCAGACTCCTTGCAAAAGAAAGGCGCTCCTCCACAACGTCAATGACAATAGGCTCAGCTCCATAAGCAAGAGCCGACATGGCTGCCAGAAGACCTATGGGACCTGCCCCTATCACAGCCGCATGTTCTCCTTTTTTTAATCCGCCCCTGTGAATGCCGTGAAGGGCAATGGTCAGAGGCTCCGCCATGGGTGCGATGTCCCATGGCATATCCTCCGGAAGCTTCCACAGCATATCTGCGGGATGTACCATATAATCGGACATTCCTCCCTCCACATGGACGCCGAGAACCTTTAAACCGGTACAGCAGTTGGTGCGCCCGATGGAACAGGGGTAGCAGTTTCCGCAAAAAAGATAGGGATCCACAATTACATGGTCTCCTGCCTTGATTCCTCTCTTGTTCTCCGATGGAATGGATACGACTTCCCCCACCACCTCATGGCCGATAATCCTTGGATAGGATACCAGCGGATTGGTTCCCCGGAAAGCTCCTATATCACTTCCGCAAATACCGGCAGACCGCACTTTAATCAGAGCCTGCCCTTCCTTTGGTTCCGGTTTTTCAATATCAATACATGAAACGTTCCATGGTTCTTTTAAATAGATCGCACGCATGTTTCTTTTACCTCCATAGCTTATGCCGGCAGCAGCCAGTTATCAGCCTCCCAGATAGGCTTTTTTGATTTCATCAGAATCCATCAGCATTTTACTTTCTCCTCCGGCAACCAGGTTTCCCACCTCCAGGACATAGGTTCTGTCGGATATGGACATAGCCATAAATGCATTCTGTTCTACAATTACAATGGGTATGTTTCTCACCTTATTCACGCGGACAATAACGTCAAACATATCATCAACAATTACCGGTGCAAGGCCAAGACTGGGCTCATCCAACATCAAAAGCTCTGGATCAGACATAAGCCCTCTTGCAATGGCCAGCATCTGCTGTTCGCCTCCTGACAGGGAACCTGCTTTCTGCTTTGCCCGTTCCTTTAACCTTGGAAAGATATCGTACTGTTCTTCCAGATGCCGTTCCATTTCCGCCTTTGACATTTTTTTGGAATAGGCACCCATTTCCAGATTCTCCTGAACCGTCATATTGGGGAAAATTTCCCGGCCCTCCGGTACATAGACGATTTTTTTATTAACCACCTTATGGGTAGGGAGACCGCTTATGACCTGGCCATTGTATTCAATGGTGCCGTTTCTCGGCTTATTGATTCCCATAATGGACTTCATAAGAGTAGTCTTTCCCGCCCCGTTGGCTCCGATGATGGATACGATTTCCTTATCTCCAACCTCAATGGATACGTCAAACAGAGCCTGTACCTTGCCATAATATACGTCGATCCCATTTACCTTAAGCATTCCCGGCCCCCCTTGCCATATTCTGTTTATACCGGTCGCCTAAATATGCCTTTATTACCACCGGATCCTGCTGTATTTCTTCCGGTGTGCCTTCGGCAATCTTAGCTCCAAAGTTAATGACAGTTATGTAGTTGCTGATGTTCATGATCACATCCATATTATGCTCGATGAGAAAAATATCAATGCCGGAATCAAACACCTTCAGCATGATATTCACAAACTCCACACGCTCGGAAGGATTTAATCCTGCGGCAGGTTCATCCAGAAACAGCAGTTTCGGGTCCGACATAAGAGATCTGGCAAGCTCTGTAAGCTTCTGCTTTCCATAAGGCATATTGGACGGATATTCTTTTGCCAGATCCTTTAATCCAATAAACTCCAGGATCTGATCCGCCTTTTCGCTCATGAGCTTTTCTTCCCTGTAAGCTCCCTTAATGTCAAACAGAAAGGGAATAAAACCTTGCTTTTGGTCTGTCATATTTCCCATCATCAGGTTTTCCTTCACAGTCATGGAACGGTATAATTTTAAATTCTGGAACGTCCGGCTGCAGCTGGTCCGGGCAATCTGATGGGCGCTCATGCCGCTTATCTTCGTTTCCTCATGGTAGATTTCCCCCTCTGTTAAGGGAAGAAGACCGGTTATCATATTTATG
Source organism: Lacrimispora indolis DSM 755 (assembly GCF_000526995.1). Lineage (NCBI taxonomy): Bacteria > Bacillati > Bacillota > Clostridia > Lachnospirales > Lachnospiraceae > Lacrimispora > Lacrimispora indolis. Next base: position 3,627,035 of record NZ_AZUI01000001.1, on the reverse strand, counting down.
GCTGTTGACTTTCCTGCTCCATTTGGACCGATCAAAGCATGAATGGTACGTTCCTTCATATCCAGAGTCAGATCATTTACCGCAACCAGTCCGGAAAAGCGCTTTGTTACATGATTCAGAGTTAAAATGGATTTTCCTTCTCTCTTATCTGCCATTTACCCGCTCTCCTTTCCCTGCTCTTTCCGTTCTCTTCTTTCCTCTGAATAACGAAACGATTCCATTTGGCATAAAGATGACAAACAGCAGCGTGATGATGGAAAATACCAGCCAGTAGTAATTTTCCATGAATCTTAAAAATTCCGGTACAAGAGTCACCAGGATTGCACCCAGAACATTGCCCGGCACAGAACCGATTCCTCCGATGACCAGCATGACAACGTAGTTGATAGAATATTCCAGGTTATATGCACTTGGATTGATGAATCCAATGTAGTGGGCATAAAGACTGCCCGCAACAGTGGCGTAGATGGCAGCAAGAGTAAATGCCAGGATTTTAATGGACGCAATGTTGACGCCTCCTGCTTCCACAGCATCAGGATTATCCTTAACTGCCAGGAACGCGCGTCCCCATTTGGAATTGACGATCCTGTATGCGTTGAAGATAAGAATCACTGCTATGATGAGGTAGAGATAATAAATCTCTTTATTTGTCTGAAATTTGTGTCCCAGGATGGAAAAGGCCGGAATTCCCGTTACCCCCAATGCGCCTCCGGTCAGACCTGTTAAATTGGTCATCAGGATGCGGACGATTTCCGAAAAGCCAATGGTAGTAAGGGCTAAGTATACTCCGGACACCCTTAAGGAAGGATAGCCCAGACCCATTCCGATTAAAACTCCCATGCCGATGGCCGCTGTCAGGCAGATCCATGGATTGATCCCAAGCCTCGTAGCCAGCAGGGAAGACGTATATGCTCCCATGGAGAAGATACCGGCTGTTCCCAGATTCATCTGACCGGTAAGACCGGTTATGAAATTAAGGCCCACAACGATGATGATATTGATCAGCACCTGGATCATCAGATTCAGATGATAGTTATTGGAAATAAACATGGGCAGAACTGCCGCCAGAACAATTGCAGCCACTGCAATCAATGATGCCGATTTATTGATTTTCATAGCGTTCCTCCTTAACGTTTATTTCCCAGGATCCCTGATGGTTTAATCAGCAGGAATATAATCAACAGTACAAATGACAGGCAGTCTTTATAAACAGACGGAATCAGCATGCTTCCAAAAATTTCGACCACACCCAGAAGAATACCGCCTGCAATGGCTCCGGGAAGGTAACCAAAACCGCCGATGACGCCGGAGGCAAATCCTTTTAAGCCGATCATGGAGGACATCTGCAGCTCCACATTGAATATGGGAATTACCAGAATTCCGATGGTGGCACAGATAATTGCTGATAAACCAACGGTAAAGGCGATGTTCATGGGCACATTGATCCCCATTAAGGAGGCCGCCGTCTTATTTTCCGATACACAGCGCATGGCTTTTCCGGTTTTGGTCGCTTTAAAGAAAACCTGCAAACTGGCGGTAATCAGGGAACAGACCACAATAATCACCAGATGGGATTTTGAGACAACCACGGAACCAAAGTGAATGGATCCTCTTAAAAAATTGTCCAGGGTAAAGGGAAGAGGGCCCCAGATCAGGCGGACCGACTCGATCATGATCCTGCCAAGAATCACGGTTCCGATTACAGCAAATAAATTGGTGGAAAGCCTGCTTAGGGGATTGAAAATTACAAATGCGCTGACAATACCAAGCAAAAACATGGTAAGGACAGTAAAAAGAATCGCCAATACCGGCGGAAACCCAAGACCCAGCACATAGGTACCGGCAAACATATAAGCTCCAAACAGGATAAACTTATCATGGCTGAAATTCAACAGTCCTGTTGCATTCCAGATAAGAGTGTACTCAATACCTACCAGAGCATAGATAAAACCCATAGCAACTCCGGTAATGAGCAGCTGTACAAATACTTGCATATGTAATGCCTCCTCATCATATACACCCGGCAGCTAAAAGCAGCCGGGTGCCGTTCATTCTCTTTCTATATCAGTTTAAAGACACCTGCTTGGATACAGACATATTCTTTTCCCCGTCAAACTCCAGAATATAAAGGTTGGTATTCATCTCCCCCTGCCCAGAGCAGTTAAGCTTGCCGAATACAGCATTAAAATCCTTTGTTTCGGAAAGAGCCTTGCGGATATCCTCCGGTTTATCGGAGCCGGCCCGTTCAATGGCATCGGCCGTTAAGTAGGCTGCAGTATAATACATGGCTGCATAACGTTCCACATCAGCTCCCCAGCGGGCCTTAAAATCATCCAGAAATTTCTTCATGGTCTCATTGGTCTGGTCTGCATAGAAATCAGTGGAAGCATAAGTCCCTTCCAACTGTTTTGCGTCGCATAAGTCATAAGTCTGGGACTGTGCCAGGGCATTTGGGCCAACGTGAGGCAGTTCTCCCATGCCCAGCTCGTCCAGCTGGCGCACGACCAAAGCCGCTTCCGCATCGTGGGAAAAGTCAAAAATCACATCCGGTCCCCAGCCCTTGATCTTGGAAAGCTGTGAAGTCAAGTCCTTATCCCCTGATGTAAAGCCTTCGGAATAATACTCAATTCCATTTGTTTCGCAATACTGCTTTGTGGCATTATCAGCTGCCACACCGTAATCATCCGTATCATAGAGCGCTCCTATCTTTTTGGCGCTGAATTGTTCCCTGGCAAACTCCACCATAGCCGGTCCAACCGATCCATCGGAAACGGATATGCGGAAAAAGTATGGATTCTGTGCGTCCAGAAGCTTTGGAGAGGTTGCCGCGCTGATGAATGGAACTCCTGCCTTCCGGTACAATTCCTGGGTTGCTGATGCCATAGGGGAAGTATGGGGGCCAATGGAAACCGAAACATTCTCTCCAAGAATCTTATTGACCGCATTCACTGCACCTGTGGGGGTTCCTGTGTCATCAACCAAAACCATTTCCAAAGGCCTGCCGCCCAGCACTCCTCCTTTTGCATTTATTTCTTCAAATGCCATGGTTACGGCCTGCTTCATGCGAAGCCCGCCTGCCGCCATAGGGCCTGTTACCATATTGGATACTCCAACCTTGATCGGAGTTCCGGTGGCAGTGGATTTAGCCCCTGCCTGAGTTTCTCCTGCCGCCGCTGCCTTCGTGGTTCCTGACGGACTGCTGCCGCAGGCAGCCAGGGATGAGACAGTCATACCGACCGCCATTGCCATGCATAAAACTTTTTTCATCCTTCTCATCTTGTAATCCTCCTCTTACACATTTTTATTTCATTTGAATGTGATCTAAAATATATTAATCAGTATGTAATATATTTTATTTGCATCAGTATACTACTCTCATATCTAAAAAGCAATAATAAATAATTTTTTAACAAAAACTTTGTATATTTTGTCTATTGTAACTATTTACATTTTATACACATCAACCATAGTATCTATTTTTTACGTAATTATCATCTATTTTTTTATTTATATTTATTATTTTCATCTATGGTAAAACCATTAACTATACAGTATACTATATCCGTTGTTGTATTTTCTTTTCAAGTAATATATTCATCTTGTGTTTATAGCACTCATATTTAGAGATTTTCCGAGACATTGCCACAATGCAAAGGAGCACTTAAATGACAAAAAACTTCACTCAAAACCCGGGAGAATCCGCTCGTGAATTTGCCCTGCGGTTTCTTCTGGACCAGATCATCAACCTGGAATTTGCACCAGGACAAAAAATCTCTGACATCGAGATTTCAAAGGAATTAAACATCAGCCGTACTCCGGTAAGAGAAGCCATTCTTTCATTGACCAACGGCCATCTGATCGAAAGCTACCCTCAAAAGGGGATTTTTATTTCTCTGATCGATTGTAATATTGTAGAACAGGTATGCACCATGAGAAGGATGATAGAGGGACCGCTGGCAGAAATGAGCTGCGATTTTATTACCCAGGAGCACCTGGACAATTTATATGACTATATAACCCTCCAAAAGGATTATGCATCCAATGGACCAAGAGAAAATTTCGAGAAATTTCTGGCTCTTGATATTGCTTTCCACAAAGAATTTTATGATATGTGCGGAATGAACTTTATCTATGATACCATGCAGACCATTATGCCTCACTTTGACCGTCAAAGAAAACTGAGTTACCAGATCAATGTATCGGACCGTGTCATCAATGATCATACCGCCATCTGCAAAGCCATTGAGGAAGGGGATAAAAAGAGGGCTTCCCAGGCCATGGTCCGCCATATATCCACAGCACTGGCAGATCAGCCTATGCTGAAGAAACAATTTCCTGACTATTTCATTTAGCAGATCCATACCATTTTTGTATCACAAGCAGCCGTAAGACAGAATTTGTTTTACGGCTGCCACCATGCCATCCGGTTTCCATTCATTCCGGCAGTTCGCCGGCCGGCACGGATTTTGTCACAATCACATCTGCATCATACCCAAGAATATTTTTCACCACAACCGTTCCGGCTGTTACAGGCGCAGTCAGACTGCACCTTTTTATCTCTTCCATGGCATCAAAAATCCTGCCTTTGGGGATGGGTTTTGTCAGGCGCACACTGGCTAAGGGCAGAATACCTCCTTTTACAAGAACTGAAGTTGCAATATTACGCCGGGGATCGGTCAGTTCCTGCCTTACATAAGTTTCCCCCCTGGGACAAAGAGCGCCGTCCATAGACCGTATCAGAATGTTTTTGCCTTCGTTTATTTCTATGTCCGCGGTTATTTCACATCCATTGGGGCAGATAATACAGGTAAATTCCTTCAGCATTCCACACACACCTCCAACTCTGAACCGGATACCAGCTTTTCATGAGAAATGCCAAAGCGGATCATTTCCGCAGGAATGGCTTTTTTCATCTTTTTTACGGCCACTTCCTTTCCTGCCTGGCGCACAACGATGCGGCAGTCCTTCATCGGTTTTTTTACCCTTAAGGACAGGATAAATTCTCTTGTCCCGCTGATCCGCTGAGGCACCGTATACGCGATATTGCAATCCGTTTTCACAGGGATGACAGCCGGATTGAGGCTGCCTTTTTTTATGTATTCGGCCACCGAATCAGCCAGGCTCTCCGCCTCCAAAGATACAAAATCAACCAGATCGTGTACATGAAGAACGTTTCCGGCTGAAAATATCCCGTCTGCCCTCGTCTGGAAATATTCGTCTACACAGGCCCCTCTGGTCCGTTCATCCAGGATGACTCCCGCATCTAAGGACAGCTCATTTTCCGGAATCAGGCCTACGGAAAGAATCAGCGTATCACACTGGTATTCCTTTTCCGTACCAGGAATGGGCATAAAATTCTCATCCACCTGGGAAGCAGTGACCCCCGTAAGCCTGGTATTTCCATGAATTGCGGTTATGCCATGACTTAAATACAAAGGAATGCCGTAATCGTTTAGGCACTGTTCAATATTTCGGGGCAGTCCGCTGGGGTAAGGCTGAATCTCAAATACTGCCTTCACATGGGCTCCCTCCAGGGTAAGGCGCCGGGCCATGATCATGCCGATATCGCCAGACCCCAGAATTACCGCTTCCCTGGCCGGCATGGTATTAAAAAGATTCATATAAGCCTGGGCAGCCCCTGCCGTAAATACGCCTGCAGGCCGTTCTCCCGGAATTCCGATGGCTCCTCTTGTGCGTTCCCGGCATCCCATGGTCAGAATCACCGCCTTTGCCTTCCATTGCATCATGCCTTCCCTGGAAGCTGCCGTCACCAGCCTGTCACGGGTCACTTCCAACACCGTTGTGTCGGTTATGTAAGGAATATGTAACTCCTCTATGGCATCTATGAAACGCTGGGCATATTCAGGCCCGCTTAAGGCGGTCTGAAAGCGGGTCAGGCCAAATCCGTCGTGAATGCATTGGCGCAGGATGCCTCCCAGCTGCTTTTCCCTCTCAAGGATCACCAAATTCCGGATTCCCTTATGGTAAAGTTCCGCTGCTGCCGCAAGTCCTGCAGGCCCTCCGCCTATAATCACCACATCTGCTGCCTTTGTTGGGATCTCCTTTAACTTTCCTTCCATGACTCCACCTCCTGCCGCACTTTTCCAAAGAACATGTAAGAACCCTTTCTGGCATATTGGATTTGATCTTCTTTCTTTCCAAGCTCCTGCTCCAGCATCTGTGCAATACGCATCTGACAGTAACCGCCCTGGCAGCGTCCCATCATGGAACGGGTCCTGTATTTGATCCCGGCCAGGGTATCCACTCCCAGCGGATTATAGATTGCCTGAAGGATTTCTGCTTTTGTCACCTTCTCACAGCGGCATATTACCTCCCCATAATCGGGATTTTCCAGAATTTTAAGGTTCTGCTCCTCTTTCGATAGCTCCGAAAACCGCTGGATTCCCCTTCGTATGGGATGAAAGGAGGTGTTGAGTTCCAGCTTTTCTCTCTCTGCCATAAGACCGACAGCATATCGGGCAATGGGGACAGCGGCAGTCAGGCCCGGAGATTCTATGCCTACCAGGTTTATGGCACGGGGCGCCACATCATCCTGTACCTCAATTTTAAAGTCCTGTATAACGCCATTCTCATCCACCCATTTAGGAAGGATCCCGGAATAATTGCGGATATAATCCCTCTTATTGATACAGGGCCACAAATCTGAAGCACTTTCTGCCAGATAATCCATATTTTCCTGTGGTACCCCATAATATGAAAAATTCTCAGTCATATCAGCATTTGGCCCCACGATAACATTGCCATCTGTTGTATTGGTCACATGGATCCCCATATAGGTGTTGCTGGGAACCGGATATACGGGCATGGGAAGCAAAGGACCGGTCCTTTTATCCAGAATGATATAATCTCCTTTGGAGCCTATGATTTTATAACCTTTGATTCCCAATAGCTCCGATATTTTTCCGCAGCCCAGGCCGGCGCTGTTCACCACCCAGCGGCTGAAAAATTTCCCGCCTGAGGTCGTAAGGACATAGTTGCTGTCCGAATCCTTCCCAATGGCCCTCACCTCACAGTCAAAGAAATAATCCACACCATTTTCCGAGGCATTCTCAGCCAGAGCAATGGTATAGCCAAAAGGATCCACAATCCCGCTGGCAGGAGAATACATGGCAAATTCCCCCACAACAGCAGGCACCAGTTCGTGAAGCCGCTCTTTGTCTATAAGTTCCAGTCCCTTTACTCCATTGGCTTCGCCCTGCTTTATGGTCTGTTTCAGCGCTTCCCGGTCATCAGGGGTATTTCCTACCAGCACCTTGCCGCAGCGGTGAAAGGGAAAATCCAGTTCTTCGGAAAGTCGTCCCATGTTTTGGCTGCCTTCCACGCAGAGCCTTGCCTTTAGAGAACCTGTGTCATATGCAAATCCTCCGTGAACCACTCCGGAATTACGTCCGCTGGTCTCGCAGCATACATCCAGGTTTTTTTCCAAAACACCTATTTTCAAGCTGTATCTGGACATTTCCCTTGCAATTGCACTTCCAATTACCCCGCCGCCGATAATGAGTACATCATATAATTGTTTCAATGTTTTTAACCTCCTGGAAAAAATGACGATTACCATGCATGTATTCGTCCCATGAATATTCTTATTATAATCATGCTTGGGGAAATAAGTCAAGAAAAATCGAGAAAAAGGTACATATTCATCCCATGAATATGTACCTTTTTCTCGATTTAAGTTTTCTCTTCCTGATTTAGGCCTGTGAATCAGTTTCTTTACCGGCCTTCTTCCTTATAACGGTTATCGTTATACATCAAATGGAAATTCATTGCCTGCTGTGCCTCCACCGGTTTCCGGTCCCTGATGGCTTCAAATATTCTGCGGTGTGACAGGAGTGTCTGCTCATACTCCGTCTCCCGGACTGAAACAGCAAAAATATGGACCCCATCCGTGATCACGGGTACCAGATTTGCCATGACCAGATTATGGCTGCAGTTGGCAATCTGGGCATGGAACTGGGAATCCTTCTCCGAATAATCCTCCCGGTTTTCTATCATTTCCTCCAGATCCAGAAGGATCTGCTCCAGACACCGGATATCCTCTTCCGTGGCGTTCTGGGCTGCCAGAGCTGCAATCGGAGGTTCCAGCATGACCCTGACCTGAATCAGATCCTCCGTCAGCTTTCTTCTGTCTTCTATCATGGTAAAACCCAGAGGATCATCGGCCACACCATTTTTATCTGAGAGAAAGGTTCCCGATCCCTGCCGGATGGTGACAATATTCCGGGACATCAGGATTCTCAACGCTTCACGGACCGTATTGCGCCCCACCTCCAGGACCTCAGACAACTCCACCTCAGTAGGCAGCTTGTCTCCTGGGACATACCCCTTTTCCTGTATCATCTGCAGCAGCTTTTGGGAGGCAACTTCTGCCAGTGTCTGTTTTTCCATGGTATTCCCCTTTCCTATGATAGAAAAAACAGACAGCAGATGGATATGAATCTGTCCGCTGTCTGCCTTATGGCATCATTATTTTATTCTGACACTTTTTCTTCTTTCTTATCTTCTGCCTTAGCAGCCAAATCTGCCGGCTTCATGCTTAAGTTGATTCTGCCCATCTTGTCAACTTCAATGACTTTAACAGTCACTTCATCGCCGATGTTGACCACATCTTCAACCTTTGCCACTCTCTTTTCAGACAGCTTGGAAATGTGGATCATTCCATCCTTGTTGGGAGCCAGCTCAACAAAGGCGCCAAAGTTCATGATCCTGACAACCTTTCCTGTGATGACCTGACCTGCTTCGATCTCTGTTACAATGCTCTTTATGATCTGGATCGCGCGGTCGATCATAGCCTGGTCGGTTCCGCATACAGATACACTTCCGTCATCAGAAATGTCGATCTTTACGCCGGTCTCTTCGATGATCTTATTGATCACCTTACCCTGCTTTCCTACCACATCGCCGATCTTCTGAGGATCAATGGAAATCTGATCGATCTTCGGAGCATACTTGCCAACTTCCTTACGCGGCTCTGCAATGGCTTTTGCCATAACCTCGTCAAGGATATAAAGTCTTGCTTCTCTGGTGGTTCGGATAGCTTCCTCAATGATCGGTCTTGTAAGGCCGTGGATCTTAATATCCATCTGGATGGCAGTTATACCCTTATGGGTTCCTCCCACCTTAAAGTCCATATCGCCGAAGAAATCTTCCAGTCCCTGAATATCGGTCAGAACGATATAATCGTCATCCGTATCTCCGGTAACCAGACCGCAGGAAATACCTGCAACAGCCGCTTTAATGGGAACACCTGCCGCCATTAAGGACATGGAGGAGGAACAGATGCTTGCCTGAGAGGTGGAACCATTGGACTCCATGGTCTCGGAAACGGTACGGATTGCATATGGGAATTCTTCTCCTGAAGGAAGTACGGGGATCAATGCCCTTTCTGCCAGCGCGCCATGACCGATCTCCCTGCGTCCCGGTCCTCTGGAAGGCCTTGTCTCTCCTACAGAGAAGGACGGGAAATTGTAGTGGTGCATATATCTCTTTGATGTTTCCATATCATCAATGCCGTCTAATCTCTGGCTTTCTGATAATGGAGCCAGGGTACAGATATTTAAAATCTGGGTCTGGCCGCGGGTGAACATGGCGGAACCATGCACTCTTGGAAGCATATCGATCTCTGCTGCCAGATGGCGGATCTGATTCATGGCACGGCCATCAGGACGCTTGTGGTCTTTTAAGATCATCTTGCGGACGGTCTTTTTCTGGTACTGGTAAATGGCTTCTCCTAATACGGACAGCCACTCTTCCTTTTCTGCAAAGGCTTCTTCCAGTTTCTGGGTGATCTTGCGGATGTTTTCTTCTCTTACCTGCTTTTCATCGGTAAATACGGCAACTTCCATCTCTTCCGGAGTGACAATTTCCTTAATGGCAGCAAATAACTCTTCCGGCACTGCGCAGCTGGTGTATTCATGCTTTGGCCTTCCGCATTCTGCTACGATGGTATCAATGAATTTGATGATTTCCTGGTTTACTTCATGAGCTTTGAAAATGGCCTCGATCATCTTATCTTCCGGAACCTCATTGGCTCCTGCCTCGATCATGATGACTTTTTCTCTTGTGGAAGCCACCGTAAGAGCCATATCAGATACCTGCTTCTGAGCCTGGGTCGGGTTTACCACAAGTTCTCCGTCTACAAGGCCGATCTGGGTGGAAGCACAGGGACCGTCAAAAGGAATATCGGAAATGCAGGTGGCAATGGCGGAGCCTAACATAGCCGTCAGCTCCGGGCTGCAGTCCTGGTCTACGGACATGACGATGTTGTCTAAGGTCACATCGTTACGGTAATCCTTTGGAAACAGGGGTCTCATGGGACGGTCAATGACACGGGAAGTTAAAATGGCGTTTTCAGACGCTTTTCCCTCTCTTTTGTTGAAGCCGCCGGGAATCTTTCCTACGGCGTATAATTTTTCTTCATATTCCACGCTCAGGGGGAAGAAGTCGATTCCCTCCCTTGGCTTATCAGAAGCAGTTGCAGTGGCTAATACTACGGTGTCACCATAGTGCATGAACGCTGCGCCGTTTGCCTGCTTTGCTACTCTGCCGACATCAACGGTCAATGTCCTGCCGGCCAGATCCATACTAAAACTCTTGTACATACTGGTATCTCCTTTAATTGGATTAATAATTTATATTAACAGTAGAAGACGCCGAAACTACTGATCTGCGCGCAAAAATGAGTTTGCTTATGCAGCCCGTCAGGGAGAATAAGCAGAATCTGCCGCAGGCAGAATCTGCCGCCGCAAACTCGGGACCTTTGGTCCCTCGTTCGCGGTGGCTCGCCAAAAGCCGGAAACAGGGGATGGATATGCGGGCATATCCTTCCCCTGTCTCCAACTTTTGGCTCTGCTTTTACGCGCACATCAGCGGTCTCGGGGAATGCTTCTACTTTTAATATTCTTTTCTTAATAGACAGATAGGGTGGAGAAGTTCTCCACCCTAAATGGTTTATTATTTTCTGATTCCCAACTTCTCGATTAAGGAACGATAGCCTTCTAAGTCTGTCTTCTTTAAGTAATCAAGAAGACCTCTTCTCTGTCCAACCATCATCAGAAGGCCTCTTCTGGAATGATGATCTTTTGGGTTCTTCTGAAGGTGATCAGTTAATTCTGTGATTCTCTCTGTCAGAATTGCGATCTGTACTTCCGGTGAACCTGTGTCGCCGGCCTTTCTGCCGAATTCAGCGATAATAGCTGCTTTCTTTTCCTTTGAAATCATGTTGATTTCCTCCTTTAGTCTTTAAGTCTCACCTCATACCAAGCATTGGCTGGAGTATCCGAAATACCGGGTATCGGCGCGTATTTGTACTGATACAGTTTACCACAGGGAGAAGTGGTTGTCAATTATTTCTATTTGAGAGCAGGAACAAATTATAGTGGCAAAAACTCCCTCTATGCCTGTAATTTACCCATAAAAATGCCATTTTATACGTACCCTAAAGGCTTTGGCTTATCGGTTCTGACCATCGTCTTTCAATTCGTATTTTCCATTTCAACTGTTTTCTTCCTGTCTTTTTATCATTCTCCAGAGAGTTGTCCTGCTGACCCCCAGCTCTTCCGCCAGATCCTTTTTTTTCATTCTGGGCTGCAGGCCGCAGCATTGGTTAAATTCCGTACATTGGAGTATTGGGCTGAGCATATTCTCTTTTTTTTCTGCTTTTTTAAAGATTTTAAGCTGACTGATATCATTTTCCAGAATGATACCCGTATCATTCAGAACCGTTAATCGCTCGCAGATGTTGCGGAGCTGGCGGACATTTCCGGGCCATTCATATTCCGTCAGCAGCTTACCGGCTCCGGCGGAAATTCTGGGCGCCGATTTACCGATTTCACAGGCAAAGCGCAGCATGTAAAAATCGACCATGGTCATGATATCTTCTTTTCTTTCTCTGAGCGGGGGAATGATAATATCCAGCAGATTCAGCCGGTAATAAAGATCCGAACGGAAATTCCCTTCTTTGATTTGTTTTTCTATATCAATATTAGTCGCCGAAATCACCCTGACATCCACTGGAAGCACCCGGTCACTGCCGATCCTCCTTATTTCCTTTTCCTGCAGTACCCGAAGCAGCTTTGCCTGGAGTGCAAAAGGTATTTCTCCGATCTCGTCTAAAAATATGGTTCCCTTGTGGGCAAGTTCAAAAAGACCGATTTTTCCATTTCTGGAGGCACCGGAAAAGGCTCCCGATTCATATCCGAACAATTCGCTTTCCAGCAGGTTTTCAGGCAAAGCCGCACAATTTAATGCGACAAAGGGTTCATGACTCCTTTTGCTTGCCCTGTGGATGCTATGGGCAAAAAGCTCCTTCCCGGTTCCTGTTTCCCCTATGATCAGTACGTTGGAATCCACGCTGCTGTATCTTTTTGCCATGGATATGTTATCTTTGATTGCCCGGCTGTTTCCGATAATATCCTCAAAGGTATATTTGGAGGTCAATCCTTTTTCGCTTAGCCCCCGGCGTATTTTGGTTTCTGTTTCCATGATTTTCTGGGCATTCTGGGTAATGATCATGGTTCCGGCACTATGATTATCCACCATAATGGGTTTGTACTGAATAAAATAATTTTTTCCGTTTATCTTCATCAGCTCTGAAGTTTCTTTTTCTGACTCCATGGCCTGCTGCCACTTTAACTCTTTATGAATGACCTTCAGAGGATTGTTGATGTAATGGTCCTGGGTGGACAGCTGGTAGGCAATATAGGCCTGGTTGTTGATCGCAAGAATTCTCCCCGCTTCATTGACCGCTATGATGGCATCTTCACTGCTGTTTAGGATCATGCGCATCATATCGGCTTTGGCCCTTTCATTATTAATGGTTCTTGCTGCATTTACAGCTTCTAAAAGCGCCTGCTCAATTGCCATGTCTTTTGTTTCAATATGAATTCTCGGTATTCCGCTTTTGTCACACAGTCCGCAGATCGTTCCTGCTCCCACCACCACATCAATTCCTTTGATTTTCAGGTCTTTGATGGCCTGTTTGCAGCTTTCCTCATCCGAAATGTCGTAAAATTCGATCCCTGCACCACACAGCACCTCCAGATTCTTTACAGAGGCAAATTCCTGCTTCTGAAGGCATAGGGCGATCCTGTGCGGTGCGAAGGTTTCTTTGCATCTTACAAGAGCATCCACAATATCAAAGCTGGTTAAGCGAAGCTCTACGATATGCTTCTTTGGGAACAGCTTTTTCAACCTGTCATAAGTCATTCCCCTGGCCACCATAATTTCTGCGTCCTTGTTTTTGGAAAGAGAATCCGGCGTTCCAAAAACATGAATCAGCTCCATTCTGATGTCTTCTCCTTTGGGACTCAATTTTGAAACAGCCCTCTCAAATCGTTCTCTCATGTTATTACGGGGCATAAATATCAGAATTTTTACCATACGAACATCCATCCTTTGCAAAAAGCATCCAACAATTTTACTGATATTGTAACACAGTCAGATGCTCTTTTGCATTGAAATCATGAATACCCGGCTGGAAGTTATATCCTGGCCGGATTTTATTTATTTACTACATTCTGCGGGGTGCCTGCATGATATGCCCTTAAATTGTCCACCGCGATATCCATCAGTCTTTGTCTGGATTCTTTTGGCGCCCAGGCTATATGAGGGGTGATCAGGCAGTTTTTTGCACTTAGCAGCGGATTATCCATTTTAATCGGCTCGGTGGATACTACATCCACCGCAGCTCCGGCCACCTTTCCGCAGTTTAATGCATCACGTAAATCCTCCTCCACAATCAGCGGCCCTCTGGAATCATTTATAATTATGACTCCATCTTTCATCTTTGCAATGTTTTCTTTGTTTATAATCCCTTCTGTGGAAGGAAACAGCGGACAATGAAGCGCAATGACATCAGAATCCGCCAGAACTTCATCCAGTGATGCATAGCGGCACGTCTCTGCTTCCAGTGCCCTATTCTGATATTCGTCAAATGCAAGTACCTTCATTCCCAGAGCCTGGGCTATTTTTGCGGTTCTCTGCCCGATTCTTCCAAATCCAATAATACCCATTGTTTTTCCGGCAAGCTCAATGAGCGGATGGTTCCAGAAACACCAGTCCTGATTATTGGTCCAATCCCCTCTTTTCACGCATTGGGAATGCTCCCCAATGTGATGGCACAGCTCCAGCAAAAGTGCAATGGTATACTGGGCAACTGCATCCGTCCCATAAGTGGGAATATTGGAAACAGGGATTCCTGCCTCCCTTGCAGCTCCAACATCCACCACATTGTATCCGGTAGCCAGCACCCCGATAAACTTAAGGTTAGGGCAGGACGCAATGGTCTCTTTTGTAATGGGTGTTTTATTGGTATAAACTACTTCTGCATCGCCGATTCGTTCCACGATCTCAGAAGCAGGAGTCCTGTCGTATACGGTCAAACTTCCAAATTCCTCAAATCCTTCCCATGATAAATCTCCAGGATTTTCTGTGTATCCATCCAAAATCACTATTTTCATCTTTCCAGCCTCCCTTATCAATCTTCTACCAGCGCCCAGGCCCGGTTAATGACACGTTTTGTATTGGCCAGGATAATATCCCCGTCTTCCTCTCCCCACGGCTTAACTTCCAGGGAAAGAACGTATGGATTTTCCTTTTGAAAAAAACCTTCCTCCTTTAAAACAGTAAAGAAATCCCTTAATTCTTCCACATCATTGGCACTGTCCGGATATCCGAATCTGGGATGCTGGTCTCCATAGGCCTCACAGCCCTTCTTTACTACTGCATTGCCAATATGGAAATGGGTAATATAAGGGCGAAGGGTCTGTACGGCAAATTTACTGGTTTCATACGTTGTTGGAAAATGGGAAAGATCCACCAGAAGGCCGAAGTTGTGATTGGTCATGCGCATATCCGCCGCAAATCTGGCTGCATAAGGAGCCGGACCGATCAATGCTGCTTTATCCATATCATAATCAAATACTTCCAGTTCGATCATCATTCCTTTGCCTGCCGCATAATTGCAAAGATTTCTGGTTGTTTTTAAAAGCTGTGCATATGCCTGCTCCTTTGTTTCCTCCTCCCATTTTCCTGCCAGAAACGCGACTCCCTTTGCTCCCATGTATTCCGCTTCATCCACCGCCTCCATCAGCGTTGCTTCCGCCTTCATTCTTCCCTCTTCATTAATGTCATTGGGATTCAGTTTCGGTCCAAGCAGTCTTGGCTGAGCCCCATAGCAGACCTTTAGATGAGACTGCTCCAGCATGCTTTTTACTTTGACTCTTGTTGCGTCGTCTTTTATTTGCGTAATTTCAAATGCACTGAAATATTCGTCACATGCAATGGTCTTTACAGAATCCACTATATTATAGGAAACCGGTGGATGAGTCATCCACTGTATGGTTCCTATCTGAAAATATTTCTGAATTGGGTCTTTCATCTTTTTTTACCTCCATCTCTTCCCCGCCATGGGGTATGTTCCTGTCCTGTTTTCTGAAACTGATTATATCATATCCCATGCTAGATTCAGAGTCCTTTTTGCATTTGCGATCACCACTTCACTGTCTTCCTCTTTCCACGGTTTCACTTCAAAGCTTACAATCGGCCTGCTCTGTTTGCTTAAAAAACCGATCTCCAGTAAGACCTTTAAGTAATGGGCCAGTTCCTTCACATCATTTTCGCTGTCCGGGAAACCGAACCTTGGGTGCTGATCTCCATAGGCCGGTAAGGAAGGCTTTCGGATCACGGTATTTCCCATATGGGCATGCTTAATATAGGGTGCAACAGGCATCAGATTCTCTTCAAACGTTTCGTGAAGCATGGGGATATGGCTGCAATCCACCAGAAGACCAAAATTATCAAATTCTGAGGTCATGATCTCTGCATACTCTTTTACAAGCTTAACCGGTCCCATCAGGGATCTCTTATCAATGTCATAGTCAAATACTTCCAGAGTGACCGGCATATCTCCCTTTGCCTTTGCATAGCGGCAAAGCTCTCCGGAACTCTTTAAAAGAGCTTCCAGGGACTGCCTCCTGGTGGCTTTCTCGTAATTCCCGGCAAGGAAGGAAAAACCTGCAGCCCCCATTTCGTAAGCCTCATCAATTCCTTCCTTTAAGGAAGCAAGTGCCGCAAGCCTCTTTTCCTCATCCAGATGGTTGATGTTTCCGCCGGTAGTCAGCATCCTTGGCTGTCCTCCGTAAGCAACTTCCATATGGCCGCACCGAATCATATCAGCCGCCTGCTTTCTTACCTCCTGATCCCGGATCCAGGTCACTTCCACTGCCTCAAAATACTCATCGGTCACAATCTTTTTCAAACATTCCAGTATGGGGCCTTCTCCGGAAGCCAACCCACGGAAAGCCATATGTAAAATGATACCGACCTTCATATATTTTCTCATCGATTCATTCATTCCCCATCACTTCCTTGCCATCACCTTCCTGCATGCTGCACCAATCGCCTGACTGCTGTATCCGTATTTTTCCAGAAGCTGTCCGTAATCCCCGGATTCTGCAAATTCCTCTGCTCCAATCATTTCCAACGGAGCAGGATATTCCTGTACCAATACCTCTGCAACCGCACTTCCCAGTCCGCCATGGATGCTGTGCTCCTCTACAGTCACTATGGCTCCGGTTTTTCTTGCAAAAGCAGTTATCAGCTCCCTGTCAACCGGCTTAACGGTATGCATATCAATCACAGCTGCCTCAATTCCTTCCTCCCTTAACAGCTTTGCTGCTTCCAGGGCTTGGTGCAGTACCGTACCCGTTGCAATGATGGTAACATCCGTTCCTTCCTTTAAGACAATTCCCTTCCCGATTTCAAACTTCAAAGTTTCATCATAAATGACAGGAGCAGGCGCTCTGCTTAAACGAAGATACACAGGTCCCTCATATTCCGCCAGCGCAAATACCGCTTTTTCCGTTTCCACCCCATCGGATACGCTTACCACGGCAACCCCAGGAATGGCTCTTACAAATGCCATATCCGTGATACTGTGATGGCTTGCTCCATCATAGGAGTCAGACAGTCCGCAGTAGGTTCCTGCCAGTTTTACATTCAGCCTGTCATAAGCGATGAGGCTCTGGATGGGATCTGCTCCTCTGGTTGTTAAAAAACTTGCAAATGTATTGACAAACGGAACGAATCCTTCCAGGGCAAAGCCTGCCGCCATGGCAGTCATATTCATCTCGCTGATCCCCACATTAAAATAACGGTCCGGAAACTCATTTCCAAAAACGGCGCTTTTTGTGGATGCCCCAACATCAGCCTCCAGTGCAATTATTTTTTCATTTCTCTGTCCCAGCTTTTTTAAAGCTTCTCCATATGCATCCCGAATCGCAACCTTTTTCATGCCGGTGTACCTCCCAGATCAATCTTTGCTGCCTTATAATCCTCTTCTCCAATGGGTTTTCCATGCCAGATATTCTTCCCTTCCATGAAAGAGACTCCCTTTCCTTTCACCGTATCTGCTATAATAATGACAGGTTTTCCCTTACAGGCCACGGCCTTGTCCAGGGCATCGGAAATGGACTTTACATCATGTCCGTCACAGGTCAGTACATTCCAGCCAAATGCCGCCCACTTTGCAGAAATATCGCCCATTGGCATGACTTCTTCCAGTGTTCCGTCAAGCTGGACCCCATTATTATCCAGAACGGCAATCAGATGGTCCGCCTGGAATTTGGAGGCTGCCAGGGCAGCTTCCCAGACAGAGCCTTCCTGGATCTCTCCATCTCCAAGTACAACGTAGGTATAAGCTTCGCTGCCCTTTAACCGTTCTGAAAGACTCATTCCCAGGCCTGCCCCCAGCCCAAGTCCAAGGGGGCCGGTGGACAATTCAACTCCTGGTGTTTTATGTAAACACGGGTGCCCCTGGAGATTGCTGTTAATCTGCCGAAGGGTCTTTAATTCCTCCTTTGGAAAATATCCCAGTTCTGCAAGGATGATGTAGAGAATGGGAGCCGCGTGGCCTTTGGAAAGGATCAGCCGGTCTCTTCCCTCCATATCCGGCTGCCTGGGATCCTGCCTGATTTTTTCATAATACAGCGTTGTCAGTATTTCGGTACAGGATAAAGATCCGCCTGGATGACCGGTCTGTATGTGGTAAAGCAGATCAATCAGCTGGTTGCGGAATCTTAAACATAAGCGTTGTAATTCCTGCTGTCTTTCAGCATTCATATTGTTACACTCCTTTTGCTTTTAAATATTCATTTACCTGTCTGATACATAAGGCAGGGCTGGATAAGGTTACAATTTTGCAGATATCTTCAATATCCTTCTGAAGATGTGCCATAGAGGCCTGGGCAAGAATTACACAGTCATAATTTTGGATTTTTCCTGCCTCTTCCCTTAAAATGCTGTCGTGAACATTCATTTCCAGTTCCTTCATAGCGCGAAATGCCTCTTTACAGACGATCTGATCTAAGTCAATTTCTACACCCGCCGCGGCAGCTTCTTTTTTAAGCTTCTCCCTGGTGGGTTCAACCGTACTCTCTGCCGTTGCCATAATGAGGATTCTCCTGCCGTAAGTTATCCCCTTTGCAGCCATGGCATCATCAATGGCGATTACCGGCACCTTTATAAACGGCCGGAGCATATCCACAACCGGTGTCAAGGTTGAGCAGGTGGTAACGATAAGATCCGCACCGGTCATTTCCTGAGCCTTTAAATCCAGAAACAGGCGGTTTCTGTTATTTATGGTAAATTCACCAACTTCATTGGGATGATCGGCCAGATAATCATCCAGCAGATTATAAACTCTGATCGTTTCTTCCACTCCGTCCCTAAGCGCCTCTTCAAATGTTTTTGCCACATTTTTTACCGTATGGATCAATGCCACTGTCTTCATATCCGTTTTTCCCTCTTTCTATGTCCCATACACCTTGTTCAGGATCGGTTTTAAATACATGGCCGCCCTCTTTGCCGCCTCATACTGACTGGGTATCTGATAAATTTCCGTACAGAAATTCCCTTTATAGCCGCATTCTTTGAAGGTATGAATGATTTTTTCAAAATCCAGTCCGCATTGGCCCGGATACCTTCGGTTATTATCTGCCAGATGCACATGGATGTTATAAGAACTGTATCTGCGGATGGCTTCACAGATATCTTTCTCTTCCAGGTTCAAATGGAACACATCCATCATCAGCTTAAAATTCCCCCGGTTCACCCGGTCTGCCAGCCTTGCACCTTCTTCCAGAGTATTAATAAAATTGGTCTGCATGATGGTAACCGTTTCCAGAGCTATTTTAACGTCCCTTGGCTTCGCATACTCTGAAAGCTCCTGAAATGCCTTGACAGCCAGCTCTTCCGTCTCATCCCTGGACAGCTCCCTGGAATACTGGCCTCTGACACGTCCAATATTTATATCCGCTCCCAGAAAACAGGCAAAATCAATAATTTCCCTGGAGCGCCTGATGGCTTCTGCCCGTATTTCCGCCCTGGGATCCGTATAGCTTAACCCAAGCTGGCCGAATATCTCTCCGGTACAAACAAGAACTATTGACAATCGGTTCTTCCTGGCTTCTGCTTTTACCTCCTCCCAGTCAAGCCGGGACGGATCGAGAGTCATAAGCTCAACCCCATCATAGCCAAGACCGGCAAGAGCCTGAAAGCTTTCTGAAAGTGATCCCTGATAAGCGGTTACCGAATCTGCTGCTGCTACATCCGGAGTCGCTACCTGATAGCATAGTTTCATGATATTTCCTCCTGATCCGCTATTTTATCCCATTAGCCGCCATGAAGTCCGCCTCGTATCTGGCTACATATTCTGCTGCTGCCGCCATATCTTTATAATCAGCAATCAATTTATTCTTCTCCAGATAATCCGTCTTCCACTTATCCGTCTGGGCAACCTTTCCCAGTAAATCGCTCCAGTAAGCAGCGGCAGCGTCACTCATGGCCGCCGGAGCCGCCACACCGCGCCACACAGGAATCTCCACATTCTTATAGTCACCGATCTCACTTAAGGTAGGAGCATCTGCCAGATTACCGGAATAACGTTCCTCAGCCAAAGCCAGAACCGGGATCAGGGAACCTGCCTCCACATACTCCGAGGCTGCCGCAGGCTTGGATATCACGAATTCTATATGGCCTCCAAGAATCGCCGTAATGGCATCACCGGTGGAATCATAGGTAATATAACTCATCAGATCCTGGGTAAGCCCGATTTCAGTAAGCATGGCTTCATAGGTTGCGATGTCGTCGCCCTTTGAACCGCCTATCACTACCTTAGTCCCATTCTTTGCAGCTTCGATTGCCTGGGAAAAATCCTGGTACTTTGTTTTTTCTCCTTTAAAAATCAACTGCTTGTCAACTGCCATAATTGCAAGAATCCTGAAATTTTTCGAACGGTTGGCCGTATTTTGTATCATTGGCATCAGATCTCCGCTGTTAAAGGTCAAAAGGGTATAATCCGCTTTCTTTCCTTTTGTGTTGGCCACCTCATTTCTTCCGATCTCACCGCCTCCGTCCGTTTTATTTGTGACCAAGATGGTTTGATCCAGCATTTTTTCACTTACCATGATATCGGAAATCATACGGGTATAAATATCACTTCCGCCTCCCGGCTTGCTTGTTACAACCCATGATACGTTTTCCTTTGGAGCAAACGGACCGTCTGCCGCCTGATTGCTGTTACATCCTCCTGTAATCAAAGCGGCTGCAATCATCCCTGCTGCTAAAAATATCTTCCTTCTTTTCATTGTAAACTCCTCCGTTTTATTTTATTTTAAGGCTTTTCCTGCCATCTTGTTTTTCATCATTGATTTGACGGCAGGGGCTGCCACTACACCCAAAAACACAACCATAAGTACACAGGTGATGGGCCTTGTAAAGAAGATATCCAGACTTCCTCCGGATATGATAAATGCTTTACGCATATTTGATTCCAGAAGCGGCGCCAATACAAAGGACAGCAGCATGGGCGCTGTGGGATAATCATTCTTATTTAACAGATACCCTGTAATGCCGGACAAAAACATGATCAGAACCCCATACATGGAATAACTGGAACTATATGAGCCCACAACACAGACAACGGTAATGCACGGAATCATGTATTTCACCGGTACGGACAGTATTTTAAGCAGAAACGGGATCACACAGACCGCGATTGCCAGTGTCAGAATGTTTGATAAAAACAGAGAGGCAATCAGTCCCCACGTAAAATCCGGTTCATTTGTAAATAACAGGGGCCCAGGATTCAATCCCCACATCATCAGTCCTCCCAGCAGTACAGCTCCGGTTCCCGATCCGGGGATTCCAAGAGCAAGAAGCGGAGCAAACGCCCCTGCTGCCGCTGCATTATTGGCAGCTTCACAGGACGCAATTCCTTCAATGGCTCCGGTTCCAAGTTCTTCTTCGCTCTTCATCTTCTTCTGGACCGCATATCCCATAAAAGAACCTGTTGTTGCACCCGCCCCTGGAAGCACCCCTATAAATGTGCCGAGAAATCCGGAACGCAGAGCCGGAGGAAGCAGACGTCTGAAATCATGCCTGGTGATCATGCTGCCCCGAATGGTCAATTTCATATCAGAAGCCGCCCCATCCTTTCCCTGGTCACGCTCCATGATAAGCTTAATAACCTGTGAAAATCCAACAGCTCCAATGATATAAGGAGTAAACGGAATGCCTCCAAGCAAATACATGTTTCCAAAATCATACCTGGGAACACCTGACAACGTATCCATGCCAATGCTTGCCAGTATAATCCCGAACATGGTAATGACCACACCCTTTGTAGGATTTTCCCCCACAAGCCAGCTGATGGAGGTCATGGCAATCAAAAGAAGAGCCGTCATTTCAGAGGGACCGAATTTCAAGCCCAGATTTGCCAAGGCTGGACCGGTAAATGTGAGTATGCAGATACCGATGGTTCCTCCGATAAAGGAGGATAAATCGGCAGTCATAAGCGCCTGCCCCGGCCTTTTTTTCTTTGAAGCCATTGGATAGCCATCCAAGGCCGTCATGATTGCCGGTGAATCTCCCGGAATGTTTAAAAGGATTGCACTGAAGCTGCCGCCATACATATTGGAATAATACAGGGCACCCAGCATAATGATCGCAGTTGTGGGATTGAACTTATAGGTCAATGGCAATAAAAGAGCCACCCCTGCAAGGCTGCCGATTCCCGGCATTGCTCCTACAATGAGGCCCAATACTGCTCCTATCAGTGCCGCTCCCACATTTTGGAACGTAAGGGCCGTCTGAAAACCATGAAGTAAAAGTTGTAAATTCTGCATCTTTGTTTTTCCCCCTTTATAAAATGTATTCCATCAGACCCAGGGGAAATTGAATCCCCAGCCACAAACCAAATACTCCGATCACAATAAAAGCGACCACAGCCAGAATAATCAGTGTATCCTTCCAGCTTGCTTTTTCAAAGACTTTCAGCCATAAAATAATATAAAGAAAGCAGCTCCCCACAAGCCCTATAAGAAAGGTTGCAAGAATAATTCCTGCTCCTGATGCGATGACCAGTAATTCCTGCTTTTCGTATTTCACTGTCCCATCTTCTTTGAAAGACTGGATAAAAGCAAGTATACTGGTTAAAAACATAACAACCGCCATGATTGACGGAAAAAACCCTGGTGCCGGCCCCTGAGCAGGCTTCCAGAAGCCCAGTTTAAAAACGCCCACCCATCCGAAAACAACGGCAAATCCTGCCATAAACAACGGTATCATCTGTTTTGTGCGAACCCTCTTCATTGTAATAACCCTCCCCAAAATATTAATCCATATTTTTGATCGTCCTTGCCATCTTTGCGGCCATCTTCACAGCATTTTCAAACGCAGACGTCTTTGCCACTCCTTTTCCCGCAATATCGTAAGCAGTACCGTGGGCACAGGTAACAATAGGTGCCGGAAGCCCGCCTGCAATAGTGATTCCCTGATCAAATCCTTTTAATTTCAGTGCAATCTGTCCCTGATCGTGATACATGGTAACAACCCCGTCAAATTCTCCGTTAAATGCATTGATAAAAAGTATATCCGATGAAAATGGCCCTCTTGCATCAATTCCCATCCGTGTTGCTTCCTCAATGGCCGGAGTGATTACGTCAATTTCTTCTCTTCCGCACTTCCCTCCTTCCCCGCAGTGGGGGTTCAATGCTGCAATGCCGAGAACCGGTTTTTCAATGCCGGAATTTTTCAAAGTAGTGTTTGCAAGAGTGATTGCTCTCATAATGGTTTCCACGCTTAAGTGATCACTTACCCTGGCAATGGGGATATGGCTGGTGGTTCTTGTTGTCCACAAATCCCCCAGAACATTGATCTCACCAAAGGGAGCCGTCTGATGGAATAAATCGGCCAGATAATGATGTTCACTTTCCTTTGTGCAGCCTGCCTTGATCATGGACTGCTTATTCAGCGGCCCGAAACAAAAGCCGTCTATTTTGCCGGCCTGAAACAGTTCCACTCCCAGCTTCAGCAGCTCAAGACATGCTTTCCCGCTTTCAATGCTAAGCTTTCCATATTCGATTTCCGATGGATCCAAATTCTTCTGGTCCAGGACCGGAATCCCGTCTTCCCACGTTGCTTCCGAAACATCGGATATTGCCTGTACCTTAATATTCAGGCCATTCATTTTTTCCGCTTTTTTTAAAACCCTTAGATCTCCCATAATCAGGGGCCTGCAGTGCTGATTTAAAAAACCGTTTGCAGCCAGTCTTGCAATCATTTCAGGCCCCACCCCTGCGGCATCTCCAAGTAAAATTCCCAGTACAGGTTTCCTGCTCATATACTTATTTCTCCTTCTTTGTAATTCTTAAAAGAAAACGTCGACGTATTTTCTATACTCTTTAATAAAGCAAGTATCATGCCAACTATGGAGCGGTAGCCTTTTTATTCATAACTTTATTAAATTACCAGTATTTTTGTGCCTTTTTTCTATCATTGGGATCCTGTGTCCGCTTTCTACATGAGATTATTACGTTTCCCGATGAAACATTTTGAAACATATGTTTTTAAAATGTTTCAAATCTTTTTCCTGCAGCCTGAGATTCAGAACAGGAAAGAACCATTAAAATGGAAAAATTACAATAAAAATAGTCTTCCATGAATTTAATCACAGAAGACTTTTCTGTTAACCCTTAGCCGCCAAGCCGCCACAAGGACAGCCCTTTTGCACCTTCTCTCTCTAAAATGCCGTACCAAAAATTCAGAGTTTCGTCATCGGCATACCAAACCTCATGCTCCCGGCCTTTGGTGTCCCAATAAGAATAAACCCTGCAGCCGCTTTTTTCTTCCCGCCGTATATCCTTATCCCCTGCCTGGCTTTGCCTTAAGACAGCTTCTTCCGTTGAAATCTGCTCTGCTTCTCCGGTGGCTTTTATAAAATCAAATCCGCCGTTTGCTACCGCAAAGTAAGTTTCTCCCGGCACAGCCTTTCCTTTCTCCACCATGGAAATCAAAAAACTTTCATCTGCCTTTGGCCCTGGCTCAGTACCATAGCCGTATAAATTATAACACATAAAAACGTATTCCGGCCCTTTTACAAAGCCCAGTTCTTCCACTGGCGCCCCGGGTTCTAAAATCACTCTAAGCTTCAGTTTTTTCTCAGAAGTCTTTCCATACAGCTCATTGACAAAAGAAGTGAACAGCCTCCAAAGCTCCATATCCTTTTTCATCGCTTCATAGTCGATTTCTACCCCGTCAAAACCTCCCTGTTCTGTCATCTCCAGAATATCTCTCATATGCTCTTCCCTGGATTCCTTTGAGGACAAAAGATAATAAAGTAAGTCTCTGTCTTTAAGAGAAGAGCCCCCTTCTTTTTTCAATAAGTCATTTACAAAAGTCAAATAGCTGTCCATCTTTCCGTTTTTACCGCTATTCTCTACAGCCGCCTTCATATCCATGACGTTTTCTGGAAGAAACAGCTTTTTTTCGCTGTCAAAATATGCGGCAAAATAGCTGATCCCAGCCACCTCTTCCTTTAAGCCTTCCAGCCTTTTTAATACTTCTTTATTATCCCAGTAGACTGCCCAGACATGGACCTTCCGGCTTACGGCACTTACACCGTTCCCTTGGCTTCCCACAAAACCAGAAGCCTCTTGCTGCATTTCGCCCTCTACATGCATCTCCTTTTTCCTTCCTGCACATCCTGCAAGAATCAGCATACAGCCAAAAAGGAAAAGAAATACCACGAAGCGAGCTTTATTACAATGCTTTGATAAACCAGTTGATAACCCGGTTCCAGGTTTCCCTAATTTCATAAAATGCCCGTTCCCCCTCTTTCAATCGATTATCATAAAGAATATTCCCGCTGCTGTCCCTGATCACAAGGTTCTCAAAAACACCATCGTAAACATCATCTGCAATGTTTCTCTGGCTGTAGCCAAAGTTTTCAAATGCCGACTCCAGGCAAAGGGCACCTGCCTCCACATTGGATACAGACAGATCTGATACCGCATTTCTTCCATCAATATTAACGGAAAGATGGCTGCCCTTTAAAACGATATCAAGCTTCCGGCTCCCTGTCTCATTGATTTGGTAATCCGGAACATAATCCCTGTCCGGCAAATCAGATTCCTCCTTCTGCCTTATTTCCTCCTCTACCTTTTCTATAGGATAGCTTAGCTGGCTGTTCTTTTTGTACAAGGTATCCGCTCCCTTTAAAGCTTCCAGTTCATCTTCCCTGACTGTTTTAAATACCTTTCCATCAAATTCTGCCAGATTTATTTCACAGATACTTGAACCATTGTCGTACACAGACAGCACATTATTCTTCACTTCAACGATTACAGCCTTTTCCGGAGCATCTCCTGTTCTCAGCCAGATCCTCTGTATTCCCAATATGTTTCCTGTGAAATCAGCGGAAAGGGAAAGATCCCGGAAGGTCCTGCTTCCTTCCAGACGCAAAAGGCCATTTCCTTCCGGCTCAGAAGTCAAAATGATCTGACTGTCTCTAAATTCCACGGCTCCCTTAAGAATCTCCCAATCAGCTTTTCTTTTTTCATCCCCCTCTTCAAAAATCATATCCTTGCCTGTGTCAGCCTTAATTCTCATTAACAGATGATTCGGATACCAGTAAGCCTGAGGCTGCAGCCTGGTCAAATCATAGGGGTTGGTCTCTCTGTTATTTTTAGAATCTCCCTCTCTGTTAAAATTCATGGAAAACAGCTCTTTGATCCATTTTTCATTTACCTCGCTGACTTTCTCATGATTTCCAAACCTTCCTGTATTGGCATGCATCAGAACATAAAGATCCGGAAGCTCTCCCAATTCCTTTGTATACAAATTCTTCATCAACTGATAATCCTTACTGATCCGTTCCTTCATCTGTTCCGGGGTCTCCTTTGGAATGGCTTCCTCATCACGGATATAATCCATTAAATACTGATTGTAATTTCTTCCCAGATACTGACTCATATAATTGAACTCCTGTAGGTTCAATTCTCCCAGATAGTGATCATACCTGTCAAATACGTTGATATAAGACAGGCGGTAGCCATTGGTTCCCCATTCCCAGAAGCTGGATTTTTTTAGTTTTTTTAAATCCTCAGGCATTAAAAAGGCGTCATCCTTGCCTTCTAATTTCTGACCGTAGCTCAATATTGTAGCAAGGTAATTGTACTTCTCCAATATTTTAGCAGAATAGACAGCCGTATCCCGCCTTCCGTCTTCAAACATCAGGAACAGGGAATTTTCAGGCAAAGGAATATCTTTTTCATAGTATTCCATCATGTCTTTCTGCGATATCGTCACATATCCGTTCCGCTTTAAGGCATTCATATGTTCTTCCAGTCTTTGAGTGCTGATTAAAGACGAAGTTCCGGCCCGATCCACTCCAAAATAAGACAACGCAATGAAACCCGGATCTCCCTGTTTTAAACCATCTCCCTCCTGAAAAGGAATATACTTTTCAACTACGAAAAAAGCACGGAATAAAAGTACAAGAAGAGCGGCCAGAATGATGGCCTGTATGACACTCCGCACTGCTTTTCTCTGATCCTTTGATAATCTAAGCACCTTCATAAGACTCCTTTAGTTCAATCCGCCGGCCTTCGCTCTGCTTTTTTCCGTTTCGTTCCCCTCTTCTTTTCATCTTTCCTGCGCTCCTCATCTACATCCCTTTGAGTCATTCTGGTACCCCATGTGGATTTCCAGAAAGTAACCCAGGCCACCGGCATCTGCCAAAGTAAAACAGCTTCATAGTACAGACAGAAGACCAGGCCAAAAATCCAGGTAGTGCTCCTGCGC
This sequence comes from Lacrimispora indolis DSM 755, assembly GCF_000526995.1. NCBI lineage: Bacteria > Bacillati > Bacillota > Clostridia > Lachnospirales > Lachnospiraceae > Lacrimispora > Lacrimispora indolis. The sequence goes on along the minus strand of NZ_AZUI01000001.1, from coordinate 3,599,873 downwards.
AGCAGCATCTGGGCCATACTCATGAGAAACGCCATCAGCAGAAGACCTACCAGAAATGTGGTAGGAAATACATGGCGGGTGACCGGAACATAAACCAGATTATACAAAACAACAACAGGTGCCAAAACAGGCACAAGCAGGCCTATGTAAAAGAGTACGGCGGCGAATGGTTCCTTTTTAAACATAAAGCTTCCTGCAATTAATGATTCCCTCAGCCACGAGCGTTTCCATCTCATCTGCTGTTTTAAAAAGACCGGGTATTTGTTCGGCACTATGGTCTGGCAGACTGCACTGTCCTGATAAGAAGTCCTGTGGTGTCTTAAAACAAAGTTGGTCATAGCCCGGTCATCTCCAAAGGTTGCTTTCTGGCCTAAAAAGCTTTGATTCAGCCATCGTTCCATATTGTCCATGACAATCTGCTTTTTATAGCAGGCCAAAGGGCCCGACAAGCAGGTAACTACGTCAAAATAAGCTTCCGCCGCTTTCAAAATCCGAAAGGCGATATAATATCTGACAGACTGCATCTTTGTCAGGCCATTGGTATAGGTATTTGCTACATCCGTCCTGCCGGACACCCCTCCCATTTTAGGATCCTTAAACGGCTGTACCAGGTTCCTGATGGCAAAAGGATCTAAGAAACTGTCTGAATCCACAAACACCAAAAGCTCATGTTTTGCCTCCAGAGCACCTGCTGCCAGGGCTTCCCTTTTCCCTGAGTTTTTCTTTAATACAATATATTTCAGCCTGGATCTGGTTTCAAACTGCTCCCCCTCCCGGTAGAGCTTTTGGACGATCTCATCTATTTTTTCCACAGACTTATCGCTGGAGCAGTCATCAATGATAATAACTTCCAGCTTATCCACAGGATAATCCTGGTTGATACAACTAAGAATGGTTCTTTGAATCCACTCCTCCTCATTAAAACAGGGAATCAGCACCGTCACTCCCGGCGTAAAATCAACATCAAGGGGCACCTCCCTGTACAATGCCCCAAACAGATAACGGCTGAGTAAAAATACAGCAGCCATAATGCTGTACAAATACAGTATTTTATTAAATCTGAAATAAATTACGCTTTCCGCACGCATCAGGATCACAAAAATACTGATAAAAAACAACAGCATGCTGGATATCATCAGCATATACCTGCCCTTTTTCTTTGCGGAATAAAGGGACAGGGGAATGCAAAAGAGAAATCCACAGTGGTAAGAGGAATCCTCCATCAGCTGGGTCCTGGCAATGGAAGCCTGGATTTTAACCTTCATTTCCAGTCCTTCCGGCAAGGTTCCTGGGAGGATTTCAAATTTCAGCAGGATTTTATCCGCTTTCTTCAATACCTCCAGAGTTTCCTCAGAAGATATATTCAATAAAATCCCTGTCATGGAAATGTCCACGCCTTTGCACACCATGCTTTTCTTCTTTTTCCCGGAAACGCAGATCACTTCCACATCATAATCAACCTTGTACCTTAATCCTGACTGTTTCTGTGCAATATACTCATTAATATTGCTGCTGTCGTAAGTTTTTCCCCTCCTGTCTGCATTGGTCCTGACATTGGTCTTATCCGGAACATTGGACAGCAGCCTTCTGTCCTCTTTTAACTTCAGAAGAACATCCTCTGAAATCTGTCCTTTTCCTTTTTTATTGCGGCGAAGATTCATCTTGTTTTTCATCCCTATTCAATTCACTGGCAGTTGCTTTCCTGGTTTCTCCTACAGCGGCCTCAGCAGGTGTAGCCCTTTTCTCCAATGGTTTCGTTAAATAATTACTTATTTTGTCAAACCGGTAACCCTGATTTATCAATTCAGGGATAACAAGGTCCAACGCCTTGGCTGTAATATCCGGATCAGAGGAAGGCTCATTGGAATCATCAGACATATGCAGAACCATTACACTTCCATTTTGCAGAGGGTATCTGGATCCGTCACCTTTCCGTATTCCCTTTAACAGCTCATCGGCCAGCTCTCTGGACGTCTTCGCTTCATAATCATGACTGCTGAAGTCGCCGCTTACTATGTATTCGAATCCCATATCAAATATAGATTCCATGCCGTTTTTACTCATAGCCAGGGTCGGCGGCCGGAATATTTTTGTCAGTGCAGGCCTGCCGTCTGCTGCCATGTCTCCCACAACGGAGCAAAGCTTTCTATAGGACAGGGCTAAATCCGCCATCCTTTCTGCCTCAACCTGGCTGGTTAAAGAGTTATAAAACGGCCTCTTTTCCCGCCTGGATTTGATCTCATCGTAAACAGCATAAGGAAGATGGCCATCTGTATGGGTTCCGATATCGTGGCCTTCTGCAGCAATGGCCCTTAAGAGATTGGGGTTTTCCTCTATACGGTTGGTCCTTATGTGGAAGCTTGCCTTGACCCCATATTTTCTCAGCACATATAAAATCTGGTTGACCGGCTTATCAGACCCCCAGTCATCAATGGTCAAAAACAGCACCTTTTCGTTTGTAAACCTTCCGGTTATATCAATCAGCTTCAGTTCCCCCTGGGAAAATCCGGGAAGTACGTTCTCGTCGCTGTAATCAGGATTTCCCACATACCGCTCCTTCATGATCCCAAACTTTTCCCCTTCCGAGAACCAGGCCAAATGCCCCGGAGCAATATCCCCCACCCCGGCCGTATAATCAGCTTCTTTTACAGGGTACTGATAAAGCCCAGGGCTGTTCCTTAATTGCCCTGCACTGACAATGCGGTACTGGGATCCGTTGTTTTCTATTCCATCTTCATAGGAGTTGGTCAGAACACGGTTCTTATAAACATCCAAAAGCAGATTCCCAATGAGATCTTTGTCTTTGTAATAATCCATCCGAAAATATACTATATATCCTCTTCTTGCAGATATATTCCCGGCATTAAAGGAATTTGCCAAGACAGTTTCCAAGGTCCCATCTGGTCCTGCTTTGGAATTTGCCATAGAAAGATCCTGCCATACCAGAGTGCAGCCTGCACTTGCAATCGCTTCTGACATCTCACCGGTAATCTCTGCGTCATAAGGATATCTGGCTAAAACAGGCTGTACTCCAAATTCCTTGTTCAATTTTTCCTGCATTCCAGTAAGACTCTGGTATACAGACTTAAAGTCATTTCCGCTTCTTCCCGTAAGGCAGAGTCCGATTTCGTGCCCCCGGCCCAATATCTGTCTGATCTCTTCCTTATTTTGATCAATCTCCTCACCGGTCACAAAAAATGTACCTTTTCCCTGAATCTGGTCCATCTTGTCAAGGACATCATACAGAACCTCTGTCCGGCTGATCCCGGAAAAAGTAAAAGAAAGCTCCTGGCTGGTGCTATGTACAGTATAGACAGATTCCGCCTGTCTGCCCTGATTGTCCCGCCGGATCTTATCAAAATCAATGGAGACGGCTGCTTCCCCGGAAGGTGCCGGTGCAGGAGTATTGGATGTATATTGTGTTTTATCTATCATTTCCTGCAGAAAAGAAACCCTGTAATTCTTTTTGTCCAGATATGCCAGCACGTATTCTGCTGCTTCCTCCACATCATCACTGACATCCAGCCTTAAGTGGACAATTTCCCCCTTACTGATTCCTTTCTTGAAATATGTTTTTATCTCCTCTGCCGATCTTCCTTCTGTCATTGGGTTTTTGGAATAAGTAACCAGATCATAAGAAAGGGCTGAGGCGGCTTCCCGCACCAAATCGTTATACTTTGCGTAAACAGGCATAAAGAGCTTTGTATCAACCCCGTATTTCTCCTTTAACAGCTTGTCAGTTTTGTATATTTCAAAACATATACTGGAAAAATCCATATCAGATAAATCTTTTCCGGTCAGACCTCCGTTTCCAATCTCATGGCCCTGGGCAATGATTTCTTTTACCCTGTCTTCACATTCTTCCAGTTCCTTTCCTGTAATAAAGAACGTAGCCTTTCTATTGTTTTCTTTTAAAAGCAGCAAAATCTTTTCTAAATTTTCCTGGCTGCCTATTCCCCTGAAAGTAAGGCCTACATCGCCGTCCCGGCCGCCCATGGAATAAATCTCAGAAAGCTTCCCCCCGTTTTTCTCCCTTAACTGAGAAAAATCCATGGCAAAGTCCTCATCCTGATATTGGGGAATCTCCTGTGCAAACGCAGTTTGATACCCGGTTTCTTTCAAAGCCTTTGTAAACCAGTCTATCACCTGAATCAGGCGTTCTTTCTCTGATTTATTGTCTTTCTCTCTTTCTTCACTCTCGTTGAAAGAATGATCCCCGTCTTCCTGTGTGGAGATTTCCTCCACTTTCTTACCGTACTCCGCCTCATTGAGAATCCCTGACATCTTAATGGTAACTATGCTCCCCCACTTTAGGCCCTTCACGTAATCCAAAGCCTGCTCATAGCTGGAAAAACTCTGATAATTAAGAAATTTCCTGCTCTCAACCACATATTCATATCCACAGGCAGAGGCCGCCTCTAAAAACTCCTTTGAGCTATTAGGAAGGGTCCCCTGCAGGACCTTTGGTCTCTCTCCCGTAATCTGGTGCAGGATGTGGTTTGCTTTTGCAAGGTTTTCAATTAGTTTCTCCTGGGGCAGTTTTTCCAGTTCTTTCTCTCCTTTTAATCCGCTGCTGCCGATTTCGTTCCCTTTTTCTTTTATTTTAAGGATAAAGTCCGTATCCTCGGCAGCCGTTATTCCTGATATCATAAAAGTGGCCTTCTGACCGTTTTCAGACAGCAATTTTAAAGCTTTATCATTGGTTTTACTATCGCTTGTACCTAAAAAGTTAATGGCAACCACCTTTTTCATGGTATCCACATCCGTCGCTATTCTGGCTTCCTGATCTTCATTCTTCAATTGGTCCAAAGCACCTTTTATATCCTGGGAAGCGTCATATAAAGCCTGTCCTGTAGAAAAGCTGCCTGCCTCCATTGGCTTTAACTTTGCCCCGGCAATGGCTACGACAGAAGTAAAAGAGAGCAAAAGCGCGGTTATTTTCAAATATCCTCCATACCGGCCCAAACCGCTTATCTTCCTGGGTGTTTTTATAGAGTCCACTGGTGGAACCAGTGCTTCTTCTTCGACAGATAAAATCTCCATTAATTCTTTTGTTATGGCACTGACCTTATCCTCTTTGATCACCTCTGGAATTCCACCATGTTCCCTTGTTTTTGGAGAAACAGGTGCTTCTTCACCCTGAACGGCTTCTTCCAGAAGAACACGAATCAGCAATTGATATTCACTCACCATATCGTAATCGCCGCTGTCGCAGAGAATGGACAATTTCTCTGCATCTGAGAGCACTTCCTGCATTCTCACGTTAATATCTTCACTATGAGTATGGTAAATAAATTCATTATAATCGGCACAATCAAAATAACGCTCAAAACCGGCAAGGAGCACTTCTCCTCCATGTCTGCGGATCCATGCTACAAGATTTGAAACACAAGTATAAAGAAATTCCAGCCTGCTGAGATTTTTTATATTGGAAGCGACCATCGGTGCATCCAAAGGAATCATGCGGGAATACTTTTTTGTCAGGTTTTCCATTTCCTGAGAAAGTTCCATGACGCATTCCCTGATCAAGTCTTTCCCAGTCATAATTTCATGGGTGTGACAGCGTAAACGGAAACTGGACAATTCCTTTTCGTTCAGCAGATATTCCTCAATATCTGCTGCATGAAGAGCATAGGAAAAGCGAAGATCAAGCATGGCAGACTCAAGCAGTTCCGCATCCGCCATTCCAAGGAGTTCTTTCAAAACCAAAGCACCAACCATAACTTTTACAGATTCATTTGGGCCGGATGCCTTTCTGCCGTAAAGTGGTGAGAATATACGTTCATCAATGATGGGAAACAAGCGCTCCGCAAAATCCTTGGCCCATGACTTTTCCAATATTTCCTTTTTGCGTTCTGTCATCTTGAACTGAACATCATCAACATTCATCCTTCGCTCACCTCTTTTCATTTAATCCGATATCACAGACTGATTCTTTTTCTAAAGACTCCAATAATAATAACCTGATTCTCGCAGCTGTTTTCCATTAAAAATGCTTTTCACATCAATGACAACTTTTCCCGAATCAGGAAAATCCCCAAACAGACTTCCTAATTGTTCTGAATTGATTTCTAAAAACTCCTTATGAGAAACAGCAAATACAACCCCATCTGCTCCCTTTACTTCCTCCATCTTTACAACATGTATCCCATAATCTTTTTCTTCCTGCTCCCCAAGATAAGGATCCACCACTTTTACTGAGATCTCATAGGATTTCAACCTTTCCACAATATCCAGAACTTTCGAATTCCTGATATCCGGGCAGTTTTCCTTAAAGGTAAAACCAAAGATATATACAGAAGCATTCCTTACCAGCTTATTGGCTTTGATCAGCTGTTTTACGGTCATATCCGCTATATATTCTCCCATGCTGTCGTTGATCTTTCTTCCGGACAAAATGATCTGAGAATGATATCCAAGACTCTCAGCCTGATAAATAAAATAATAAGGGTCTATCCCGATGCAGTGACCGCCAACCAATCCCGGCGTAAATCCCAAAGCATTCCACTTCGTGTTCATGGCCTCCAGCACTTCCTTGGTGCTGATCTCCATTTTATCAAAAACAACGGCCAATTCATTCATAAAAGCAATATTGATATCTCTCTGTGCATTCTCCACTAATTTGGCAGCTTCCGCAACCTTTATGCTTCCCGCACGGTAAACACCCGCTTCAATGATCAGTTCGTAGATCCGGGCAATCTCTTCCAGGGTTTCTTCATCTATCCCTGATACAATTTTAACAATATTACTTAAAACATGCACTTTATCCCCAGGGTTAATCCGTTCCGGAGAGTATCCAACCTTAAAATCCTTGCCGCAGGTCAGCCCTGACACCTCTTCCAGTATGGGAACACAAATATCCTCTGTAACTCCTGGATAAACAGTGGATTCAAATACTACAATGCTTCCCTTTGTTAAATTTCTCCCGACAATCCGGCAAGCGCTTGATACAGGTTCTAAATCAGGCGTTTTATCCTTATGGATGGGAGTGGGAACTGCCACCACAAGAAATTTAGCTTCCTTAAGCCTTTTCTCATCTACTGTAAATTCTATATCCAGATTCTTAATGTCTTCCCCTACTTCATTTGTGACATCGATTCCCCGCAAATAGGCCTCTATCTTTTTTGAGTTGGTATCAAAGCCAATGGTTTTAACCTTTTTGGAAAATGCTGCAGCAATAGGAAGTCCCACATACCCCAGCCCAATGACTGCTATGGTTTCTTTCTTATTGATGATTCTATCGTATAGCGTCATACTGCCTCCCCTACTTAATAAAGCACCTTGCAGTAAGCTGCACAAAAGCAGATCTCAAGGGATCAAATTACTGTTCATAACAACACTCTGATAGATGTACTATATCACCCTATACCCCTTTGCGCAATAAATATTTCCCTGCTTATCCAGGCCAGGATAAACCCAAATATTCCACTTATTTCCATTATTACTTTTATTCAAGTTATTCCTATGTTTGAAGAATTCAACTTTAACAATTGGGGATAGTTACGATTACACCAGGCTATCATAATATTCATGTTCGCCTGCAAATTAAGGAAGCGTTATAGATTAATTAGAAATATTAAAAATACTTTACAAGATCAATACGATATAGAAGAAGAGAAAAATCATAAAACCATATATACCGGGCTCTTTGAAGGAAGAACGCTGGGTAATTATATTTGTGAGACTGCAATTTTATCGGCAGATCATATCAGCAGTACAGTGCAGGCCAGTCTGAATGGATGGACACCATTTAAACTGGCCTGGCTGCGAAATTCACTTATCAGGGTTTTTACATATAAATTCCAAAATCCGTTTTTTTCATCTTTTGGGAAAGATCCTTCCTGATTTCCCCCATATCCGCCTTTACAAGCGTCTTTTCTTTCACCACACATTCTCCTGCCACGTACACCTCTTCCACATTGGAAGAATTGGCGCTGTAAACAAGGGCTGAATAGGGATTATAGACAGGGAACATATTGACGGAGCGTGTTTCAACCAAAACCAGGTCCGCCTGTTTTCCCGGCTCTAAGGAGCCTGTTAAGTCATAAAGCCCAAGGGCTTTTGCTCCCTGTGCCGTGGCCATTGCCACAATGGTTTCCGCCGGAAATGCGCTCCGGTCTTTTGTCTCATTTTTATGAAAATCAGCGCAAAGCTTCATTTGTGTAAAAATATCCAGGGTGTTCCCGCTGGCAGGTCCATCCGTCCCAAGGCCAACAGGAATTCCCATGAGAAGCATAGAACTTACGGGAGCAACTCCCTTTGCTGCCTTTGTATTGGAGCCGATGCAGTGAGCCACTCTTGCCCCTCTTTCCTTAAAAAGCAGAAGGTCTTCCCCCGTCATATGGATGCAGTGAGCTGCCAGGGTCTCTTTTCCCAATACCTTAATTCTGTCTAAATACTGAACCGGAGACATATTATATTTCTTCCGGAAAAAGTCCATTTCATAATCCATCTCAGCCGTATGAAGGGTAAAGGGAACCTTTAAAGTTGAATCAAGACGGTAAGCCTCCGAAAGCAGTTCTCCCCCGCAGGTATTGGTCCCGTGGGGTGCAATGCAGGCCGATATCCGGGGATGGGATTGATATTTTTTTATCAATCCCTCTCCATAAGCCAGCGCTTCATAAGGATCGGCAAAATCACAGGCCCCCTCTTCCATCACCGTCTGTCCTGCGAATCCTCTCATCCCCATCTCATCCATGGCCTTTGCGGCTTCTGCCTCAAAGTAATACATATCAAGGGCCGTGGTCACGCCTCCAAGAAGCATCTCCCCTGCCCCATAGCGGGTAGACAGATAAACAAGCTCCTCATCCATGGCCTTTTGCTCCATGGGAAGCAGGAATACCCGGAGCCTGTCCTTACAATCATCCCCAAGCCCCCTGAAAGGGATCATCCCCATATGGGTATGGAGATTCACCATTCCAGGCATCAGAATGCCGTTCCTTCCATCCACGGTTTTTGTGTCAGAAAGCCCTGCCTCTTCCGGCAAATCCTTCATATCTCCCACTGCAGTGATGCGGTCGTTTTCAAACATCACAAAACCGGGATCATGGATTTCCCGGTGTTCATTCATTGTTAACACAGTTACATTTATGATTATCGTTTTCACACTGATCAACCTTTATCTTGTTATTGCCCATGATTTGAGGACATAAGGAATATCCCTAAGGCTCCTGCTTTTCCACCAAAGGAACCTTTTCCTTTGTCTTCACATCAAACAGGCCCTTATCACTTATCTTTAACTCCGGTGATACCAGGAGCGTCAAAGTGGAAATGGACATGATGACATTGCTGTTCACATATCCCATTGCTTCGATTTCCGCTCTCACCTCTGCCAGTTCCTCTGAAAGCTTTAAAAGGCTTCCGTCAGAGATAATCCCGCCTACGGGAAGTGCAGCAGAGGCCGTGATTTTGCCTTCCCTGGCTGTTACATATCCGCCCTGCATATGGACCACCCGGTTTTGGGCAAGCACCATGTCCTTTGCAGAATTTCCAAGGACCAGCAGATTATGGCTGTCGTGGCTCCATGTAGTTGCTATCGCTCCGGGAGACTTTAAGGCATGTTCCACAAGCCCATAGGATACATCTCCTGTCTTTCCATAACGCTCAAATACCACCGCCAGGCAAAGACCTGCCTCCTGCCAGCATATGCTTTTGTTGCGAATGGGAATTTCCCGCTTCACATGTCTGACCCTCGTTCCAAACTCCTGAATCTGCATGACATTTACAGTCGCTGTCCCTTCCCGTATCTCGCAACGGTTTAAATTAAAGTCAGAGGCCAGGGCCAGTCGGCATTTTATTGACTGGTAAAAATGATCCGGAAAAACCGCCTTTGGAAAATCCGGGCTTTTTTCGTGCTTTTTTCCGCTTTTATATACAGCAGAAGGGCAAAAGCTCACCAGATCGTCGAGTACAACGAAATCAGCCAGCTTTCCGGGGGCGATCATCCCCCTGTCATCAAGGTCCATTCTCCTGGCAGGTGTCAGAGTGGCACAGTAAATGGCCTTTTCTGCCGGCATTCCCTGCTCCACGGCCAACTTAAGGATCTGGTTTAAATGCCCCTTAACCAGATGGTCCGGCATGGTGTCATCCGTCACAAGAGCCACATTTTCATATAGAGCGTGGGACACCACCGTTTCCACCACATCAGGTGTCAGGGATTTTGCCTGCAGCTCCAGAAACATGCCCATGTCCGTCTTTTCCAGAACTGACTCCGGCGTCTGCTGGGTATGGTCCGCATCCACGCCGCCTCTGATAAAGCCTGCCAGGGCTTCTCCCGACAGGGCAGGACAATGCCCTTCAATCTTTAACCGGCGTTCTCCGCTTTGGCACAGACTGACGATCCGCTTGATCAGGGTATCATCACTTGACATTAAGTCCAGGTCATTCATCACCTCACCAAGGCAGATAACTTTTTTCTCCTTTAAAAGCTCTTTAACTTCCTCTTCCCCCATCTGTCCGCCTGAGGTTTCCAGATCAGTTCCCGTGGAAGGAACACTGGACGGGATCCCGTAATAGATGTCCAGTTCCGTTTCCTGTTCCATAAAGCTTTTTATTCCTTCCAACCCGTATACATTGGCGATCTCATGGGGATCAGCCACCACGCAGGTGACTCCCCAGGGCAGGACTGCCCTGGAAAACTCCTCCGGATACGTCATGGAGCTTTCGATATGCATATGAATATCGATCAGTCCCGGTATGATATATTTGCCTGCAGCATCTACCACACATTCCGCCTCATATTTGTCCCTATGATATGAGGAAGGGGAAATGTCGTAAAACCTTTCCCCCACAACCGCAATGTCCATTTTTTCAAAACATTGCCTGTATGTCCGGTAGACCCATCCATTTTGAATCAGTAAGTCAACCTTCATGTTTCCTCTGTCCTTAATTATTGATAATACGGTTCCACTGGTCAATCCAGTCGCTTAAATTCGGATTTACAAAAGAATAATCCAGAACTTTAGCACGTTCTGCTGTTTCTCCGTAAGTCATGTTTGCAGCATCTTCCCCGGAAACCTCCACCTGGCTGTTGGTAGGCGCTTCGTTTAATGCCTTGGTAGTCTTGCTCTGCAGCTCCTTGCTTAAGCGGTAATTGATGTATGCGTAAGCCAGTTCCTTATCCTTGCAGTTCTTGGTAATGCTGATGGTATTGAAGTTTGCATAGGTCACATCAGGTGTCACGTATACCAGATCAGGGCTTGCTTCCTTAATGGTCGGAACGCCGAAGTCGCCTACAATGGCTGCCTTGATTTCTCCTGAGGTGAACATATTGATTAAGTCGGAAGACTTTGCATAGGTCTTTACAAGGTTTGGCTTTAATTCCTCCAATGCCTCAAAAGCTGCCGCTCCTTTATCGCTTTTCACGTCAACGCCCTTGTAATCGCTTGCCATGTAAACCATGGCAGGACCAAAGGTGGTGGTGATATCCGGAATGGCAACGCTTCCTTCCAGCTCCGCTTTCCATAAATCATCAAAGCTCTTGATCTCAAATCCCACTGCCTCCGGATCATACATGATACCGATGCTGTTGATGGTATAGGCAACGCCCTGCCCGGCGTCTGCCATGGTCTTTGCCGCTTTGATCAGATATTGGCTGTTCTCGATCTTGCTTAAATCCAGAGTCTCAAACAGACCTTCTTCTATTCCTTTGGCAGTCATTGCCTGTGAAAGCTCGATCACATCAATGGAGCTTTCGGAGTTTGCAGAAAGCTTTGTGTAACGTTCATTGGTGCTTCCCGTCTCTGTTACGATCTTGCAGTTGTACTGATCCTCAAAAGGCTTGTACACCTCTTCTTCCGAGATGTCCTCGCTTAAGCCGTAGGTGGATAATACCAGTTTCTTTTCTTCTGTGCCGCTGGTTTTCTCTCCTGCAGCTGTTGTTCCTGCAGTTCCGGCACCGCCGCAGCCTGTTAATAAAATAGCCGCACACAGGGATAATGCAAATACTTTCTTCATAATCTTGATCCTCTCCTTTTTATAATTGTCCGGCTTTATCAGCCGTTGTTACCCTTTAATTTCTTTGATTCTCGCCATGCTTTTTGGCATACAGGGATACCCCTGGGTGTTTCCTTAATACTTCCCACCCTTACCGGGCACATAAGTGCACCCCCAGGCTATCCCGCATTAAGAAACAAGAATCAGCTTTGACTCCGGCAGATAAAGGCGGATCCTACTGCCCTCTTCGTAAGTCTCTTCTGCCGGCCTGTTTACCAGAAACTTTCCTGCTGCCGTAAGTACCTCATACTGATAGCCTTTTCCAAGAAATGTCCGGACGCCCACAGTTCCTTCCAGGATGTTATTGTCCTGTCCCTGATCTGCCACCCGGATATCCTCCGGCCGTATGGTACCCATGCAGGCACCTTCCCTTTGGGCAGTCTCTACGTTAAATACTGCGCCGGTCCCGGTTTTATATACGTCTCCCTCCTTCTTTAAGGGAAGAAAGTTTTCAAATCCGATAAATCTTGCAACAAATTCCGTGTTGGGTTTTTGATAAATGTTTTCCGGCGTGTCAAACTGTTCGATCACGCCCCGGTTCATGACAGCCACCTTATCGGAAATGGAAAAGCACTCCTCCTGGTCATGGGTGACGAACAAGGTGGTAATGCCCAGTTTTTTCTGGATCCTCTTGATCTCCATGCGCATGTTGATGCGCAGCTTTGCATCTAAGTTACTTAACGGCTCATCAAGGAGAAGAAGCTTTGGCTCGATCACCAGCGCTCTGGCAAGGGCCACCCTCTGTCTCTGGCCGCCTGACATCTGCTGGGGAAACCGCCCCCGGAACTCCGTAAGGCCGCAGACCTCCAGGATCTGATCCACCTTTTTATCAATGTCCGCTTTATCAAGCTTTCTCATCTTAAGCCCAAAGGCCACATTGTCATAAACACTTAAATGAGGGAACAGGGCATAGCTTTGAAATACGATCCCAAAATTCCTCTTATGGACCGGAACCTTCGTCAAGTCTGCTCCATCTAAAGTAAAAACTCCGTTCTGAGGCTCAAGAAATCCTGCCACCACCCGGAGAGTTGTGGTCTTTCCGCAGCCGCTTGGCCCTAATAAGGAAACCAGTTCCCCTTCCTGTACCTCTAAATCAAGTCCCTTTAAAATCTGCTTCTTCTTGTCATAACAGACATCAATGTTCTGCAGCGTCATATATGCCATGGTTTTTCCTCCTATTTCGCCAAAGCGGCTATTCCCAGGGTCTTGTCAACAATTACCATAATAAGGACCGTTATGGCCATTAAAAGCACGGAAACCGCTGACACAGTAGGGTCGTAATTATATTCGATGTAATTCATGAGGGTCGCAGGGAATGTGGATACCCCGGGACCTGAGAGAAACATGGAAACCGGAATGTTATTAAAGGAGTTAATAAAGGCCAGCATAAAGGCTGCGGAAATTCCTGATGTAATGTTAGGAAGCACCACCCGGAAAAATGCCCCTGTTTTTGTGCACCCTAAGCTCCAGGCCGCCTCTTCCACCGAAAAATCGAACTGGTCTAAGCTGGAGCCCACCACCCGGATCACATAGGGCAGGGTTACCATGAAATGTCCGGCCAAAAGTCCGGCAAATACCGGAATTCTTAAGGTCAGCACCAGAAACTGATAAAGAACAAAACCGATTACGATTCCAGGCACAATGGTTGGGGAAAGGAAGATGGATTTTAAAACCCCCTTTCCTTTCATGCCTGACCTTGCCAGGGCATAGGCAGCCGGGATCCCCGCAATAAGGGCGGCCACAGTGGCAAGGAGCGCAATTTCCAGACTGGTCAAAAAGGAAACCCGGAAGGATTTTAAGGCAAATACATTGATAAACCAACGGAAAGAAAAAGATTCAATGGGAAAGGTGATGGCACTGCCCTCCCCAAAAGCAGTCACAGTGATGATCACAAGAGGCAGGATCAAAAACAGGAATACCAGCACGGCAAAAGCGGTGAGCATTTTATTTTTACGCATTGTTTCCTCCTCTTCTGTCCAGCCTGGCCGCCAGGGTATTTAAGCCCTTGATGACAACCAGGGTCGTGACGATCATGATCAGGGAAATGACCGCAGCCCCATTCCAGTCTCCAACGCTCATGGCTCTCTGGTAGATGAAAGTGGCAAGGACCATATGTTTATTGCCTCCCAGAAGCTGAGGCGTTGTATAGGCGGTCAGGGTACCGGTAAACACCAGGATGCCCCCCACAATGATTCCTGGAAGGCTCATGGGAAAAACCACCTTCATAAAAGCCTTGAACTTGTCCGCGCCCAGGCTGATAGCAGCCTCCATCATGTCATCTTCTATATTTTCCATGATACCGGCCACCGTAACGATCATAAGGGGAAGAAATAAGTAAACGGAACCAATGATGATGGAGAAATCCGTGTATAACAGCTTGGCAGGCTTTTCCACAAGACCGGCTGCCAGAAGAAACCGGTTGATGATGCCGTTGCTCCCTAATATATTAATCCAGGCAAAGCTTCTGATTACAGAATTGGTCATCAGGGGAAAAATAGAAACAGACAGAAGGATCCCCCTCCATTTTTTCCTGCACCGGCTTATAAAATACGCGGTGGGAACTCCCGCAGCCATACAGACAATCGTCGTTATAAATGCGACCTTGACCGTCCTCATAAAAATCTTAAGATAATACTCATCCTGAAAAAATTCCACATAGGCGCTCAAAGGATAGTCCCCGGTAGAAAAAGACGGGACAAGTACCCTTAAGAGCGGAAGAAACAGACACACTGCCAATATTACAAGCCCTGGCACGACCATTATAAATGCACTACTTTTCTTCATCCTGACCTCCCCGCGGGTTTTACACATCATTCATTGTCAAAACTTATTATTACTTATAAGTACAGTTAATTTATATCTATACTTTTATTATAATTTATGATATACTGTACGTCAAATACATATAATCTATATTTTTTATGCAGTAAAGCTATAATAGGAGTATATGATCGGAATGAAAAACATTCTGGTAAGCCACCTCATCACCTGCACAAAAGGGGGAACACCTATGGAACTGAAAGAAGCAAGATACATTCTGGCAATTGCCAGGCAGAAAAACATCAGCAAAGCGGCAGAAAGTCTTTTCATCTCCCAGCCATCCTTAAGTAAATATTTAAAAAACTTAGAGCATCAGCTTGGAGTCAGCCTTTTTGACCGGGTTGGAAGCGGTTATTTTCCAACTTACATCGGAGAACGCTACATTCATTATGCAGAAAAAATCGTAGAATACGGCATGGAATGGGATATGGAATTTGATGACATCATGCATCAGAACCATGGACGCCTAAATATCGCCATCCCCATCATGCTTGGAAACAGCCTGATCGGCCCCACCCTGTCCAAATTTCACCGGCTGTATCCCCACGTCACGGTCAACATGATGGAGGAGGTCAATTTTGTAGCCGAACATACCCTGACCGACCACACTGTGGACTTAACCTTTTACAATGTCCATGAATTCCCCACCGGCCTGGATTACCAGGTTATAGGAAAAGAAGAAATGGTTCTGATATTATCAGGCTCAAATCCTTTGATACAGAAGGCAGAAAAAAAAGAAGGTTTCCAATATCCCTGGATCGATCTAAGCCTTCTTGCAGACGCCCCCTTTATCCTTCTCTACCCGGACCAGAATACCGGGGGCCTTGCCCTAAAGCTCTTTAAGGATTACGGGCTGCAACCAAAGGTCCTGCTTCATACCAGAAGCAGTGAAATGTCCATCCGCCTTGCCATGGAAGGCTTAGGGGCTGCCTTTGCCCCGGAAAGCTACTACCATTTTCTAAAAGACAGGGAGCCCAGCTCTTCCGTCTGCCTTTCCATTGGAAAGGAAAAGATCCAAAATACTCTTATAGCTGCTTACCAGAAAAACCGGTATTTGCCGAAATACGCCAAGGCCTATCTTGATATCCTGGCCGGCTATTATCAGACAAAACATCTATAGGGTTTAGTCCCGGCGATTCTTCCCCTATTTCTTTGCTTTTTTTTAAACTTGTGGTAATATAGATTTAAAAACGAGGTTTCCTATGGTTAGAAGAATACAAAAAACTATTTTCCTTTTTATCCTGATTTTATTATCCCTTACCTCCTGCCAGATCCAGAAAAAGGAGACAGCAAGGGACCTTACCGGAATTCCCGTTGACACAGAAAAAACTGAATCCGTTTCCATTTACTATGGTTCCATTTGTTATTCTTTTTATGATGAAAATAAAGAAACCATAGCCACAGTGGCTGATCTCTTTCACGGCTTCTCTTTAAAAGAAGTTCCAGACGGGGCCCTTGATATAGCCACCACTTATCAGATTTATTTTTCCAGCTCCGACGGTCAGACCGGTGCGGTAAATGTGGACGAAAACGGCATGTTCTATCTGCCGGATACGAAAAAATATTACCAGGTAGCTGACGGAGCCTTTCACCTGGAAGAATTGGAAAAAATATATCAGGACAGCATGAATGCAGGCGGCTTAGACAAAAGCCAATGCCTGATCCAGTAAGAAAGGCTTTATTGAAAGGAGACTTTATGAGTGATCATGAAAAAACAACTGCAATTGTAGGGATGGGCGCATTAGGTATGCTCTATGCCAGCCAGATTTCCGCCTCCCTTGGCCCTGATGCCGTTTTCTTTCTCGGGGACCGTGAGCGAATAGACCGTTACAGCCGGACGCCCTTCTCCATAAACGGCCGGCCCTTTTCCTTTAGAATTCAGGATTGTGCAAAGGCTCTGCCTGTGGATTTTCTCATTGTGGCCGTCAAGTACGGCGCTCTTCCCTCTGCTTTGGATACCATGGCGGCCAGCATCGGCCCTGATACCACCATCATATCAGTCATGAATGGAATCGACAGCGAGGAGATCATTGCAGAACGGTTCGGCCAGGAAAAAGTGCTTTATTGCATTGCACAGGGAATGGATGCCATGAGGTTCGGTTCCAAGCTCACTTTTACCCGTCCCGGAACACTTTATCTTGGAACCAGAACCAATGGACAGGAGTCCCGGCTAAAGGACTTAACCGGATACTTTGACAGAGCCGGTGTATCTTATAAGGTAGAAGACAACATTGTGAAACGCCTTTGGGGAAAATTCATGCTGAATGTAGGGATCAACCAGACCTGTATGGCCTTTGAAACCGATTACAGCGGAGTGCTTGCTCCCGGAAAAGCTTACGACGCCCTGATCGGGGCCATGGAAGAAGTGATCGCCCTTTCTCAAAAAGAAGGAGTCGGCTTATCGGAAGAAGATATGGCTTTCTACATAAATCTGATCAAAACCCTTTCACCGGAAAGCGTTCCCTCCATGCGTCAGGATGGAATCGCCCGCCGGTATTCGGAAGTGGAAATGTTTTCCGGAGTTGTCCGGCGTCTGGCGGCAAAACACGGGTTAATGGTTCCGGTCAATGATATGCTTTATGAGAAGATCAAAGAAATAGAAGCAGCTTATTAAGGAAAATCCCGATCTATCAAACTCATCTAAAAGACCAGAATGATTTTATTCAATTATTACCATTAATTGCTTTGATATGATCCATAAATTTCATAATTCCAATCTTTTTGCATAAATATAGGTGAGACACCAGAATGTAAAAAGGGGCTTGAGTTTGGAAAGAATACTTGATAATAATTATTACGATCTGTTTATTAATAATGCTCTCATTCCATTACATGAAATTAACTATGATTTGACTTACCTCAATGAAGATTTTTCTTTGGAACATGTTCCCGTAGAATCTATGAACCTTTGTGACTTAGGCCTGTATCCTTACAACAGTTTTTCATCAATCTTTACGCTGAATTCAATAGCAAGTATAGACAGATCAGGAATTACAGCAGTTCAGAGCAATCCTGATTTAAGCTTGTTTGGAAAAGACGTTTTAATAGGAATTATAGATACAGGCATTGATTACCGGCACCAGGCTTTTAGAAACAGATACGGAACCACCCGCATTCAGTCCATATGGGATCAGACCATACAAAACGGTGAACGGCCGGAAAGCTTTGCATTTGGCTCCGAATACGGCAGAGATTTAATAAACCAAGCGTTGCAGTCTGATGATCCTTTATCTATCGTTCCTTCGATTGATACCAATGGCCATGGCACGGCAATTTCCAGCATAGTGGCCGGCAGCCCAACCAATGACCAAAGGTTACGCGGTGTTGCTTCGGAAGCTGATCTGGTGGTCGTAAAACTGAAAAATGCAAAAAAAAATTTAAAAGATATCTTTTTAATACCGGACAGTGCCCTGTGTTTTCAGGAATCTGATATTATGCTTGCCGCACGTTATCTCTTTCTTGTTTCCCTGCAATTAAATAAGCCAATGGTGATCTGTATTGCCCTTGGAACAAGTCAGGGAGGACATGACGGGAACGGTCCTTTAAGCAGCTATCTGGATTACCTGGCACTGCTTCCCGGAGTTGGAGTTGCAGTCTCAGCAGGAAATGAAGGAAACAAACAAAGGCATTATTTCGGCGCCCCTGTATCCGGATTCTCTTACCATGATTTTGAATTAAATGCGGGAAATGATGACAGTATGTTCTCCTTGGAAATCTGGTCATATTCTCCGGCACAGCTCTCCATCAGCATCACTTCACCCAACAATGAATCTACCAGATTAATTCCTCCGGCTCTAAATAGCTGCTTAAATTATAATTTCAATTTAAGCGAAACAAACATCTGGATAAATAATATTATTTTTGAACAAAACACCGGAGACCAGCTTATCCTGCTGCGTTTCCAAAATACCTTTCCAGGAATCTGGCATATTCATGTAGAGAATATGAATAATGATTCCTTCTCCTTTCATGCATGGCTCCCGACAGGTGACTTGATCTCAAACGAAACATACTTTATAAACTCAGATCCAAACGTTACGATTACTTCTCCGGGAAATGCAAAAAGCCTGTTGACGGTTACCGCCTATAATCAGGACAATAACAGCATTCTGGAAGAATCAGGCAGAGGCTACACGAGAATAGGATTAATTAAACCTGATATTGCAGCTCCAGGCTATCGTATCCCATGTGCACTTCCGGAAAACACATATGGCTATGCCACAGGAACAGGAGCGGCGGCGGCTCACACAGCAGGCATTATGGCTATGGTTTTTGAATGGGCAATTGTCAAAAAGAATTATATCCAGATGACCGGCAACATTATTAACCGGCAGTTAAGTTGGAATGCAATGCGGGATGATTACAATACTTATCCAAATAACATATGGGGTTATGGCCTGGTGGATATCAATCGTTTTTTTACAACAGTTAAAAATGCTTAAACTCCAGTGTCAATCTGTTCTTCTTTCAGTGATCCGTTAATAAGGACATCTAAAAGGACTGGAATCTGTACGCCATATACGTCCGCAGTCAGTTAGTCATTCCCTTGAAATTCAAGGCATGTTCACGCTGATGCGAAAAAAAGACCGGTGCCAGGACGTAATTCCCGGCACCGGTCTACATGTATTGTGATTCCTCCGTGCTAAAGTATGTCTGCTGAAATACTCCATAGTGGCTGGAGAGTCTGCAAAGCAGACTCTTTATTACATCCTGCCGGTATTTTCGATATAGTGAAATTGCTGCTCCAGGTGACTGATGTATAACAGCAATCTTTCATACAGCGGCAAAACCTTATGGCCGTACTTTTCTTCAAGGCCTTTGCCAATTTCCCAAACAGTTCTGCTGCCGTCAATTTGAAGAAAAACCCAGCTTCCATACTCATCCATGGCAGTCTTTTTATATTCCGGAATTCTGAAACCAAGTTTTCTAAAAAAACGCTGGACCTTGTGATCCTGTTTTTCAAGTATGGTCACAATGCCGTTTTTGTCAACTTCATATTCCAGTTCATCCGAAATTTTATATATGATATTTAAAACCTCATCATTATTATTTAACATTCTTCACTTCACTCTTAAAAATCGGTATTGCGGTCGCTGCTACAAGAATAATCAGTAAGATAAATGCCATTCCATTTGTGTTCGCAAATCCGTTTGGACCGGTGCCTTTGATAATGCCCGCAACCTGCAGTATGATTCCGATCAGTCCGATGATTGATCCGCCGGCAACAAGCCCTGACGACAGGCTTACTCCGTTAGAAACCCTCACTTCACTTTCCCTCTCATTTTGGGAGTATTTCTCCGCAAAGAAACGAACCAGGGCTCCTATCAAAATGATAGAGGTTGTGGATATGGGTAAATAAAACCCTATTGCCACTGTCATTACAGGGAGTCCCAGTAAAAACAATACAATTCCCATCACAATACCGCAGATGATCATGACCCAGGGTAATTGACCCGACATGATTCCGGCGGTCAAGGTTGCCATTAAATTCGCCTGAGGCAGTGCAAACGGAACATTGTCACCGGTCATGGAAAGCTGGTTTGAAAGCAATAATATGACGCAGGTAACTACCACAACGCCTACCACTGAAGCAATGGCAAAATATTTCTGCATTTCAGTCTTATCTCCGCCAATGATAAAAGAAACTTTTTGCGATTGGCAGTAACCTCCCGCCGCAGCGATTGCAGTGACGATAAAGGAGCCGAACAGCAGCAAGGCCTTGTTATCAGCCACGCTCTTCCAACCCAATCCCACAAACAGCAGTGTGACAATAACAATAGAAGCAATTGTCATTCCGGATACCGGAAGGTTTGAAGTTCCGATGGTACCGGTTAAACGGCCGGAAACAATGACAAACATCAAGGACAGCACCATGGACAAAACAGCGCCAAGCAAAGCCATGGCAAGGTTGCCGCCTGACACCAGGAAACCGCCGATAAAGCCTATGATAATACCTGCCAGTAATATAACAGTTTCAACAGAAGACCCGGCGCCGGCGCCTTTTCCTCTGGCATTCATGGTTTCCTTTATGGAAGCGATAACCGTCGGAATCAGCTTTACCGCACCGATCAGGCCGCCGGAAAGCATCATGCCAGCACCGATATATTTTACGTAGCTCCCTGCTATATCGCTGACCCCCATGCCGTTTACACTGACAGCGGGATTATTCCATACGGCCGGGCCGCCACTGCCTAAAGAAGCAAAATAGCCAATGAGAGGAGTAACGGCAAAGTTGGATAATATGGAACCGGCAAACATGGTCACGGACACCTGCATTCCAACAATAAAGCCGATCCCCAGCAGCAGGGGATTTACTTCCAGCTGAAACTTCCATTTGTAAAAAGGCTCATTTACAAAGCTGATCACATTGTTGGTGATATTTAAGAATGAGCTGGTCAACATGGTTATCAAACCGCCTATTCCAAATCCGATCCCCATAAACTTAAGTGAATCTTTAGCGCCTTCCGAAGCAACCAGGGTTTCAGAAATAGCCATTGATTCCGGATACATTAATTTCCCATGCTCTTCCACGATCAAATAATTGTAAACAAGAGAAGCTGCCCCAATACCAAACAATGCACCGCCGACTCCGATCACAAAGCCTTCCAGAAATGTCACTTTGGAACCAATCAAAAGAATTGCCGGCAAAACAAATATCATGCCGCTGGCAATGGATTCACCGCCGCTTGCCATCCCCTGCATGAGTGTCTTTCCAAGAATCCCCTTTTCCCTGGCAAAAACAGCAATAAATACAGAACCCAATATGGAACCCGGTATCCCGGCGGCAACTGTAAGACCAGCTTTCATCCCCGAGTAAGCAGTCGATGCGGCGAACAATGCTGACAGAAGAATACCAATGATTAATACTGTAATATTTCCGCCCAATCCTGAGCTTTTGGAAACGTATGGGACGTAGTCTTTTCCGGACACACCGCCATATGCTCCTTTAGATAATTTTTGATTCATACACAGTACTCCCTTATATTATATAGTCATTGCTTGATTCAATAATTGCCATAAATTGAAACCCAATAAATGGTCCACCTCTATGCCGCTATTTGAGAGCTTTCAGCGCTTCTGTCAAATACTTCCATGTCCTCTGGGTAGACGGAATGCTTAGATGCTCCTCTGCAGTATGTACTCCAGACATGGTAGGTCCAATGGAAATCATATCCAGGTTTCCATTAAACTTTTTATCAAAAATCGCACATTCAAGTCCGGCATGAATTGCACTTATCAGAGGTTTTTCACCAAATAAATTCTCATATAAGTCTATAAAAAGCTGTCTTACTTTTGAATCGGGATTATATTTCCATTCCGGGTAATCCGATTCAGCAGACACCTTTCCATTGGTAAGGCCGGCAATGGCGGCAACGGTATTATAAATATTATCCTTTATACTTCCAACAGAGCTTCTTATAGAACTGATGATCTCAACGCTGTCCTCCTTTATCTGAACTACTCCCAGATTCAATGAACTTTCTACCAACCCCTCAATATCCATGCTTACACTTTGTATTCCGTTTGGAATCAGATACATAAAATTAATGATGTTTTCCTTTGTATCCTTTGACATGATTCGTTCCGGCATATTTTCAGCAGGTTTTAGCTCAATTTTTATATCCGGATCTGCTGTTTTGAATTCATCCTTAAATATTTCCTCCAAACGGGAAACCTGCTCTTTCAGTTCTGAGACATTGTCAATATTAACACACACCACAGCCTGTGCATCGCGGGCAATGGCGTTATGCTTTGAACCTCCACTTACGGAGCATAAATTTAAATCCATCTCCGAGCTCAAGCTTTTCAAAAGGCGGGCCATCAATTTATTGGCATTTGCTCTGCCCTTATGTATTTCCACTCCGGAATGACCGCCCTGCAGACCTGAAATATCAATTGCATAAGCCGCCCGGCTGGGATCCGGGCTTTCCCATATTATGGGAATACTGATCCTGGAGGTACAGCCGCCTGCACAGCTTACCGTCAGGATTCCCTCTTCCTCTGAGTCAATATTAATAAGCGTTTTACCCGATACATTTTTGGGATCCAGCACATGGGCGCCATCCATTCCAGTCTCTTCAGAAGTGGTAACCACCAATTCCACGGGCGGGTGCTCCAGCGTATCCGATGCCAAAACCGCTAATCCCATAGCAACGGCAATACCGTCGTCTCCTCCGAGAGTTGTTCCGTCTGCGTAAAGCATATCTCCAACGATTTTCAATTGAATCGGATCTGTCATAAAATCATGGGTTACATCAGGTCTCTTTTCACATACCATGTCCATATGTCCCTGGATCACAACGCCGGGGCTTTCTTCATACCCCCTGGTCCCTGGCTTCTTGATGATTACATTCAGTGCTTTATCCTGTATGACCTCCAGCTTGTGTTCTTTGGCAAAAGAAACTAAATAATCGCTGATTCTTCTTTCATCTCCCGAACCTCTCGGAATACTGCTGATTTCCTCAAAATACTGAAACACTTCAACCGGTTCCACGTTTACCAATGCTTTGTTACCCACGGTATATGATCTCCTTTACTAAAAAATTAGCCCTCTATGTGTTTAAAAACAGGTTTATGGGCAAAAAACCCAATAACATATTAACACAATTAAGTCCAAAATACAATAGACTTATTTGTGCATTTTAACATAAACTTTATTCAACACTTTCTCTTGTAATGTTCAAAAATACCATTATATTTTCAATTATAACCTAATATTTAGGTAATAATTAATAAATATACATTTTATAAACCTTTCATCCCTGCCCGTGATTCGTATATCCCTTGATATAAGCAGGTATTGATTAAAATTCACAATGAATAATGTACACAATTTTATATTATAATTAGTAATCATCCTCTTACGGATCCTATCATTAATATCAATGTCAATGGAACAGCTTCCCGAAATTGGGGCTGAAATCACAGCTGGAAGTGATCCAGCCGGATAAGTAAATACGAAAAATACGAAAAAAGTGCATTTCCCCATGGAAACGCACTCTTTCCGTATCAGCCTGAAATGAAAAACTAACATAGCAATCTCTGTAACTGCACAAGAAACACAATCAATTCTGCACGATGGGTTCTATCCCCACATCCATGCTTCCGGACCGGAATCCCTCCAAATCCATGGTGATATATGTAAATCCCAATTCCTTTAAGTAAGAGATGATTTCCCCGCTCTTTTCCATCAGCTCTCCCATTGCTTCCCGGTCCACCTCCATCCGGACGATGTCTTTATGAAGCCTTAAGCGCACATTTCCTTTCACAAGAGAGCTTACAAACTCTTCGCCCCTTCCGACAAGGCTCAGGACATCGTAATTGATTTCCGTATTGTAAGGAAGCCGGGTCGCCATACATGGAGCAGAAGGCCTGGATGCTACGGAGATTCCGTACCACGCGGCCAGCTCCTTTACCTGGGCCTTGGTGATGTGAAGCTCTGCCAGAAGGCTGATGATTCCTAATTCCCTTAAGGCCGTGATCCCGGGACGGTAAACATGAAGGTCATCCTCATTGGTCCCATCCATGATATAAGGAATGTTCTGTTCCTGGGCAAAATCCTTTAAAGACTGGAACAGTTTCTTTTTACACAGATAGCACCGGTTTACAGGATTAAAGCGTATTTCCTCCTGCTCCAGTTCATTGACGGAGACTACCTTATGGATTCCTCCCAGCTCCTTTGCCACTCTGGCGGCGATCTCCAGATCACAGGAAGGGTGAAGGCGGCTGTCAAAGGTTACCGCATAAACGTTTTTCCCCGTCTTTCCTGCCGCATCTGCGGCCACCTTCAGCAGCAGGCTGGAATCCACTCCCCCGGAAAAAGCCAGACAAATGTCTTCTTTGGCATACTCCGCCATCGTCTGTTCCAGACGTTTTTTTATTTCTGATATATTCTGCTCCATTATTTTTCCGCCTCCTTGCGTATGATACCGTATACGGTCTGGTAATCCAGTCCGCTTTGCCTGCAAATACTTCTTACACTTTCAAATTCCGGATAACAGAACGTCCTGTCCTTGTAGGTACAGATTTTTACCTCAGCTCCTCCCCATTCGGTCATAACTGTTCTTTTCTTCCTGTCCAGAATGGTCCTGGAAACCGGATATCTCCTGACTCCAATGGTGGTGGTCTGAATGAACAGAATATCCTCCATTCTGCTGATCTCCCCTTCCCGGCAGATCAGGCTGAGCATATAGGCAGGACGATTCTTCTTCATAAAGACAGGCGTATACCAGACATCCGCCGCTCCCGCTTCTAATAAAGATTCCATGGCAAAACCAAAGGCTTCCCCGGTGCAGTCATCAATATTGGCTTCCAAAACCCACATGGTTTCTCCTGCCTCTTTTTCCTCTTCCTGCAGAATCATGGCCCTCAGGATATTTGCCTGCTTAAAGTCCTTTTTCCCTGCTCCGATTCCTGTTTTTAAGATCCGGAAGGAGGATGGCAGGCCCTTTCTTGTCCTAAGGGCTGCTGCAATAGCTGCTCCGGTGGGAGTCACCATTTCTCCTTCATTGTCAGTAAGCCGAAGCGTCAGCCCATGAGCCGATGCAATTGTTACTGTTGCCGGAACAGGAACCGGGATGACCCCATGCTGGCAGCGGACGCTGCCATATCCCTCCGACAGAGGAGACACCACGATTTCATCCACTCCCAGGCTGTCCACACAGACTGCCACACCGATAATATCCACAATGGAATCAATGGCTCCCACCTCATGAAAATGGACTTCTTCCACAGGGATGCCGTGGGCCTTTGACTCCGCCTCTGCCACGATTTCAAACATCCGCCTTGCCATTGCCTTTACCCTGCTGTTGGAGTCCAGGCGGTCAATGATGGCGTAAATATCCTGGAGATTCCGGTGGACATGGAGCTGATCATGACCGCTGATATGGTTGTGGTCACGGTTGTGATCATTTTCATGGTCATGGCAGTGACTATGGCCGTGATCATTCTCGTGGTCATGACCGTGACTATGGTTGTAATCATTTTCGTGGCTGCCGTCATGCTCATGGCTATGCCTGTGAGCAGTCCCGTGTCCATGATCATGCTCTTTATCCTCCAGGATAACATCAAAATCATAAGCATCCAGCCCGCATTTCCTGGTCCTGCCAAAATGAAGATGATAGCCATCCACTCCCAGGCTCTGCAAGGCCTTAGTGAGTGCCTCCCTGTCCGCTCCCAGGTCCAAAAGAGCGCCTACGGTCATATCACCGCTGATCCCTGAATTGCATTCCAAGTACAGTATTTTTCCCATTTTATCTCACCGCCAGTCGATTGATTTGTGTTGCTATATATCCGGCTCCATATCCATTATCAATGTTTACAACGGAAATTCCATTTGCGCAGGAATTCAGCATTGTAAGAAGAGCTGACAGCCCATGGAAGCTGGCTCCGTAACCTACGGAGGTTGGAACTGCAATGACCGGGCATTCCGCCAGCCCGGCAATCACCGTCCCAAGAGCCCCTTCCATTCCTGCCACAGCAATAATACAGCTGGCATTCCTGATCCTGTCCCTTTGGGAAAGAAGGCGGTGGATTCCTGCCACCCCCACATCAAAGATCCGGTCCACCTGGCAGCCGAAATATTCTGCGGTCTGCGCCGCCTCCTCTGCTACCGGAATATCAGCCGTACCGCCGGTACAGACTGCCACACAGCCTTTCCTTTCCTTTCCCGGGCGCTCCACCTTCAGGATCCTGGATATGGGGTCATAACAGACTTCAGGCACAACGGCCTTAACCAGATCAAACTGTTCCACTGACGCCCTGGTTCCCAGCACCTCACCATCCCTTTCATAGAATTTCCTGTAAATCTCCACCAGATATGGATCCGGCTTTCCCTGACAAAAGACTGTCTCTCCAAAGCCGGAACGAAGCGCTCTGTGGTGGTCCAGCTTTGCATAGCCCAGATCTTCATAAGGAAGATCCTTTAACAGCTGCTCTGCTTCCCTGATTTCCATTTCTCCTGATTTCACCAGGTTAAGCATATCTCTAATCTCCATGATCCCGACTCCCTCCTCTTACGTTGTCTTATTGTTCGTGCAAATCAAGCCTTCTTGTGCATATGCGCTTTAAAAGGCCCTCGGAATGGCTGACCACCAAAAGGCCGATTCCCCGTTTCTTCACTTCCGATATGAGAAAATTCCAGATCTGACTCTGGGTGATCAAATCCAGCATGGTACTGATCTCATCCGCAAGGAGAAACTTAGTTCCCCCGCCCAGCGCCCGGGCTATGCAGAAACGCTGGAGCTCACCTCCCGAAACCTCGGCAGGATACCGGTTTAACCATTCCGCTTCAATGCCAAGTCCTTCTATGATCCGTTTTTCCACCCCATCCCCCTCTTTTAAAACCTCCCTAAGCTTAAGCCTTGGGTTTACAGAGCTTTCCGGATGCTGCCAGATCATCTGGACAGGGCAATAGCCCTTATAAGAAGAAAGGGGCTTTCCGTCTAAAATCACCTCTCCCTTGTCCGGTCTTTCATACCCTGCAAGAATCTTGCAGCAGGTGGTCTTTCCAAAGCCGCTGGGAGCAATCAGCCCCAAACGGTCCCCGCTGTCCATGTGCATGGTCAAATCGTTTAATATCTGTCTATTCCCATTATCATACCGGAATGATATGTTTTTAGCTTCCAGTCTCACCTTATCCCTCCTTTACCTTTACACACCGGACCATTCCTCCCCGCAGGCCAACGTATTCCACTTCCCCGGAACACCTTGCTTCCCGATGCTCACATCTGGGACTATAAGGGCAGCCTTTAGGACGGTCCTTTAAGTAAGGCTGGGTTCCCGGCGCAGCCCAAAATCCATGGTCAGGCATGGCCCTGTAAAGGGCCTTTGAATATGGATGGCGCAGGCATTTTTCCTCCCTGAAATCAGAGGCAGATGCTTCCTCAACGCTGGTTCCGGCATAGAATACCACAATGCGGTCCGCAATTTCAAGCGCCAGTTCCAGATCATGGGTGATGAGAAGCACCCCCGCCCCTTCATCGGCCATTTCCCGAAAATGGGACAACACCCTCCTTGCGGCCTCCGCATGGAGTCCCGGCGTAGGCTCATCTGCAATGACCAGTCTTGGTTTTTCCATGACAGCAGTGGAAATCAGGATTCTTCTGGTCATTCCCCCTGACAATTCATAGGGATACAATCGTTCCACGCTCTCATCAAGTCCGTACCGTTTCAGCGTTTTTAAGCTCTCCCCCCTGCTTTCCTTATCCTTCCTCCCTTTCCTGATCTGAGGTCCGGCTTTCATTAAGGGATCTAAATAGGAAACACTTTGGGGAACCAGAACGATCTCCTTTCCCCGCAGCTTTTTTCTCCGCTCTTCCGTCAGCTTCTCTCCATAATAGGAGATATCTCCGGTCCAGGCCGCATTATAAGGCAGAATCCCCAGAACACCATGTGCCAGCAGGCTTTTGCCTGATCCGCTGGAGCCGACCACTGCCACCAGCTCCCCTTCTTTCACAGTCAGGCTCACGTCCTTGACAGCCAAAAGAGTGGTCCTTTGTATCCAACGCTCATATTGGGTGAATGACACCGATAAGTGCTCTACCGACAGAACTGTTTTCTTCTCTTCCAATCCATTCCCTCCTACTGATGTACAAAGCCGGGATCCATAAGCCTGCTCATCATTTCCCCTGTTAAATGAAACAGCAGAACTACAACCACCAGAAACGCTCCCGGAAACAGGGCAAGCCACCATTTCCCCATTGCCAGGTACTTCATGCTCTCCGACAAAATCACGCCAATGGCCGGCTGCTCCGGAGAAAGCCCGAAGCCCAGAAACGTGATGCTGGCCTCATGAAGGATTGCATGAGGAAATAACAGCACAAGCCCCACAAAAAGCTGCGGAAGCAAATGAGGGGTCATATGCTTAAGGGCTGTTTCAAATCCGCCATGACCAAGCTTACGGGAAATCTTTATGTACTGGCTCTCCTTAAGCTGAAGAACCTCTCCCCGGATCAGCCTTGCAAGGGAGGTCCAGTGAGTCAGGGATATGCCTATCACCACTCCCTTAAAGCCCTTTCCCATGGCAAAGGAGATCAGAACCAGCAAAAGGATGTGAGGGATCCCCATGACAAGGTCAATGAGTCCGATCACAAGCCCATCAGCCACCTTTCCCATGGATGCCGCAAAAAGCCCCAGAAAAAATGCCATAACCGTGCTGACAGCCGCAGTGAGAAGACCGATCCGGATGCTCATGGAAAGGCCTGTCACGGTCCGGGCGAACATGTCCCGGCCCAGCCAGTCCGTACCAAAGGGATAAGAAAGACAGGGCGGCATATTTTTCCTGGAAAAATCAGTGACCAAAGCCTCTGTCCTGTAAAACTGCCCGGCAACGGCCACAGCCGTCAAAAGTGCAATAAAAACTATGAGGAGACAGACCATGGTTTTCCGGCCGTTCCATTGTTTCATGCGCCTTCCCTCCCTTTTCTCATTCTCGGATCCACTGTGCCGTAAAGCACGTTTGCCGTAAAATTCCCTGTAAATACAATGGCTGCGCTGATGACAGTGATCCCCAGAAGCAGAGGCACATCACCTCCAAGTCCGGCTGTCACAGCCGCCTGGCCAAGGCCTGGATAAGAGAATACCTGCTCCACCAGGACCGAGCCTCCGAAGATTTCGCTGACAGAAGCAAGCTGGAGGGTCATGGCGGGCAGAAGGACGTTCCTGATCCCGTGGCGAAAAACGATCTGGCTTTTGGATTCTCCCCTGGCCCTTGCAAAAAGAACGTAATCGCTTTCCAGGACCTGAATCATTTTCCCTCTTGTATGAAGGAGGATGGCAGACATCCCGGAAACAGAAAGGGTCAGGCAGGGAAGAATCCCATGGATCACCCGGTCCTTTAACGTGACCTCCGCCGCTTCCATGCCAATGGGAACGCTGAGCCCGATGGGAAGAATGTGGAGCCGTACGGCAAACACCATCAAAAACACCAGGGCCAGCCAAAAAGCCGGGGTGCTGGCAGTCACCAGGGCATAAGCGGAAATCACTTTATCCACCGTCTTTCCTCTGTTTGCACCTGCCAGGACCCCCAGGGCAAAACCGGCTCCTCCGGAAACCACCCAGGAAACAGTCATAAGCCACAGGGAATTTGACAGCTTCACGCCGATTACATGAGAAACAGGCTGCCGGTACAAAAGTGAAGTTCCCATATCCCCTTTTATAAAATCGCCGGCCCAGGAAAGGAAGCGTTCCACAGGCGGCAGCCCGGTCCCCCAATACAGGGAAAGCTTTGCGATCTGCTCCTGGCTCATGGAGCCAAGGGCTGCCTGGCCCACATTGACCTTTAAAGGATCAATGGGCGAAATCGATACCAGAAAAAAAGCCGCTGCATTTACCAGAAAAAGAAGGACTGCCATCCGCCCAAACTGTTTAAATAAAAACCAAATGATCTTCCTTCCTTTCCAGCTGTTTTTCATGATCCCCATCTCCACTGATCTACATTATTTACGATGGACCAGCCATGTCCATGGGGATGAAGCTTCTGGTCCGCAACCTTTAATCCATCCCTTACCCAGTATAAATGATCGATATTTACAAGCCAGATCCAAGGAATATCCCCATTCTGGGTAATGCCGGTTTCCCCATCCCACTGGGCCTTTTTCCACAGCTCATAGGATTTTTCCAGATCATTTTGTGCCAGGGCTTCATCCATGTACTGATCCACCTTTTCATTGGCATAAGGGGAATAGGCCGCAAGCCCTGTTTCCTCCATGGTATGGTAAATATTATAAAGCTCCATGGGCGTGTGGGCTCCCCAGCCCCAGATCAAAGGCTGTGACTGGGCTCTGTCGTAGGCCGTGTCCCAGCCAACTCCTTCCATCTGCCCGTCAATTCCAATCTTTTTCAGCTGATTGACAGTGTCCGCGGCAAGGGCCTGCCTTACGGAATCGCTGGCAGGATAGAGGAAATGAAGCTCTGCCCGTTTCCCATCCTTTTCACGAATCCCGTCCCCGCCCTTTTTCCAGCCTGCCGCTTCAAGCAGAGCCTCTGCCCCTTCCGGGTCATACTCTGTTTTTGCTGAAGGCTCATACCACGGCATTTTGTCACAGACGCTGTAGGCAGGACTGCCGTATCCGTTCAGCACGTGATCGATCATTTCCTCCCGGTTGATTCCCATATTGACGGCCCTTCTGACCATTACATCACTGGTAAAATCATTTCCCATGGGCACCCCTTCTTCCGATACGCTTCCGGAAGGAATGACAGGAAGGTTAAAGCCCCGGTTATCCACTGTTTTGCAGTCCAAAAGCCCAAACCCCGGTACTGTTAAATCCGAATAGGACGCTGCCGTATAGGCAACATCAGCCTGCCCGGACTGGACTGCCGCCAAAGCCGCATCTTCCTCCATAAAAAGGACCGTGACCCGTTTCATCTTTGGAGCCTCTCCATAATAATCGGGATTGGCTTCCAGGATCACCTGCTGCCCCCTGTCCCACTGCTTTAATATGTACCGGCCGGACCCGATGGGATGTTCCCCGTAATCCGCACCATATGCATGTTCCGGCACGATCCCGACGATTGCCATGGTATAAGGCCAGATGGAATACGGATGCTTCATATAAAATACCACCGTCGTATCATCCAGGGCTTCGGCCCGGTCCAGCATGGTAAAATCATTGACCGAGCTGGTATCCCTCAGGGTATTATAAGTAAAGGCCACATCCTGTGCGGTCAGCTTCTCCCCATCAGTAAAGGAAACGTCATTCCGGATCTTAACGGTCCAGGTCATACCATCGCTGCCTGCCTCCATATCCGTTGCCAGATCGTAACCAATGTTCAAATCCTTATCCGTAACCGTGAGTGTGCTCTGAATCAAAGGCTCATGGACATGTTCCCCGGCTCCCCAGCCATAAGCCGGATCAAATCCTGCTTCAGGCTCCGAGGTGACTCCCATTACCACTACAACTCCGTCTTTTTCCCCGGCGGCCTCTGTTTCAGAAGCTTCCGTAACCGTCTGGGCCTGCCCTGCAGCCTGGGTCCCGCCTGTCTTTCCACATCCGCTCATGACCACGGCAGACATCATAAAAGCCGCGGCAATCCCCCATTTACACTTTATCATCGTTTTTCCTCCTCCATAAACGGCCATACCAGCTCCGGTATTTTCCGCAACAAAAACAGATACCAGAAACAGTCATACGTATTCCTTGGGAATACCCATACCTTCCTGGTATCTGTTTTTGTTTATTGTTATATTTTATACATTCTGTCAGTGGTGACTTCTGTCAGCCGTTATAAAAAAGTATACGTAAAAACAATTCATACGTCAACGGCTTTTTATGCAAACGTTTGCAAACCCCGGCGTCTTAAGATATTTCTTTTAGTAAAATATCCCTTAAATATCCGCCGTATTTTTCCTTAGTCAGGACAACCCGGTACCCCTGCTTTATCATATTGTTCCTGCTGTATTTATTTTCCGGATGGACCGTGCACATCAGATGCCGGAAGCCCTGTTTCCTGAGTTCTTCCTCTGCAGTCTTCATCAGAATATACTGAAGGCCGTTTCCCCGGTATTCCGGAAGAATAGCCACTGACTCCATATGGGCCACCTTTCCCAGCTCTTCCTGGGAGAGGCCAATGTCCCGGCCAAGGTTTTCTTCCCTGTCTCCCGGCAGTGCAGCAATAAATACACCGGCCAGGGTCCCGGATTCCGCTTCAAAGGCCTTGTAACCGATTCCGTTTCCCTCTGTCAGGGTATGGCGGGTGTATTCTGAATCATCGGCAACAAACCAGTCCTTCTGCTCAATCTGCTGCCACACCGACTGGATCACATCAGCCATGATCAGATAATCCGAGGGATCTGCCCTTTCAATCAAAAATTCCATGCTTCGGTCCTTCCTCCTAGATTACAGACTCCGAAAGCCCCGCTGGCTCCCAAAACTCCTGTTGAAGGACCTGGACCTTTTCCCGGGGTACTTCCAGATCCGGAACTGCATTCCCGCCATGAAACCAGCTGTA
This sequence comes from Lacrimispora indolis DSM 755, assembly GCF_000526995.1. Lineage (NCBI taxonomy): Bacteria > Bacillati > Bacillota > Clostridia > Lachnospirales > Lachnospiraceae > Lacrimispora > Lacrimispora indolis. The sequence continues at coordinate 3,567,107 of NZ_AZUI01000001.1, read as the reverse complement.
CATACCGGCGCAAAGCAAAATCATGATCAGGCAAAACGCGATCAGCATGATCTTATTATATAAGTTCTTATCCTCCACACCGTTTCCCCTTTCTTTCATTATGTAATCAGTCTATGCTTCCGGTACAGTACAAAATAACACCGGTAAGCTGTTTCTTAAACATTCCTTGTAAAACGGCACTGGGGAAAATTGGAACAGCCGTAAAATTGTCCAAATTTTCCGCTGCGAAGCTTAAGCACCCCGCCGCATTGAGGGCAAACTTCAGCTTCCACTTTATTGTCCAGTTTTCCCATCTCCTCATAGCACTTCTGGTTCATGATACAATCAGAAAGTGCCCGGTGAGCTCCATCCGTATCAATATGGAAATACGCAGATATATCCGTCAAACGGTGGCGTCCAAGCTGGGGAAGGCAGGCCTTTGCCATAAAAAGAGTATCCACATAATCATTGGGCACCCCTATTCCAAGAAGCTCTTCTGCAGCCCGGTAAAGGAAAAGCAAGTCAAAGGACTGGATATTGTGTCCTACCAGGATCTCCCCTTCGATAAAGGTAAGGAAATCCGGCAGGGCTTCTCTTAATCCGGGAGCTTCCCTTACCATGTCATCTGTGATTCCATTTACGTTGGTAGCCCCGGCCGGAATATGAGTCCCAGGATTGATCAGTGTATCAAATTCGGCTACAGGTTCATGTCCCTTCACCTTGATCGCGGATATCTCAATAATGGAATCCTCTTCAGGACTGATGCCTGTTGTCTCCAAGTCAAATACTACGTAATTTTCTGCGTATTGGTTCAAACGTCTGCCTGCAAACTGTCTGACAGCCATAGGTTCCTCCATTCTTTTGTATGTAAACAGGATACTTGTAACACCTCCATTATACCCCCTATCCTTTCATACATCAAGTAAAAGTCAATGAAGGGCAACCATCTGTTCCGCCACTGTCTCCGCTTCTTCCGCTGAAAAGTATCCGCATGCCTCCATTCTCTGAAGAACTTTCATCTGCCGTTTCTCTGCAAGAACCGGGTTTTTGGTCGGAGCATATTTGGATGGGGCATTAGGAACACCGGCTAAAAGAGTGCTTTCATACTCCGTCATTTCCTCCGGCGTTTTCTTAAAGTAGCCCTCACTGGCATCACCTACGCTGTAATATCCGTCCCCAAAATAAATGCAGTTCACATACAGCTCAAAAATTTCCTCCTTGGAATAATTTTTCTCAATATCAAAGGCCATGAACACCTCGGCCGCTTTCCTGGCAATGTCCTTATCCTGGTCAAAATATAAGTTCTTTGCAAGCTGCTGGGTTATGGTGCTGCCGCCTTCCACAAGCTTTCCGGCCCTGATATCGTTTGTCACTGCCCTGGCAATGGCAATTAAGTCGATCCCATTATGGCGGTAAAAACGGTGATCCTCCACCGATATGACTGCGTTCACATAAATCTGGGGCAGGTTATCATATTCCGTATAGCCTTCTTTATCCCGAACAGACTCCACACGTTCCTGGAGTCCGGTTCCATTAAGAGCCTCCCGGTACATCTCATACCCCTTATATGCCACAGTGAATCCGGCTAAAAGACACACTGTCATCAGCAAAAATACCATTCTTCTTATAAATGTTCCAATTCTCATAGATCCACTGTCTCCTTTCCTCTTTTTCGCCCATGTTTTTTGGGCATATAAGTATACCCGAAGGGTATTTCCTCTTAAATCCTCCCACGGTCTTTGAACATATAGATATCCCTGGAAGGGCATTTGTTATATGATATGCTATGGTTATGACTAAATTGTACCATAGAGTTCCTCTGAAAACAGGAATAATTCCTTATATTTCCCTAAAGTTTTCGGACAAGTTCTGACAAAACTCTTACCAGTTCTTACAAATTATTGAAAGGATGGAAAAAATCAGCATTTCACAGGCAACAAACCGCCTGTAACACGCTGATTTCCTTTTTTGTTATCTTATATAATTCTTCCAGTCAAATACCGGGCCATGCTCTCCCCAGCCAACCTTTATCGCATAAGCATGCCGGTTGGGATCGTAGAGAGGATCTCCGGAGATCTCATCGTACTGCCTTGCATGATATACCATAATATCCTGAAGCCCGTCTTCGCTTTTTACAAAACAATTATGTCCCGGACCAAAAATTCCTGCTTCCGCTACTGTCTTAAATACAGGCTCCCGCTCCTTTTTCCATGCATTCCGATCCAGCAAATCTCCATCTCCATCAATGCTTAAAAGTCCCATGCAGTAACACGCCCCTGTGGCGCTGGCAGAATAAGTGACATAAATCTTATTCCCATGCTTTAAAACCGCCGGTCCTTCATTGACCCAAAAACCTACCCGTTCCCAATCATAATCAGGAGCAGAAAGAGTCACCTGCTCCGATGAAAGCTTCCAGGGTGTCTCCATTCTGGCTATGTATAAATTGGAAATCTTCTTTCCTACGCTGACCTTTTCTGCCCAGATACAATACCGGCTCCCGCCATGGTCAAAAACTGTCATGTCCAGGGAAAAATCCTGAAACGTATAATCATCAAAGGGCTGTACCATGCCCAGCTCTCTCCAGGTACCTGTCATCGGGTCTTGTTCCCTGCATTCCAGCACATAAGGGCGGATAGCCCAGACGTCCTCCACATCCCCTGCTGCAAAATAAATGTACCACCTGCCGTCCATATAATGAAGCTCCGGAGCCCAGATATGTGCGCTCATGATCCCTTTCCGGTGTTTATCCCAGATAGTCACTTCCTTTTCATCCTTTAATCCCTGGATTGTTTCGGAACGCCGAAGAATGATCCTGTCGTATTCCGGCACCGATGCGGTAAAATAATAGCTTCCATCTTCATGGCGGTATAGATAGGGGTCTGCCCTTTGAGGGATAAAGGGTTCATTATAAGGGGTTTTCTTAAAATTACGGCTGTCCATCCTCTGCCACCTCTATCCTTTCACAGCCCCTGCCATCATTCCTTCAATGAAGTATTTCTGGAATGCCACAAACAGGAGGAATATGGGGATCACTGAGAAAACAGAGCCTACGATCAGAAGGCTGTAATTATCCCCATATGGGTTGATGAGGGTATTTAAGCCCAGGGTCAGGGGATATTTTTCAGAAGACCGGATCACCAAAAGAGGCCATAAATAATTGTTCCACGCATTCATTCCATTGAGAATGGCCATGGCGGAAAACGCAGGCTTCATCAGAGGAACGATCAGCCTGTAAAAAATCCCGTACTCGGTGGCGCCGTCAATTCTTCCGGCTTCTAAAAGAGATCCTGGAATGCTCATCAGGTACTGCCTGAAGAAAAAGATCGTGGAAGCATGGGCAACAAAGGGGAGAATGACTGCTGCATAGCTGTCCATCATCTTCCAGCCGGACATCTGCTTATACAGGGGAAGCATAACCACCTCCAAAGGTATGGAAAGGATCAGAAGAACGATGACAAACAGCACCTTTTTTCCCTTAAATTCATAAGCTGCAAATCCATATCCCACAAAGGAGCTTACAAACAGGGTGCTTACCACCGTAACAACGGTAAGGGAGATGCTGTTAAAGAACCATTTCCAGTATTCATGCTGCCCTGCAAACAGCAGAACATAGTTGTCCAGACTCATCCTGGAAACACGAATGTCCAGGTTAAGGCCGTATTGCAGCAAATCACTGCCAGGCTTAAAGCTGGCCACAAACAACACCCAAATGGGAAGGATGATCAATATGGCAAGAATGGAAAACAAAACGATCAGTGCTGCCGCTGCCGCCGTTCGTTTGACCTGCAGATTTGATGTATTTCTTTCCTTCATTTCATTCCCTCCCTTCTTCAAAGGTACCTGTGATTTTCAGCTGAAGGAGGTTTACCAACATGACAACCAGCAGAAGGATCAGGCCAACAGCACACGCATAACCCAGGGCCCTCTTTTCAACTCCCTGCCGGTAAAGGTATCCCACAATGGTAAGGCCGATGTTATTGGGAGAATTATTTCCCTTAAACAGCATATTGCTTTCAAGAAACATGGACAGGCCTGCATAAATGCTGATCGTAAGGACATAAACCGTGGTAGGCTTGACCAGGGGTACGGATATTTTGGAAAACTGCTGCCACTTGGAAGCTCCGTCAATGGCCGCCGCCTCATAAAGGTCGGAAGGAATGCTCTGAAGTCCTGAAAGAAAGTACAGAATATTCACTCCAGTCCATCTCCAGCAGGCCAGAAGCAAAAGGGCAAAATAACTGGTTCCTGCACCTTTCAGCCATTTTATGGGGGCTGCTCCGAAAAACCCCAGAACCTGATTAAAAAGAGAGGTAGATGACTCCCCGAACATAAGGCGGAAAATAGTGCCTGCCACCACAACAGAAGTCAGCGCCGGTATGAAATAGACGGATTTAAAAAAATCTGCCTTTTTCATCAGCCTGCTGTTTAACAGGGTCGCAAACAGCATTGGAAAAGGAATCAGAAGAATCAGCGTTCCTGCCATATATTTAAAGCTGTTCCACAATGCCTTCATAAATATTTTATCAGACAGCAGCCGCGTATAGTTGTCAAATCCCACCCATTGCTCTTTCAATACATCCTGAAAGCTTAACAGAACCCCGTTGCAGATGGGTACAAGCCAGAATAACAGTACCGTGATCACAAACGGGCAGATAAATACATAAGGAGCTATCTTTTTCGAGTAAAAGAATTTCTTCATTTTGTTTACCCCTTTTCCCATAGGAACTTAACTTTGGGCTGCAGGAGACAACCGGCCTCCTGCAGCCAACAGCCTTTCCTATTCTTTAAATTCATTATTCAGGGTTTCCTGGGAGGACTGAAGGGCCTCTGCCACATCCACCCCGTCTTCAAAAATACTGTTTAAGGTCACATTGCAGAATTCATTGTTAATGGAGGGATATTTTTCATCGGTATAAGCCCGCAAGGAGCCGATACCATCCTTTGATTTAAGCAGAGTATCAAAGGGGTAATTGGTAAAATACTGAACAAACTGGTTATCCGGGTTTTGTGTCAGGGAGGAGTCTGTCCATACTGCAGTATTGACCGGATCAAAGCCCAATACATTCCATACTTCCTTGTTGGCATCCTCGGAAAGCTTGATATAGGCCATGACTTCCGCGGCAAGCTGTGCGTGTTCACTGGATTTAACAATGGCAGTGCCAGTACCGCCTCCGCCGATGGTGGCTGCTTCTTTGTCATTTTCATTCCATACCGGTACCGGGGCAATGGCTACCTGCTTTTTTAAATCCTTCATATAATTCACATATCTGGAGGTCTGCCAGAACGGCATGATCTGCACGGCATAATCTCCTGAGTTATAGAATGGGTAGGCTTCCTCATTATCCGGCTGCCCGCCTGGGACCGTTGCAAATGCGCCGGTTTCCTGCATTCCCTTTATGTATTCCAGAACCTCCGCCATTTCCTTGCTGGTCAGGTTGAGCTTCCCGTTTTCATCAATATAATCCCCGCCCTTTTGAGCCAGCATTAAGTTGACCATCCACTGGGCAGAGGTCTCCACGCAGGCGAAATATTTCCCGGTGGCTTCATGGTACTTCACGCCTGCTTCCTTAAACTGATCCCAGGTCTTAATATCTGCATAGTTAATTCCTGCATCACTTAACAGCTTTTCATTATAAAATGCCACCGTTGTTCCTACATGGGTGGGAAGCCCGTACTCCTTCCCGTCCTTTGTGTAAATATCCAGTCTGGATTTTACAATGTTCTCCCTGTATGGTTCGATCGCATCGTTAAGCTCCATCAGACCGATCTTTCCCGTCATAAATGCAGGAAACTTGCCAAGCTCAATATCCACAACATCCGGCGCTCCCTCCCCTGATTCCAGCGCCAGGGACAGCTTGTTGTGCATGTCGTCATAGGGCATATTGCTCAGCACCAGCTTCACTTTTTTATCCGGATGGGCTTCGTTCCATTTCTCTGCCATTGCCACATAAAAATTCTGGTGCAGTTCAATAAAAGTCCAAACATTTAATGTGGTCACGTCACTTCCCCCCACATCCATTTCCTTTTTCCCAGCAGAAGCCGCGCCTTTGGTGGTTTCCTGGGAATCTCCCTTGGTACTGCTGCTGCATCCAGTGATCATGGATGCTGCCAATGCTGCACACAGCAGCCCTGCTAATACCCGTTTTTTCATGATAAATCCTCCTTTTTATATTCCTGCTTTATCAAATCAGATGATATCATCTGTATGATTCCTACCGGATAAGTTCCTTTATCCATACCGTCATCTCTCCTGTTTTCCTGTTCCCCCAGCTGCTGTATGGCACTGCTTTCAGATCAATATTTAAAAGCCCGATCTTCCTTTCTCCGTACAGCTGGTTTTCCTCCCACTGATCCTCACAGATCTTTTTCCCCTTAAGCCGGACAGTCAATGTCCCTCCCATGAGATCAGGCTCAAAGATTTCTTCCAGCTCCTGGTCTGCCTCCACGTAAACAGCGGCCAGATTATCCCCATTATCAGCCTCTTCCAGGCAATAAACCACCGGTCCCTTTACAATGGCCACTTTTCCTGCATCAGCCCTTACCTTTGGATTGGCCCGGATCAACAGGGCCGGCTGCCTGAAGGTGACAGTCAGTGAGGTCTTTGAAAAATGGCCGGAAAAACAGGCGTATCCCTTTCTGATCTCTGTCTGGATCAGCCTTCCTTCTCCGTCATGGATCTTAAAATCCTGGGCATAAGAGGGAATCCGGAATGCTATAGTTTTTTCAGCAATTCCCTCACTTTGTATTTCAATGAGGATTTTCCCAGCTCCGGGAGTCTCCGTTATCATGCGAAAATATGTCTTTTCTCCGGAAAGCTCTGTTTCCACCTGGCTGCCCACATATAAATTCACATACAGGGTATGGTCGTCTTTAAAATAAATATATTGTCCAAAGGATGCAAGGGTCCTGGCAATGTTAGGCGGGCAGCAGGCAACACCAAACCATTTCTGCCTCTTAGGTCTTACGTGTTCCTTTGATGTGCGGGGAATGCAGCTATCCGGCCATACCTCCAGGGGATTTACATAAAAGAAGCTCTTTCCGTCAAGGGCGATCCCTGATAATACTGTGTTATACAGGGAACGCTCCACCCCATCCATGTATGAAGCATCCTTTGTTATCTCTGCCATCCGCCTTCCAAACAATGCCAGCCCAATGGAGGCACAGGTTTCCGAATAATTGCAGTCATTGGGCAGGTCATAATCCGCCGTAAAGCGTTCCAGAACTCCGGAGGAGCCTATCCCTCCGGTTATGTACATCCGTTTTGTCACAATATTCTGCCAAAGCTCTTCGCACACATGAAGCAGTTCTTCATCCTCATATTCATGTGCAAGATCAGCCATGGCGCAGTACATATATACTGCCCTGACCGCATGTCCCTCCGCCGTTTTTTGCTGCCTGACCGGGATATGGGACTGGGAATACTTTGGATCATATCCTCTGAATTCCGGAAAAATATACCGGTCTTCCCTGCGTCTGGCCTCGGCTAGAAAATAATTCTCTCCCACTCCCCGCTGATCAATAAAATACTTTGCCAGATCCAGATATCTCTTTTCCCCTGTAACACGGTATAATTTCACAAGAGCCAGCTCTATTTCCTGATGACCGGGATAGCCATGGCACTGCCCCTCCCCTGGTCCGAAAACCTTACAGATTAAATCCGCCAGCCTTGAAACGATCGTCAGGAACTTCCCCTTTCCCGTTGCTTTAAAATAGGCCACTGCCCCTTCGATCATATGGCCTGCAGTATAAAGCTCGTGGCCCTCCATAAGGTTTGTCCACTTATTTTCAGGCTCCCTAATAATAAAATATGTATCAAGGTAGCCATCTTCCTGCTGCGCCCTTCCGATCAGTTGGATGGTCTCGTCGGCAATCCTCTCCAGCTCTTCATCCGGATGGCATTCCAGGGTATAGGCCACTGCTTCCAGCCACTTCGCCACATCCGTATCCTGAAATACCGCTCCCTTAAATTCTCCTTCTTCCTCACCGGCGGCAATTTTAAAATTGTGAATGCAATGGCTTGGTTCTCCATCATCTGTTAAATCGTTTAATATACTCCATTGATAAGGTATAATCACTTCCTTCACAAGTCCAATGTACCTGTCCCATGATCTATCATTGATTTGAATCATTTTCAGTGGAATATTCGTCGATTTTTTATCCATTATGGTCACCTCATCCTCTGCTTTTTATATTAAACGTTTAATATGAGAAATAATATTAAAGGTGATTTTATCAGTTGATAATCACCTTTAATTTCTATAATTGCATACTACCACATGGAATTTATTCTGTAAAGTATTTTTGCACAATTTAATAAATTTATTAATCGTTTAACCATGTAATTTTTACTTAATTTTTGTTGTAAATTGTAGAACTACATTACTTGTCCTGGTTTTGGATCACAATTATCAAAAAAACTCCTTACTCTTCTGTTTATTTTTATTGTTCGTTTTTTCTGCTATTTTATAACTTCTCACTCTTTACCACTCATTCTTTGCCCTACAGCTTCCTTAAACCACTACAAAAAGACAGAAATAGTTGGAAGCCTTAATGATTTTGTACCGCTTTTAGCGGCATTCTCAGCGAAAAAAAGAACGTTTTACATGGCTGATCCCATGTAAAACGTTCTTTTTTGTAAGTCAATCCCGGATATTTGCAATCCGCTTCGCTGCTTGATGAGGTTAAACCATGAAGCAGCCTCTATACAATGCACTTTACCGATTTCCGGACCAGCAGCTTGCAGCCCACGGAACAGACATTCTCGGAGTCGGTTTCCAGCTCCTGCCCGTTTAAAAGTCCGATGACCAGCTCACTGGCCTTGTGTCCGATATCGTGAAGAGGAAGCCTTATAGTGGTAAGGGGCGGCCGGTAATACCCTGATAATTCCCGGTCATCGTATCCTGCCACTGATAAGTCCGCACCCACGTTCATGTCCAATTCCTCCAGGCGGTCATACACTCCCCCTGCCATTAAGTCGTTCATGCAGAAAATGGCTGTCACTTCCTTTTCAAGGAGCAGGCCTGCACACCGGTAGCCGGACTCCCTGGTCCAGTCCCCTTCCACCACAAGGCTTGGATCATATAATATCCCATTTTGAAAAAGGACCTGCTGATAGCCTACCAGCCTGGCCTGTGCATGAAGGCTGTCAGGCTTTCCTGTAATCACCCCAACTCTCTTATGACCGTGTTCCAGTAAATGCTGCATGATTTCAGCAGCACCATGGACATCGTCCACCACAACAGAAGGCACTTTCATGCTTTTGGAGTACCCGTAGGCCATTACGGCAGGTATTGGCAGCGTATCGGGAATACAGCGGATGACCCTCTCATGGGCAGCCACATAGATGATCCCCTCCACCTGTTTTTCCATCAGTTTCTTTATCTCAAGCCTTACCAGCCCATAATAATCATCCCGGTTATAATAGGTGTCATCGTATTTTTTAAACAGCCTTAAATTCGTTAAAAGTATCTGATAATCCAGCTCCTGGCAATAGTCCGTAATGCCGTCAATGATGTCAGGGATGCTGAATATGGTCATGTCCTCCGCAATGACCCCGATACTTCTCGTCTTTTGCAGCTTTAAATTCTTTGCAACAACATTGGGAGTATAATTCAGTTTTTCAGCCATCTCTAAAACAAGTTTCCTGGTTTTTTCACTTGCGCCTGGTTTGTTGTTTAAGATATTTGATACCGTGGCCACTGATACACCACAGCATTTTGCCAATTCCTTTATGGTTGCCATCTCCTGCCTCCAGAACCTTTTGCTTTAATTAACTCAGATTTTCATGGAATTGTCAATAGGACAGGAAAAAATATTAAACGTTTTAGTTACTGATTTTTTGCCAATCCCCATGGAATTTTCCTTTTTAATTTAGTATACTTATCATAGAACAAGCCTGAACGCTTCCATGCACTGACTGGAAGGACCATTCAAAGGGCAAAAAATCGTACAAAGAAACGAGGTAAATTAAAATGCTGGTTACACTTCACGATTCCAAAGCAACGGCTGTCATCGATTCCATCGGTGCCCAGCTCATTTCATTCAAGGATTCTGCCGGCACAGAATACATATGGCAGAGAGATCCTCAATTCTGGGGCAAATGCTCTCCTCTGCTTTTCCCCATTGTAGGAAACTGCCGAAACGACAGGACCCGCATAGAAGGCCAGGTATGGGAAATCCCCAAGCATGGTTTTTGCCGGGAAATGGATTTTACTGTAACTCATCAGTCAGAAACTTCCGCTTCCTTTGAGATCCGGGATACCGATGAAACGAAAAAGATTTATCCCTACTCTTTCCTCTTAAGCCTTTCCTATACCCTTACGGATGGAAGCCTGTTCATGGAATACCGGGTCGTAAATACCGATGACAGAACCATATATTACTGTCTGGGCGCACATCCGGGCTTTAACTGCCCCATGGAGTCTGAGGCCGCATTTGAAGATTATGATCTGGTATTTGAAAAAGAAGAAACCACATCCAGCATGGTATACGACTGTAAGAACCTGGAATTTAATCCGGCTAACAGGATCAGCCGTCTGAAGGAAAGCCGCACACTCTCTTTGAACAGGGAATTATTTAAGGACGATGCCGTTTATTTTGACGACCTCCAGTCCAGAGCGGTTTCAATTATAAACAGGAATACTGGCCGGGGCGTGGAGGTTTCCTTTCCGGGCTTTGAAACCGTAGCCTTCTGGACTCCTTATCCCGGAGATGCGCCTTTTGTCTGCGTGGAGCCCTGGAATGGTTCCGGAATCTACGCAACGGAGGATGACGAATTCATCCATAAGAATCATGTACAGTCCTTAAATCCTGGAAACGCAAAAAGCTACGGCCTTTCCATAAGGGTTCTTAACCAATAAGAAAACAGGCAGCGAAATCGGCTGAAGTTTCGCTGCCTGTCCTGATTTATTAAAATATGAAGAATTTTTCAGATGTGATCTGCCGACTTTTGAAATAGAATTTTTATCTCGTTTGATAGGGATAACAATACCATGGTCTCCTTCTCAAAACAAGCAGGTTTGCGTTTTTTAATTGAATTGCTGCGCTTTTTTAAAATATTACTACAATATCATACAATTCCTTTTTAAAAAATCCATGTATCTTTTTTCAAATTTCTTTTTTCTCCCTTCATTTACATACAAAACCTCACCATTGTGCATCTCCACTTTCTCTCCCTTTACGCTCCTTACATACAGCATGTTAATGATATTATGCCTGTTGATTCTCACAAACCGGTCTTTTGGAAGCCTTTTTTCCTCTTCATCTAGCTTTGCCCTGATCCGCATCCGGTCATTTATTGTTACCACGCTGGTTTTTCTGTAATAGGATTCCAAATAAAGAATATCCCAGATATCCAGAATGCAGGACTGGCCGTTAAAGAATACAGAATATTTTGTTTGATGCAGGTTTATGTTCCCTTTTGGATAAATTACAATTATATCATACGCGGAACACTCCAACGTCAGAAAACATCCCTCCTTTATGGTGAAATAATCAGCCTTTGGCAGGCTGTTCCAGGCGCCGGAACAGACTTTTTCCGGCACCGGCGTCTGTTTTTCATTTGTAAAAAAGGCAATCCTCATTTCCAGTTCCCCCATATCCACTCATTCACTCATGGACCATAATGTCCCGCACCTTATAGAACGATTTCCAATAAAGCTTATAACGCAAAAACAAAAGAGATCGTATGGACAGCGAATAATTACGCTGTTTTTCCTCAAACTAAAAGAAGAGATTGCTAAAAAGACTGCCGGAAGGAGAATGTGAAATGAAATCAGAAAAAAAGGAAAGCAAAAAGAAGGCGGAATCAACCACCTCAAAGAACAATTATGACATCGACATTCAGGCCTGCTCTACCATGGACTGCACAGGACTTATTCCCTCGGCTCCCCAGTCAGAGGCCGAACTGGAATCATATGAAGATCTTTATCCCTACATGCCCCATGCAAAGAGCAAGAACGCAGATAAGGGCTGAGAAAATGAAATGAAAATAAGAAGGCCCTTCAAATGAGGCCTTCTTATTTACTGTTCTTACCTTAACGAAGCCGGAATTTACTCATTAATTCCCGCAGGCTTTCCGACTGGCTGGAAAGTTCCTCGCTGGCCGCAGCGCTCTGCTCTGCGGTAGCGGAGTTGTTCTGAACTACGGAAGATATCTGCTCGATTCCAAAAGTCACCTGGGTAACCTTGTCGCTTTGCTCCTTTAATTCCTCAGCGGACTCTCTGATTGCGGAAACCATTCCCTTGGTTTCAGAAAGAACTCCATTCAAGGTTTCCCCTGTGGACGCCGCAATGCCGGTTCCCTTATTAACTGCTGCAATGGTGTCTGCAACCAGGCTGGAGGTATCCTTTGCCGCATTGGCGCTCTTGCCTGCAAGATTGCGGACCTCATCTGCAACAACTGCAAAGCCTTTTCCCGCTTCACCTGCCCTGGCCGCTTCTACGGCAGCATTCAGAGCAAGAATATTGGTCTGGAAGGCAATGTCTTCAATGAGCTTATTGACCTTTTCGATCTCCTTGGACTTTTTATTGATCTGATCCATGGACTGCATCATTTCGTGCATTTGGGCATTGCCGCTCTCCATGGCCTGTCCGACACGTCCTGCCTGCTTATTCACATCTTCCACGGCCTTTGCAGTGCTCATAAGGCTGTTTGATATCTCATTTACTGAGGAAGATAATTCCTCTACAGAAGCCGCCTGTTCCACAGCGCCCTGGCTTAAGTTCTGTGCTCCCTGGGATACCTGTGCACTGCCCTTTGCCACTTCATCTGCAGAGATACTTATGGTTTCCATAGTCTTAGAAAGTAAATCTTCCGCTCTGTCAATGGAATCCTGGATCACCTTAAAATCTCCCTGGAATTCCATTCCAACGGACCGGCTGAAATCTCCTGCTGCGATATTTCCCAATACGGAGGCAATCTCAGTGATATAGGACTTCACACTGTGCACGGAGCTGGTGATCTCATCAGCAAGCTGGCCGATCTCATCCCTCCGTTTTACCACAGGTACCTCACTGGACAAATCTCCTTCTGTAAACAATTTCATTCTTGCTGCAATGGCTGATACCGGCCCTGCAATGGATCCTGCAAACCAAAATGCCAGGAAGCAGCCCACAACCACTGACACAAGAGCAAACACGCTCATGGCAAAAACTACAAGATAGATGGAAGAGGTGGTTTCCTTTACTGGGGCTACCACTCCCAGAGCCCAGCCGTCGCTGCCTGTTACCGGACTGTAATAGCAAAAACGGTCATCTCCCATGTATTCATATTTGCCGATCCCCGCTTTCCCATTCAGCATGGTCTGATACATGCCACCGACAGAAGCATAGGATTTATCGGTCTTTGCAAGCTCAATATAGTTCTGGCGGTCAAGAACCTGTTCCGGTGTTCTGCTGGCGATTTTGGTTCCTGTATTGTCGATGATAAAGGCATTGCCGCTTTCTGCAATCCGCAGGTCACCGATGAGGCCGCTTAAAATTAAACCGTCATAAGTTCCCAGAAGAACCCCATATTCATAAGGAGCTGCAACGCGGATCACCAGTTCATTGTTGGCATCATATTCCGTGGTGGAAATGGTGGTCTCGCCATTCATGGCTCTTGTTAAGTAATCAGAATCCGGATATTTCTCTCCGATGTTCTCTCCGCTTGCGCTGCGGGTGATGGTACCGTCTTTGTTGATTACTTCAAGATCTTTGTACCCGTAAAGCTTACACTGATTGGAAAGGTATTCCGTCACAACTCGGGAATTGATGGATTTTAAGCTTCCACCCTGAGAGCTGGCTTCAATGCTCAGCTTCATCTGATTCAAATTCTGCACGACCAGACTGTTTACAAGCTTACCCGTTGATTCAAGATCACTTTTCACAACATCTGTAATTCCTTTGTAACTGACTGAAATACTGATCACCATATTGGTCACAGCCAATCCCAAAATAATTGCGATGATGAATACCAGCATTTTCATCTTCAGTGATTTCAGAAATGTACTTTTACTTCCTTTTTTCTCCAGCTTTACTTTTTTCGTCGTCAGTAACGCCTTCAGGTTTCGTTTCTTTTCCCCCGATGTCTTCATTGCCTTATGCTCCTCGTCTTTGGTAAATGTAAACCATAACACTTTGCTCATGGTTTTTCTCATTATACAATATTTTGTAACCATTTGTCAACGCATCCAGAAAATGACAGAGATTTTTGTCGAATTTTCGTAAAAAAGAAATTGTAATTCGGTATATTTTCTTTTTTCTTCTATCAGAAATTCACAAACAAAAAGAAAAACAGCCTCTTCCTGATCTGCAGCTGCCCACTGCAAGCCGAAGGAAGGGGCTGATATTTTTTAAGCTCTGTGTCTCTTTATTGTTTTATTTTATTTTAAACCTGTTTTTATTATATGATGAACCTGCGGTTCATCATATCCTGATTACACGCCGGAATAAGCAGAGAATCCGCCGTCAATGGGCAGTACCACGCCGGTAATAAAGCCAGCTGCTTCATTATTTAAGAAAAATAATAAGGCACCGTTTAATTCCTCCGCTTCCCCAAAACGTCCCATTGGAGTTGCAGACAAGATTTTGTTGGTTCTTGGCGTAGGGGTACCGTCTTCATCAAACAAAAGCTTCTCATTCTGCTTGGTTACAAAAAAGCCCGGTGCGATTGCATTTACGCGGATGCCCACCTTGGAAAAATGAACAGCCAGCCACTGAGTGAAGTTGCTGATGGCAGCCTTTGCTCCGCTGTATGCCGGAATCTTGGTAAGAGGAGTAAATGCATTCATGGAAGAAATATTCAAAATGCTGCAGCCTTCTCTTCCAATCATATCCTTTGCAAAGATCTGGCATGGAAGCAAAGTTCCGAGGAAGTTCAAGTTGAAAACGAATTCAACGCCGGACTGATCTAAGTCAAAAAAGGATTTTGTATCCGCCTCAATGTCTCCCATTTCAAAGTATTCCTTATCCGTATTAGCTCTTGCGTTGTTGCCGCCTGCTCCGTTGATCAGGATATCACAGGGGCCAAGCTCAGCCAAAACCTTTGCATGGACTTCCTCAAGGCTTGTGCGCTCCAGAACATTAACCTTATAAGCCTTTGCCTTGCCGCCTGCTTCATTAATAGATACAGCAACTTCTTCTGCCGCGCTTTCGTTCAAATCCAGAACAGCCACCTTTGCGCCTGCTTGTGCGAGAGTTTTTGCGAACATGCCGCACAATACTCCGCCTGCTCCTGTTACAACTGCTACCTTGCCGCTTAAATCCGTTCCAAATGATAATGCCATATGATTTCCCTCTTTCCTATTTGCTCATTTTTTCAATGGCTTCCCAAAGACCATTTAAATAGGTTGCTCCAAGAGCCCTGTCATAAAGCCCGTAACCGGCCCGGCCTGTTTCTCCCCAGATCATTCGGCCGTGGTCCGGACGCATATAGCCATCAAAGCCATTGTCATGAAGAGCCTTTAAAATAGCAAACATATCAAGAGAACCGCATGATGACAAATGAGCCCTCTCTTCAAAGCCCTGATTGTCCTCCAAAACGGCCACGTTTCTTGCATGGACAAAATGAATGCGTCCCATAGCCGCATATTTGGCAGCCATTTTCACCACGTCGTTTTGATTGGAGCAGCCTAAGGAACCGGTACAAAGGGTGATTCCATTGTGCTTATCATCCACCAGCTTTAAGAAACGGTCTAAGTTCTCTTCGCAGGTAATAATTCTTGGAAGACCGAAAATGCTCCAGCAGGGATCATCCTCATGAATCGCCATATATACGCCGCATTCTGATGCCACAGGAATAATTGCTTCTAAGAAATATTTTAAATTATCCCAAAGGTCATCCTCTGACATGGCATTGTACTGGCTGACCACCTGCTTTAACTCATCCCTTGTGTAGCTGGAATCCCAGCCCGGAAGGGTCAAGTCGCTTTCGCTTTCCAGAGGATTTACCTTGTCCACCTGATCCTGGTAATAAACCAAAGAAGTAGAACCATCCTCCAATACATGATCCAGCTGGGTCCTGGTCCAGTCAAACACCGGCATAAAGTTATAGCAGATGCACTTGATCCCTGCTTCCGCCACCCGCCTGATGTTCTCGCAATAATTTTCAATGTATTTGTCCCTGGATGGCTTTCCTAATTTAATATCCTCATGAACCGGAATGCTTTCAATCACTTCAAACGCCAGCCCGGCTGCTTCTGTTTCCTCTTTCAAGTGGGCAATGCTTTCCCGGCTCCACACCTCTCCGACTGGAACATCGTAAACAGCCGTTACGATGGAATACATGCCTGGAATCTGGCGGATGTTCTGTAAGGTTACCTTGTCATCGTCTCCATACCATCTGAATGATAATTTCATAAAATGCCTCCTTTGCAATTCAATAATAGGGGTTTTCTTTTCCTGACTTATGATTCCAGTATATACAAAACAAAGGAGTATTACCATGGATTTATTTGCCGTTCACATTGCAAAACTTGCGGTTATATTCTATAATGTAACTTATCTGAACTTGCTACGCAAGTGAGGATAAAAGGGGCGTTCTTTGCCCCGTCCATCCGATTATGAAAACAGCCTTTTGTTTTCATAATATAGTTATCTGATCTTGCTACGCAAGTGAGGATAAAAGGGGCGTTCTTTGCCCCGTCCATCCGATTATGAAAACAGCCTTTTGTTTTCATAATATCATTGAGGCATTAGAATAACGGGAAAGAGGATTTTCAAATGAAAAAGGAATTGTCTACCGGCTTTAATGAGCGGCAGTATATGAATTCAGGAGAATTTGAAGTGTTTTTTTACAAGGATCTGGACCTGGATCATGTGGTCGACCACAGCCATTCTTATTATGAAGTGTATTTTTTCTTAAACGGGGACGTGTCCTATGAGGTAGAAGGGACCCAGTACCTTTTGCAGTACGGGGATTATCTGCTGATTCCACCTGAGGTGAAGCACCATCCCATTTTTCATTCCACTGGGAAAACCTATCAGCGAATTGTTCTATGGATCAGCCGGTACTATTATGAAACCATGTGTTCCTGGTCAGAAGATTTCTCTTACAGCTTCCGCTATGTGTCGGAAAGTAAGCACTACCACTTCCGCACAGATTTTGTCACATTCCAGAACATCCAGGGGCGCCTTCTGGATTTGCTGGAGGAGATCCACGGAAATAAGGCATTCCATCAGCTGAATGCACAGCTGCAGATTCATTCCTTTATGCTGCTGTTAAACCGGATCACTTACGACATGCTCCATCAGGTCCCCGCTGCCTATGAAAATGTGCTTTATCTGAATATTTGTGATTATATTAACAACCATTTGGAGGAAAATCTCTCTCTTGACCATCTGGCATCCTTTTTCTATGCCAGCAAATATCACATTTCCCACGTGTTTAAGGACAATATGGGAATTTCCCTTCACCAGTACATCTTAAAAAAACGGCTTCAGGCAAGTAAAAACGGGATCCTCTCCGGCCTCCCCTTTGGGGAATTGTACCATCAATACGGTTTTTCGGATTATACCAGCTTTTACAGGGCCTTTAAAAAAGAATTCGGCCTTTCTCCCAAAGAATTCCGGGAGCAGGCCGTACTTCCAAAAGGATACTGATTCCGCCTCTTTTTGTTTTAGCGGAAGACTCCCTGAATGAGAACCATGTAGAGAGCCGTTCCCACGCCAATACTTAACAGGGAATTTCCCTTCCACAAATGAAGGGCAGCAATAGCCACGATGGCAAGAAGCTCCGGAAGTCCATGAGGATAGGAAAGAAATTGAAGCCCTCTTAAGCAGTAAACCACCAAAAGACCAATGGTGGCATATGGAAGGGTTTTTCCCAGATAAAGGATGTATTTCGGTGTCTTTTTCCCTGCCGGAAACAATAAGAAGGGAAGAAAACGGGTGATCACGGTAGCCAGCACCATGACCGCTGCAAGAAGGCCGTTGGCTGCTATATTCTGGTTCAAGACTGTTCCTCCTTTTTCTTTTCCATAAAATATCCGGCTGTAATGATTGTCAGAATGAGGATCATGGCCGGAACGATGAAAACACTCTGTCCAAGGACCGCCACACAAAGGGCTGAGGCACATACGCCCACACAGGCGGACGGGCGCCCCTTTCCTGATTTCCACTGGTCAATAAAGATCACCACAAAAAGAGCTGTCAGGGCAAAGTCCATTCCTGCCGTATTAAAGCTTATCATGGTCCCTGCAAAAGCGCCTGCCACTGCTCCTGTCACCCAGTACAGCTGATCCAGGATGGATACGAAAAAATAAACCCAGTATTTTGAAATGCCCTCAGGCACCTCCTCATTACACAGGACGGAAAACGTTTCATCCGTTAAAGCAAATATGAGATATGGCTTCAGTTTTCCCGCATCCTTATATTTGTCCAGCATGGAAAGCCCATAAAATAAATGCCTGGCATTGAGCATTAAGGACATAAAAAAAGCGTACCACGGATTCACTGCCGCCACAAAAAATGTGATTCCAAGATACTGCAGGCTTCCCGCATAGACAAACACGCTGATAACCAGCGCCCACCAGATCCCATATCCGTTGACATTCATTAGTATTCCATATGCTGCCCCTAAAACCAGATAACCGGCCAGCACAGGCATTGTTTTGGGAAATGCATATCGAAGGGCAGCCAGTTTTTTTGTTTCACTCATCCTAATCGTTCCTTTGTACGTCATCTTTGTCTTGCATTTTTTAAGTATATTGTTTACTATATTAATGCACAAAAGTGACTTTGTCAACGATGAGAAACAGGAGTTAAGCACATGAATCTTGATCATATATATGAATCCTGCTGCCTCTGCCCCAGAAACTGCAGGGTAAACCGCCATATAAACACCGGCTTTTGCGGATGCGGTGCTACCATAAAGGCGGCCCGTGCCGCACTCCATCACTGGGAGGAGCCCTGTATCAGCGGAAGCAGGGGAAGCGGCACCGTATTTTTTTCCGGCTGTACTCTTGGCTGCTGTTTTTGCCAGAATTATTCCATCAGTCAGGAGAATTTCGGAAAAGAAATTACAAACGAAGAGCTTTCCCATATCTTTTTACGGCTTCAGGAGGAAGGCGCCCACAATATTAACCTGGTCACTGCCACCCAGTATCTTCCCTCCATTTTAAAAGCCCTGGATCTTGTAAAGTCCAAACTTACCATACCGGTGGTCTATAACTGCGGCGGCTATGAGTCGGAAGAGATCGTAAAAGAACTGGCTTCCTATGTGGATGTTTGGCTTCCTGATTTAAAATATTTCAGCTCTGAGCTTTCCTCCCGCTACAGCAAGGCTCCCGATTATTTTGCTGCGGCTTCAAAGGCTGTAAAGCAGATGATCCGACAGACTGGAGCTCCCCGTTTTGATACCCACGGAAACATTATGAAAAAGGGAGTCATCATACGCCATATGGTGCTTCCAGGCGCAAAGGATGATTCCATCCGCCTTCTTCAATGGATGAAGGAGGAACTGCCGGAGGGAATGTATTACATCAGTCTTATGAGCCAATATACCCCATTCTATCAAAGTGGAAGCTTTCCGGAAATCAACCGGAGAATCACTTCTTATGAATACGGAAAAGTGGTGGATGAAGCCATCAGACTTGGACTGGATCAGGGATTTATGCAGGAAAAAAGCAGCGCAAAAGAAGAATACACGCCGCCATTTGATTTAGAAGGAATTCATTAATAAAAACACAGATAGAAACGGATACCGATTTTCATTTACCTGCCATCGATACCCGTTTCTATATTATCTCATCCATTGGTCTTGATACCTCATTTCTCTCTCATGTCTGTTCCTTGTACATGGTACACGTCTTTAACATGATCTATATTAATTTTTCCGCTCTCCGTTGCTATACACCAGATCCATGGACTACTTTCCATCTCTTAACTGTTATCTCTCTTGCCGTGTCCCAAAATTTACTTTGTTCGACCTCTGGAATCTCATACAGTTTTTCCTTGCCATGAATTCAATCTTTTTCGTTAATCATTCTTTATGATCATGCTTTATAGATTGGCTTTTAACATCGGCAGATTGGTTTTCCTTTTGCTTCATCTATTATTTATATAAATGAAGCGAAACTGCTCTTTCTGGTGGAGTGTACCTCCTTTCGTTAAATTTTGTTACCTTTTGTATTTCTCTTTGTTATGGCTTCATTATAGCGTACAAGCTTTGTTTTGTCAATACTATTTTTCATTATTTTACATATTAATTGTTAATTTTCAAATTGTATATAATTAATTAGAATATATATTTATTTTTCCAGCGTTGTTTTAAAATATTTTTTTGCTTTTATTCGAAAATTATATACTTTTGATGTGTTTTTGTAAAAAAAAACAGAACCATTTTTATAAGACCCATTGTAAATTCCGGCATAAAATGCCATGGAATTTAACTACATGGTATCTGATTCAAGGCCAGCTCCATAAGCAGATTGCCCTCATCAGTCCGGCCGAAAGACCACCTGCACGCTGCCGCTTCCAAGTGCATCAACCAAGCCTGTTATATCTTCAGTACAGCCAATCCTTGTATAGCTATAGGAAGTAGGGAAACTTTCATAGAACAGAACCAGGCAGTCAGGACCGTACAGCATGATATCACCTGCTTTGATATCTTCCACACGCTCTTCCGAAACAGGGAATTCTTCCGAAAAATAATAGTATTTTTCATTTCCATTCAGTTCATCCATGGTTAAGGAAAGGGGCAGCCTTTCCAGCAATGCATGAGCTGAGGCATTGTCATAAAGATCAGCTGTAAAACTTTTATCTCCAATTTGAATGGTTATCTCCGGCCCTTCCCGGAAATCTTTACTTTGCAGGGAAGGACCTTCCGGAAGGGTGTAAAAACCTCCGGCAAAAATGATCATGCAGACTGCCGACAGCAATACAAAAATTGTTTTTTGCATTTTGTTCTCCCTTTCATCTCTGAATTTAAAGGGCCTTTCCCATCTCATAGGCTTCCCCAAGTGCAGGATTATCCTGTATGTCCCCGGTATAAGTCACGTTTAAGCCACGCACCACGCCCTTTAGTTTTGCTTTATCAAAGCAGTTGATCCAGCCCTCAAGACCCCTGTCCGCTCATTTCGTAAAAATAAATCGGCGTTGCAAACGCGACTCCTCCTTTATGTCAATATTCCTGAGAACCTTTGCAGGAACACCTCCCACAATGGTATTTGCAGGAACATCCTTTGTCACTACCGCTCCGGCGGCAATGACCGCTCCGTCTCCGATCGTCACTCCGGGAAGGACCGTTGCGTTGGAGCCGATCCACACATTTTCTCCAATTACAATGGGCGCCGGATGCAGGGTGCTCCGCTTCTTGGGCGCAAGATCGTGATTAAGGGTTGCCATCACCACATTATGCCCGATCAGTGCACCGTCTCCAATGGAAATGCCTCCCTGATCCTGAAACCTGCAGCCAGAATTGATAAAGACATTTTTTCCTATGGTGATGTTCTTCCCGCAATCAGAGGTAAAGGGAGGGAACATGGTAAAAGATTCGTCCACCGGCTTTCCGGTCAGTCTTGATATTAAGCTGCGGATTTCCTCCGGCGTGCGGTAGGCGCTGTTTAGCTCCGCCGTAATTTTCATCGCTTCATTGCTCACATGATGCATATAAAGATGGGCCTCCGATCCGCCGGCAACGGGACGTCCGCAATTCATATGTTCTAAAAATTCATGTAATTCCATTTGATATCTCCCTTCTCCTCTCAAGTCTGCTTTGGGTTTTATTATAAAATGAAATATATGGAATAGCAAATACTTATAAAGAATACGCTTCCATAGTTTACAGGAATACTTAAAAGGATTATACTATTACCATACTATTATTAAAATGCACTGGGAGGAAGGAATTGATGGAGCTACGGGTTTTACGTTATTTTCTGACAGTAGTAAGAGAAAAAAACATTACAGGAGCGGCGAAAGCCCTGAATGTCACACAGCCCACCCTTTCAAAACAACTGATGGAATTGGAAGAGAGCCTGGGTAAGAAACTGTTCGTCCGGGGTAATCGTACGATCACATTAACAGAAGAAGGAATGCTGCTTTACAGACGGGCACAGGAGATCATTGATTTAGCAGATAAAACAGAATCAGAATTCAGGGGAAGTGATGAAGTCATCAGCGGGGATATCTGCATCGGCGGCGCTGAAACAGATGCCATGCGTCTCACAGCCAAAACAATAAAAAAACTGCAGAACGAATATCCCCATATCCAGTATCATCTGTTCAGTGGAAATGCCGATGATGTAACGGAACGCCTTGATAAAGGCTTACTGGACTTCGGCATTCTCATCGAACCGGCTGATATTAAAAAATATGATTATCTCCGGCTCCCGGCAACGGACACATGGGGCTTGCTGATGAAAAAGGACAGTCCTCTGGCTGCCTTAGAAATGATCAGGCCTGAAAATCTGCGGAACATCCCACTGCTCTGCTCCAAACAGACCCTTGTGAAAAATGAAATATCAGGATGGCTTCGGGATGATTATGATAAGCTGAATATTGTTGCGACCTATAATCTGATTTACAATGCCTCACTCATGGTAGAGGAAGGGGTGGGATATGCCCTGTGCCTGGACAAGCTGGTAAACACAACCGGCTCCAGCAGCCTTTGTTTCAGGCCATTGGAGCCGGGATTGGAAGCCAATCTGGACATCGTATGGAAAAAATATCAGGTATTTTCAAAAGCTGCTGAAAAATTCTTAGAAAAACTCCAAGAGGAAATTAACGCCGTCTCTTAGTATGTACACTTTATTTACGCGTCTTTCAGTCCTCTCTCAAACGGAAGCCTTGTACCAGTTCACGCAAAAGCTGCGCCTGCTGGGATAATTCCTCACTGGAAGCCGCACTCTCTTCTGCGGCGGCAGCATTGTTCTGGACTACGGATGAAATCCTTCCAAGCTCCATTGTCACCTCTTCTACGGATTTTGCTTCCTGAGATGCGATGGAGGAGATGGAGTCCACCGAATCCACTGCCAGAGCAGAATCCTCCAAAACCTTCATCATGGACTGAACAGTTTCATCTAATATCTCATTGCCCTTTTCCACGGCATTTATGGAGTCCCTGATCAGTGCCGTGGTATTCTTTGCTGCCTCTGAGCTTTTCGCAGCCAGATTCCGGACTTCACCGGCAACCACTGCGAATCCTCTTCCGGACTCTCCTGCCCTTGCAGCCTCAATTGCCGCATTTAAAGCCAGGATATTGGTCTGGAATGCAATATCTTCAATTACCTTAATGATTTTTCCGATCTCCCCGGAGGAAGCATGAATCTCATTCATGGCACTGGAAAGATTCTGCATGGACATGTCGCAGCTTACCACCTCAGTTCCGGTTTGCTGGACCTGTAAGGAAACTTCTCCCGCCTTTTCAGCCAGACGCCTGACCTTTTCCGCAACCTGGCTGATGGAGCCGGCCAGCATTTCAACGGTCTTTTCCTGCTCCTCCGCACCGTTTGCCAGCAGCTGGGAGCCGCTTGCAACCTGTCCGGAGCTTACCGCCACCTGGGCGGCAGCCTGATTGACTTCATTCATTACGGAATTCAAATTCATGACAATCTGCTTTACTGCTGTTTCAAGCTGGGAAAAGTCTCCCTTAAGGCCCAGCTCCACATTAAAGTCCAGATGGTTGTCCGCAACCTCCCTAAGAGCAAAGGATATGCGGTCGATTACCTCTTTTAAGTTTACTGTCATCCGTTCAAAGGAAGCGGCCACAAGACCGATTTCATCGTTGGATTCCACGTCAACTAAAACACCTAAATCTCCTTCTGCGATCTTGCCGGCAGCTGCCACGATCTTATGGATGGGTTTTAACTGCCTGCTTATGACAAATGTTATAATGAAAAGAATAATGATCATGGCAATGATGGAAATAACGGTCATTAAGGTGGACATCCGGTCTGCTTCATGGTTCATATCACCGGCTTCCACCGCTGTAACGGAATACCAGCTGGAACCGTTCAGATGAATGGGCTCAAAGAAATAATATGTATCCCCTTTCCTGGCTGAATCAACGGTATAAAAATCGGAACCGGAAGCAATTCCCTCCTCTATCCCCTCCTTGCACGCTCCGCTTTCCACAAAATCAGAAACATTGGTGCCCACAAGCCCGCTGCCTGTGCTTTCAGAAATAATGGTTCCCGATTCATTTAAAATAAAGGTCTGCATGCTTGGATAAGAGGAACCTGCCGTCTTCATCTGGCTGAAACGGTCCAGACTTACATCAACTGCCACCACGCACAAAACCCTGTCATTAACAATCACGGGCATTGCCATGGTAATGATCTTCATTCCATTGGATTCGTAGGGCAGCGTAATGACCTGGGCCTTTTGCTCCATCACCTTTACAAAATAATCCGTGGCAGAATAATCCTCATACAGTCCGCAGTCCTTGACCGCCCCATCCTTGCCTGCATACAGGCCATAGCTCCGGGCCGCAGAGCTCATGGCATACTGTTCGAACAGGATGCCCACTCCTACAATATCTTCGGAGTAGAGAACAGAGGACTTGATGGTCGTCAGCATATAGTCCTCCATCTTCATACCGTAGCTGTCCATTGTAACATTATCAAATACCTGGCTCTTATAAAGCGGCTCGGCCGAAGGGCCTGACTTGATCCGCAGCCCCTGGAGAACCTTTCTGTTTGCTGCTGAATTCTCAAGATAATACGTAATATTGTCCGATACCTGACTTGCTTCGTCCAGCGTCTGCTGGATCACCTTTCCGTTCTCCGATGCCAGGGTCTTTAACTCCCTGAAAGCGGACTGTTTCATTGCATTCCTTGTCATCCTTGAGGTCGTCCCGATCAAAGCAGCGAAAACCACCACCAGCATAACTCCTGCAATACATGCGATCTTAGTTGAAAGATGATGTTTTCCTATCCCCTTCTTCTTTAACCAAGATTTTCCTTTGTCCCCTGAACCACGAATCCTCCATTTTCTGAAAAACTGTTCCTTCATAGCATAATCCCCCTCCGTAAGTTACAAGCTTTATGGGAATTATACCATATTTTACCAAAATGTAAAACATCATTTGTATTTTTTTTGGAACATATTTACAATTTTTAAATCTGTAACCAACAAACCTCCAATTTAGCCTTTCTGGACCGCAGCAGAATCAAATCCTGCGATCTTCATGAACTCTTCTCCCGTTATAGTTTCCCGTTCCAGAAGATATTCGGCGATCTCATGAAGCCGCTTCTCATGATCCTTAAGAATCTTTAAGGCCTTCTGATGCTGCTCTTTTACGATTGTAATTACGGCCTCATCGATCCGTTTCGCGGTTTCAGGGGAACAGGCAAGAGCGGTGTCTCCGCCCAGATACTGATTGGTTACAGTTTCAAGGGCAACCATATCAAATTCATCGCTCATGCCGTAACGTGTAACCATGGCTCTGGCTATCCTGGTGGCCTGCTCAATGTCATTGGCAGCCCCGCTGGTGACTGTGTTAAATACCAGTTCTTCAGCCGCCCTTCCACCGGTAAAGGTGGCGATCTTACTTAAGGCAGCCTCTTTTGTTAAAAGGTAACGTTCTTCCTCATCTACCTGCATGGTATATCCGAGAGCGCCTGAGGTCCTTGGAATAATGGTGATCTTGTGGACCGGTGCGGAATTATTCTGACAGGCAGCGACCAGCGCATGCCCCACCTCATGATAAGCAATGATCTTTCTTTCCCTGCCGCTTACAGAAGAGTCCTTTTTCTGGTATCCGGCGATCACCACCTCTACGCTTTCCTCTAAATCTCTCTGGGTCACGGTCTTTCTGCCCAGACGGACTGCCCGAAGGGCTGCTTCATTGACGATATTGGCAAGCTCTGCACCGCTGGACCCGGCAGTAGCAAGGGCCACCCCGCGAAAATCCACATCATCAGAGAGTTTTACATTTTTTCCGTGTACCTTTAATATGGCCTCCCGTCCGTTTAAGTCGGGAAGCTCCACAGGAATCCTGCGGTCAAAACGACCCGGTCTTAACAGAGCCTTATCCAGGGAATCCGGACGGTTGGTGGCTGCCAATATAACGACGCCTTTTCTTCCGTCAAATCCATCCATTTCAGCCAAAAGCTGATTTAAGGTCTGTTCCCGCTCGTCGTTTCCTGTAAAGCCGCCTCCGTCACGTTTCTTGCCTATGGTATCAATTTCATCGATGAATACGATACAGGGCGCTTTTTCACTGGCCTGCTTAAATAAATCCCTGACCTTTGCAGCTCCCATGCCCACAAACATTTCCACAAATTCCGAACCTGATATGGAAAAGAACGGTACATGAGCTTCTCCTGCCACTGCCCTGGCGAGCAGTGTCTTACCGGTTCCGGGAGGGCCTACCAACAAGGCTCCCTTTGGAAGGGAGGCCCCGATATCCGCATATTTCTGAGGATTATGAAGAAAATCCACGATCTCCTTTAAAGCTTCTTTTGCTTCCTCCTGTCCGGCCACATCCCGGAAGGTCTTTCCTGTTTCAGATTCCGCATAGATTTTGGGGCTGGATTTTCCAAAGGTCATGGCATTGCCGCCGCCCATCCTCTTTTGCATCTGTCCTGATAAAAAATTTCCCAGGAACACAAAGATCAAAATGGGAATGATCCAGGTGAGCAAAAAGGAAAACACAGGGGACATTTGTTCCACAATGGTCTTTTCAAAAGAAACGTCATGGGCAATGAGCCTTTCAGTCAATGTATCATCGGGCCATAAACCGGTCTTATACACATCGTATACAGGCTTGCCTTCCCAATCCTTTTTTCCGGTATCAGATTTAAACTGAATCTCTGTTTCCGTCTTTGCCACTGCCTGGACCTTCCCCTGGTCCACCATTTCCAGAAACGTGCTGTAAGGGACCTCTGTCACGGTTTTTGACTGAAGCCAGGGAACCGTCATAGCATTAAATATTATCATGACCAACAGGACAATGACATAATAATAAATAAATGATTTTTTTGGATTCTTTTGCGAATTACTGTCATCTTTCAAACCCATATTACTCCTCCTTTTATTCTTCCGTTACTCCCTGAGAATTGATTTTACAAATTCCTCTGCGTCCTTAAAATCCTGCTCGTTGGGATGCAGCATCCCATCTTCATATGCGGCTATTAAGGTCCTGATCTGGGGAGTATCATGAATCGCCTGCATCTGCCTGTACTTTTCAAGAATCTGGGGAGCCATCTTTCCTCCGCACATAAAGCAGCCAAGATACTCATTATCATCTGGCAGAAAAACAGCCACCTGTTTTT
Source organism: Lacrimispora indolis DSM 755 (assembly GCF_000526995.1). Taxonomy (NCBI): domain Bacteria; kingdom Bacillati; phylum Bacillota; class Clostridia; order Lachnospirales; family Lachnospiraceae; genus Lacrimispora; species Lacrimispora indolis. The sequence goes on along the minus strand of NZ_AZUI01000001.1, from coordinate 3,539,931 downwards.
CCACTTGTTTATAATATTCTTTATTTCCGGAAAGCCCGCAGGTTCCAAACAGAGCCACCCGTTTGCCATGTAAATCGGAAAGAAAGTCCAGCACTTCTGTCTTGCAGGTTCCACGATTGTTCCAGAACCCTACAAAATACGTATCCGCTTCCTCTCCATGAAGCTCCTCCAGGCTGACAATATCCTTGGATTTTCCGGGAAGTGTTTCAAAAATTTTCATAGCTACCTTCTGGGTATTTCCAGTTTTGCTTGTATACACAACTAAATAGTCCATACATTCAGCCTCCTATGAGATTAAAATATACCAAACTCGGTTATTTATCAATAGATTCCGTAAAATGTTAATACAATTTATGTAACTTTTAGAATCTATATGGCAAAGTTTATGAACATCAGGCATAAATTTGAGATGGAATTATTTTTCAATTTTAGTTTGTAAACACCGCGCTCCGCTTCATGGAACACCAATTAGATGTGCAGGCATATCCGCTTGCTTTGCCTGTATACGAAAATGAAAAAGCTTTGGAACCACTGTTTTTCAGTCATTCCAAAGCCTTATTTTTGTTGTTTTAAAAAAGAATCCCAGCCCCTTCTTTTATGATGCCGCAGGTTTTTTCAATATCTTCATCTTTATGAGCCGCAGACAGAAACAGGATTTCAAACTGGGATGGAGCCGTATAAATGCCATGCTCTAACAGATAATGAAAAAATTTGCCATATTTGACCGTATCAGAAGCCAGGGCAGTATCATAATCAACTACCGGATTTTTTGTAAAAAATACGCTGAAAAGAGAGCCTGCCTGATTCACCCAGGTTTCCGGAAGGGCTTCCCTCAAGGCTTTTACAAGTCTTCCCGCCTTTTCTTCCAGGGAAGGATAAATTTCCGGCCGCTCCATCAGGGTCCTGATGGTGGCAATTCCGGCAGCTGTTGCAATGGGATTGCCGGAAAGAGTACCGGCCTGGTAAACCTTTCCCAAAGGAGAAACCACTTCCATGATCTCCTTTTTCCCTCCGTACACTCCCATGGGCATACCGCCTCCTGCAATCTTTCCCAAAGTTGTCAAGTCGGGAACAACGCCATAATATCCTTGTGCTCCTCCCAGCCCCAATCGAAAACCGGTAATGACCTCGTCAAAAATGAGAAGCGCTCCGTATTTTAATGTGATTTCCCTTAAAAATTCCAGGAAACCTGGTTTTGGCGGTACAAGTCCCATATTGGCTGCAACCGGCTCCACCACCAGTGCCCCAATGTCATCTGGAAATTCCGCAAACAGTTTTTTTACGGAATCTTCATCATTATATTGGGCAAGCAGGGTGTGTTCTGTATAGGAGGCCGGTACTCCGGCACTGTCCGGTGCGGAACCTGTCAAAGCCCCGGAACCGGCCTTTACCAAAAGGCCGTCGGAATGGCCATGGTAGCAGCCCTTGAATTTGATGATCTTATCCTTTCCCGTATATCCTCTTGCCGCACGGATTGCACTCATAACAGCCTCTGTTCCTGAGCTGACCATCCGCATCATTTCCATCGAAGGGATACACTCCCTGATAAGGGTTCCAAGCAACAGCTCTTTTCTGGTAGGCGCTCCAAAGGATAAGCCGTCAAGGCAGGCCTCTCTCACCGCTTCCACTACTGGCCCGCAGCCATGTCCAAGAATGCAGGGCCCCCAGGAATTCACATAATCAATGTATTCGTTTCCATCCTCATCATAAATACGGGAGCCTGACGCCCGCTTTACAAAGACCGGGGTTCCTCCAACGGAACCAAACCCACGTACCGGACTGTTGACTCCGCCCGGAAAATACTCCCTTGATTTTACAAATAATGCCTTGGATTCTTCTATTTTCATTTTGACTGACTCCTTTTCTCTTTCCAATCCACTTCGCTGCCTGATTCGGTTAAATATAATTATTTAATGCCCAGACGCATACGGTAACAAAAGTCCGCCTCCATCACCTCACCGGCAAACAAACATTGTATTGTCTCAACATATTCATCCAGGGCACTCTCAATCAGATATGGTTTATGCTGGATGATACTCTGGAGTCCGCTTTGGCTTAATGTCATATTAATAAATCGTTTTGCATCACACAGCTCCCTGTTTGCAAAAACAATTTCTCTTTGATGCCGAAAGTAACCGCTGTCTTTTATATGGGAAAGATGTTTATTTTTATCCCATCTTATAAAACGATCTTTCAAATCCACATATTCTTCCTCCAGGCAGCTGACTTTATAAAACAACTGCTTGTGGGCAACCTCTGCTTCCCATTTGCAGACCGGCGGCCAGTCGTAATCGACAGCAGCAAATATGCCGCCGGTCTTTAAAATTCGGTTTACTTCTGAAAGAGTTAATTCAGGATTCATCCAATGAAAAGACTGGGAACATATAACAACATCGGCGCAATTTCCGCTCAGTCCTGTCTCATGGGCAAAAGCCTTTTTAAACGAAATTCCACTATCCGCTTTTTTACTGGCAGCCAGGAACATCTCATCGCCTGGTTCAATACCGATAACAGCGTTGCAATGGTTTTTCCATACAATAGTTGACAGGCCCGAACCGCAGCCTAAATCAACTACAACATCTGCTCTTTTATTTAAATATTTTGTTATGATTTCGATCGGATATTCTGGCATTCCCGGTCTTGCCTGATCATAGACATCCACAAATCCTAAAAAGCGATTTTTATTCTTTATTGATGCATCCAATCGATCACCTCCTTTTTATATAAACAATTACCACTTCAATCAGCCATAATTTCCTATTTCCAATCCCGGCAGATGGCTTCCGCTATTCCCTGGATGCTGCAGACCCCGGCAATGATATCCGCCTTCCTCCCATGATCCATAAGAGCTTTTGCTGTAATGTCCCCGATACAGACCACTTTGAGGCCTGCCAGGGCTTCCCTTGTTTCCTCATCTGCCTCCCGGAAAAAAGCTTCCACACCGGAAGCGCTTGAAAAGGTCAGATAGTCCAAATTCTTTAAGGCTTCGGTCCTGTTTTCCGCCTTTAAGCCTGCCAGGGCCACATCATAGAGCACGATGTCATCATAAGAGCCCCCGGTTTCATCAAGAATCTCATTCAATTCCTTAGAGCCTCTAAAGGATCTGGGGATGAGAAGCCTGTCCTCCCCGGAAATTAAGCCTTTTAAACCAACGGCCAGATCCTGCACCTGATATTTCTCCGGTATGTAATCCGCAGAAAAACCGTACCGCAGCAATTCATCGGCTGTTCCCTTTCCAACCGCGGCAAATTTCACATGCCCAACCGCCCGGAAATCATACCCCCATTCCAGAAGCCCCCGGAAAAATTCCCGCACTCCATTGGCACTGGTAAATACGATCCAGGTATAGGATTGCAGCTTTTCATATGCTTCCTTCATTTTCTCTCCCTTCCGGCGGGACTGGATCAAAAGGCCGAGAATACATTCCGATACCCCTCCAAGGGATTCCAGCTGTTTTCTCAGCCTGACCGTAAAGGAACCTGTTCCTGTCACTCCGATCCGGCACCCCTCCAGGGGCTGTTTTAACGTAGAAGAAAAATCAAGGGAAGCCACCTCTCCCACCACAATAATCGCAGGACTTTCTATTCCGGCCGCCAGCGCCCTTTCCTCAATATTCTTTAAAGTCCCGCGAAGGACCCTTTGTCCGGGAAGGGTTCCGCTTTCAATGACTGCAGCCGGGGTTTCCGACCCTTTCCCCTGCTTTAAAAGTCCTTTGACGATGAGAGACAGATTTCCAAGGCCCATGAGAAAAACCAAGGTACCGGAAAGCCTGGCAAACTCAGCAAAATCAGCAGGAAGCTCCCCTTCTTCTGAAAGGGTGTGTCCGGTCATAACATGAAAGCTCCTGCTGACCGCCCGGTGGGTCACCGGGATCCCGGCGCTTGCAAGGGCCGCCACCGCAGAGGTGACTCCCGATACCACCTCATAGGGGATCCCGGCTTTAGAAAGGGCTATAATCTCCTCTCCACCCCGTCCAAACACAAAGGGATCACCGCCCTTTAGCCTTACAACAGAAAGGCCCTCCCTTGCCAGCTCCACCAGAAGCCGGTTGATCTCCTCCTGCTTCATGGAATGATGTCCGGCGCGTTTTCCTACATGGATTTTCCGGCATTGATCCGGCACCTCATCAAGAAGGCGGGGAGAAGCAAGGGAATCATAAACCACTGCATCGCATATCCGCAGCCTTGACAATCCCTTTTCCGTAATAAACCCCGGATCTCCGGGACCGGCCCCTACCAGATAGACGGCTCCTGTTTTCTTCATAGCATCCTCCTTTTTTACGAAAGGCCTTCGGCTGCCAGCCGCGCCAGCTCATCCAGTTCCCCTGATCCTCCCCGCAGATGGATCCGCTTTATCTCTTCCCCTCTCCTGCTGATTCCTAAGACTTCCACTTCTTTGCCTTTGACCCTGGAATACACGCCGATAGGCTCATGGCATCCGGCATTCAGCAGCTTTAAGATCTTCCGTTCCAAGGCAAGGCACATCCTGGCTTCCTCATCTTCAAGAGGCTTTACCACTGCCTCAAGGCCCGATTCCAGCCGTCCTTCCACAGCAAGTATTCCCTGGCCCCCGGCCGGAATAAAGGACTCACAGTCAAAGCAGTGGTAATCGTAACGGCTGTCCTCCCAAAGCCCCAGCCGTTTTAATCCGGCAGCAGCCAGAATGATGCCGTCAAAAGAGCCTTCCATGAGCTTTGAAAGCCTGGTGGTCACATTACCCCTTAAATTTTCGCAGCGCACCAAAGCTTCCGGCCACATGGTCTTTCCCATTTCCTCTATCTGGAGCTTTCTTCTTAAGCTGGAAGTGCCGATGACGATTTCCTTTTTCCCAGAAAGGCCGCTGGAAGCAGGTGTCACCAGTACATCTCTGGGATCTCCTCTTTCCAATACAGCCACAATCCCCAGGCCCTCCTCCAGCTCCATGGGAAGATCCTTGGCGCTGTGGACCGCAAAATCGATTTCTCCCTGCAGAAGGGCCTGCTCAAATTCCGCCACAAACACGCCTTTTCCTCCAAATTCCAGAAGGGGCTTATCAAGGATCCTGTCCCCTTCCGTCTGCTTTAGCACCAGTTCTGCCGGAAGGCCGGTACCTGCTTTTGCAAGGGCCTCCACCACCAGGTTTGCCTGGGCCACAGCTAAAGCGCTTCTTCTTGTTCCGATGCGAATAATCTTATTTTTCATGCTCCGCCAGCTTCCTTTCTATCAGTTCTTCTGCCTGTTCTCTGGTAAAGCCTCCCTGACGGATTCCTTCTTCTGCCATGGCTTTGAATATTGACCTTCTGACAGGCTGGGAATCGACCCTTTCCCTGACCATGTCCCGGTATGAGCCAAGCTGCTTTGCCAGGCAGCCAGATCCTTTGGGAATGACGTTTTTAAACTTATTTTTTAAATACCGGGCAAGGACCGGAGAATTTCCTCCCGTGGATATTCCCACCGTGATATCCTCATCCTTAATGAGTGCCGGGAAAATAAAACTGCATTCTTCCTGCACATCCGCCACATTGACCGGAATCTTCCGCTCCCTGCACCAGATGGATATCTGCCTGTTTAACTCTGCATCTGAGGTTCCGGCTATCACAAAATCCGAATCATCCAAATCTGATTCTTCAAATTTCCGGCATTTCCATGTGAGCCTTCCCCCGCTTTTCTTTGCAAGCTCCTCCATCTTAAGACTTACCCGGGGAGCCACGACCACTATATCCGGGCCATACTCCATCAATGCCGCGGCCTTCCGGAAAGCGACCGCTCCTCCCCCTGCTATGAGGCATTTTTTTCCTTCAATATCAACAAAAAACGGGAAATAGGCCACGTCATCCCTCCTTAATCCAGTGTTCCAGGCCATCCAGAGTTTTAAGCACCACCTTCAGCTCCTCGCTGGAAACGTGGTCCCTGACCTCATACAAAAGCGTGTCCAGAGGTTTTCCGGAAAATACTTCCCGAAGCTCTTTCATTCTCCGGATATATGGATGGAATAACACTTCTTTAATGGCCCCATCCAGTTCCTCTTCCATGATCACCTTTGCCCTGTCCAGTTCCTTTAGCTTTATTTCCGTGTTATTCTTTGAAAGTGTTTCAAAATAATCAATATCGTAAAGGGTCAGCCCTTCCATTTCCCCGATCTCCGGGTCCATATCCACAGGAACTGCCACATCTATGAACAGCCGTTTTTTTCCCGGATTCACCTGTTCCGACAATTCTTTACATGTTACGGTATAATGAGGCCCCAGGGTGGCACTGATGACAATATCCATTTCATCCATGTACTGATAGCGGTCCTTGTAATCCACGACCCGCACCCGGTCCTCTTTCACCTCCAGCATCAAACCGGAATTATGGCTTCTGACCGTGCCGGTGACCTGGATGCCAGGCTTGCTTAAAATATTTTTTGTTATGGTATTGCCCATCTTGCCGGTCATACCGATCACCATCACATGCTTATCCCCGTCTTCTTTTTCAAAGCGGAATACCTCATTGGCCACAAGGGTCGCAACGGAAAGAGGTGTTCTGGATAAATTGGTATCCGTCTTGATCCGTTTGGCACAGGTCACCGCCCTTTGGAACAGCACATTCATTTCATAATCCGCCGATCCCTGATCCTTAGAAGCCTGATAAGCCTCCTTTACCTGCCCTAAAATCTCATCCTCTCCCAAAACCATGGAATCAAATCCGCAGGCTACCTTAAACAGATGTCCGATGGCGCTTTCCCCGCTGTAAATATTTAAGTATTTCAGCAGCTCCTCCAGGCGGATCCCCTTAAAATCAGCCGCCTCCCGCTGCAGTTCTCCCATGGCCTGCTTTGTTCCTGAAACGTAAATCTCACTGCGGTTGCAGGTACAAAGTACGACCACACCGGTCACCGCTTCCTTCTTCATCAGCCGTTTCATAAATTCTGTCTTTTCTTTTTCACTGAAGGCAAACCGTTCCCGGATATTCACAGAGGCCTTTTTATGGCTTACACTCATACAATACATCTTTATTCCAGCTTTCTTATGGTAAAATCAGTTATTAAAAACTCCTACTTATTCTAACATTCCATAAAGAAAAGAGCAACCAGTCATTCCAGGATATATGAGATTAAACACTTACCATTTCCAAAACTTTTCTTAAATCACATGTTAAAGCCCGTTGAATTTATGGCATGGAAAATGCTCCCTCCCAGGCAAACAAGCTTTATTATTTCACTTGTCAGCCTGGAAAGGAGCATATCAGAATCCGGCAATAACATCATTTCTGCTTCTTATTCAAAAGGGAAACGATACTGGGTGAGTCCCAATTCATCCCTGATTTTAATAAGCTCTTTCTGTACTGCCTCATTGATCGGCACTCCGCTGTTTTTACGCTCCAGCCATACCAGGTATTCCTTCTCACCTGCCGTATAAATGCGGTCTTCTCCAGGTGCTTTGACAGAGCCGCGAAGATCCCGGAGAATATCGCCGCAGGTCTTTTTAAAGGAATCCAGGCCCATAAAGGCTTCCGTATCAATGGCAATAAAGAAGTGGCCTAAGTGGAAGGGAACCTTTTCTCCTTCTTCTCCAATGCCGGTTAAGGCTCTTAAGAAATTTCCCTGCTGCAAAGCAGCGGAAAGAATTTCAACCACAGTGGCATAGCCGTATCCCTTGTAGCCTGCCAGTTCTTCACCGATTCCGCCCAGAGGTGCAAGGGCCGCTTTACCTGTATTCAAGTCAGCGAGGATCTGGTCTGAATCCGTCTGGGGCTGCCCGTCCCGCCCGATTACCATACCGGAAGGAGTGGATTTGCCGATACGGGAATAGTATTCGATTTTGCCTCTTTGGGTAATGGAAGTAGCACAGTCCAGCACAAAGGGGAATTCCTCATCAGTAGGCATTCCAAAGGTAAGAGGATTGGTTCCCAGCATGTTTTCCACACCAAAGGTAGGAGCAATGGAAGGCCTTGCGTTGGTTCCTGTAATACCGATACACCCTGCCTGGGAAGCCATGGTCGCATAGTAGCCTGCAATGCCGTAGTGGGTGGAATTGCGGGCAACCACCATGCCCATGCCGTATTCTTTGGCCTTCTCAATGGCCATATTCATGGATTTTACACCGATTACCTGACCCATGCCGTCGTGTCCGTCCACAACCGCCGTAGTTTTTGTTTCCTTTACTACTTCAAAATTTGTGACCGGATTCTGGATTCCCGCTTTGATGCGGTCCAGATATATGGGCTTAAAACGATTGACTCCATGAGATTCAATTCCCCGCTTGTCAGACTCCAGCAATACATCTGCACAGATTTTCGCGTCTTCTTCCGGAATCCCATACCCCTTGAACGCCTCCACCACAAAATCTGTAATTGTCTTCCAATCCACAATGTTTGTTTTGCTTCCCATAAAATACCTCCTGTATTTTTAATATTTATTTAAAGCATTGGCTCCCGTAAGACAAAAACCTCTGCCCCCGACCTTTTATATTTATAATTTATCATAAAACAGAGAAGAGTGGAATCATTGACAAATATTAAACACATTTTGTAAGTAAAAAAAACGGACCGGTATTTCTTACTTTCATAATTCATTCTTTACTTTCCTATTCTTCTTTTTTCGATTGGATTTTCCTATAATGAGTCAAGCGGATATTGGCAATCCGCTTGACACTTGATTTGGCTAAAAAATAAAAAGGAGAAGGAGATTTTTTATGGCAAACTATGTAATGGCATTGGATGCGGGCACAACAAGTAACCGGTGTATTCTGTTCAATGAAAAAGGGGAAATCTGCAGTGTTGCTCAAAAGGAATTCACCCAGTATTTTCCAAAACCAGGCTGGGTAGAGCACGATGCAAATGAGATTTGGTCCACGCAATTGGGGGTTGCAGTGGAAGCCATGTCCAAAATAGGAGCTTCTGCAGAAGATATTTCTGCAATCGGCATTACCAACCAGAGGGAAACCACGATTGTATGGGATAAAGAAACAGGTGATCCCGTCTATCACGCAATCGTATGGCAATGCCGCAGAACTTCTGAATACTGTGACTCCTTAAAAGAAAAGGGGTTGGTCGGCACCTTCCGTTCCAAAACCGGCCTGGTCATTGACGCTTATTTTTCCGCTACAAAATTAAAATGGATCCTGGACAACGTAGAGGGAGTAAGAGAACGGGCCGAAAGAGGAGAACTCCTATTCGGAACCGTAGAAACATGGCTGATCTGGAAGCTGACAAAAGGACGGGTTCACGTAACCGATTACTCCAACGCTTCCCGGACCATGATGTTTAATATCAATACCTTAGAGTGGGACAATGACATCCTTTCAGAACTTGACATTCCAGGTTCCCTGCTTCCCCAGGTAAAGCCTTCAAGCTGTATATACGGAGAATCGGAATCTCAATTCTTTGGCGGCCCTATTCCGGTCAGCGGCGCTGCTGGGGACCAGCAGGCAGCACTTTTCGGGCAGACCTGCTTTACCCCCGGTGAAGCTAAAAATACATATGGAACCGGATGCTTCTTGCTGATGAATACAGGAGAAAAGCCTGTTTTCTCCAGCAACGGCCTGGTGACTACCATTGCCTGGGGGCTGGATGGAAAAGTTGAATATGCCCTGGAGGGCTCCATCTTTGTAGCAGGAGCCGCAGTCCAGTGGCTTCGGGATGAACTGAAATTCATTGATTCCGCTCAGGATTCCGAATATATGGCCCGCAAGGTAAAGGACACCAACGGATGTTACGTCGTTCCTGCTTTTACAGGACTGGGAGCTCCCCACTGGGATCAGTACGCCAGAGGCACTGTGGTGGGAATTACCCGGGGAGTAAACAAGTACCACATCATCCGAGCCACCTTAGATTCCCTGGCCTATCAGGTAAATGACGTGCTCCAGGCAATGAGGTCGGATTCCGGAATCAAGCTGGCATCACTTAAGGTTGACGGAGGCGCCAGTGCCAACAATTATCTCATGCAGACACAGGCAGATATCATAAACGCACCTGTAAACCGTCCTCAATGCGTGGAGACTACTGCTATGGGAGCTGCCTATCTGGCAGGTCTGGCAGTGGGATATTGGGCAAATAAGGAAGAGGTCATAAAGAACTGGGCCATTGACAGAACCTTTGAACCTGGTATCAGCGGGGAAGAACGGGCAAAAAGAATCAGCGGCTGGAACAGGGCTGTGAAATATTCCTTTGATTGGGCAAAAGAAAATTAAAAAATGAATTAAAAGATTTGGGGAGGAAATGTATGTTAATATATTTAGCAGAATTCTTAGGAACTATGATTATGATTTTGCTTGGAGAAGGCGTGGTCGCCAATGTTAACCTGGATAAGACCGGTATGAAGGGAGCTGGCCCCGTCCAGATCACCATTGCATGGGGGCTGGCTGTTATGATTCCCGCATTTATCTTTGGAGCAGCTTCCGGTTCTCATTTTAATCCGGCTATTACCATTGCCCTGGCTGCAGACGGAAGCCTTCCATGGGACCTTGTTCCGGGATATGTGACCGCACAGTTTGCGGGAGCATTTGCCGGTGCTGTCCTGGTTTATTTACTGTTTAAAGATCAGTTTGACGCAACGGAAAACCAGGCCACTAAATTGGGAGTGTTCTGCACTTCGCCTGCGATTCCCAACAAAGCCCGCAACCTTTTAAGCGAAACCATCGGGACCTTTGTCCTGGTATTTGCCATTAAAGGCATCGGACAGGCAGGAGATGTTCCTGCGGGAGTCAATAACCTTCTGGTGTTTGGAATCATCGTTTCCATCGGTATGTCCCTTGGAGGCTTAACCGGATACGCCATCAATCCTGCCAGAGACTTAGGCCCCCGCCTTGCTCACGCAGTTCTTCCCATCAAGGATAAAGGCAGTTCCAACTGGAGCTATGCTCCTATTGTGATTTTCGGCCCCCTGGCCGGCGCCCTTGCTGCAGTTCTTCTCTACAGCGCAATCCCCTGGGCATAACTTTTCCTTACAATCCTGCAAAAGTGACCATTAAAAAACAGGAAAGCGCCGGAACACTTACACAGTGTTTCCGGCGCTTTTCTCACTCTGCCAGGCTGTCTTCTTCCATTATGTAGTGATAGACAACACCAGGCCTTCCTCCTGTATTATAATCAATGTCACTGACTACCCTCTGTTTTTCCAGCAGATAGTTCATGTACCTTCTGACCGTCACACTGGACAGCTGGACAGCTTTGGCGATTTTTTCGCTTGTCATTGGATTTGGCTGGTGCATTTTCATATAATCCAATATGCTGTTTAAAGTAGCTTCCTGGATTCCCTTGCTGCCTTCTTCTGCCTGGAGCAGAGAAGAAAAGTGAAAAAGCTTATCCAGCTGGGACTGGGAGAAATTGCGGGGCTTCAGCAGTTCCTGGTTTTTTGTGAACTTTTCCAAAGCATGGTTAAATCTGGTATATTCAAATGGTTTTATCAGATAATCAATAATTCCAAGAGAAAGAAACTTCTTCACATGCTTCACATCATTGACGGAACTTACTACTATGACATCCAGATCCTTCTCCTGTCTCCGAATCTCCCGTAAAAGTTCCATTCCATCCATTTTCGGCATATACAGTTCCGTAATGGCCAAATCCACGGAATGCCCCTCCAGATAGTTAAGAGCATCCTGTCCGTTGGAAAAACAACCACACACTTCCATATCTTTGTTTAATTCCACATAGTGGCGATTAATAGAAGCAACGATAGGGTCATCTTCTATGATGATTGTTTGATACATGATTTTTAACCCCCCTGTAAAATAATGGTATCAAATAAGATCCCTTTTTTCTGCCCACAAAAAAAAGCGCACCCAAAAGACAACCTTTTAGTTGTCCCACTGTGCTCTCTCTTTCTCTCCGGACCGATATAAAACTATTATAACATACCATTTCCGCTATTTCAATAACCAATCCGGCCGAAGATCATATCCTGCAATCCCTTTGGTATTTACTCCCGGCTGTATTTGCATATCCTTCATTCATCCTATATAATGGAATGCACTGGCAAAACATAAACAGGAGGCCAAACAATGACTATAAGACCGGTAAGAACAGACGATTCCCGAAATTTTTTAGATATGCTGAAACAACTTGATAAGGAAACAAGCTTTATGATGCTTGAGCCAGGTGAACGGACCACCACGGTTGAGGACATGGAAGCAAATATCAGAAGCACAGTCACTTCCGGCTCCCTGACATTGATCCTTGAGGATGAGGAACGCATTGCAGGCTTTTTATCCGCCTCAAGAGGTTCTGCGGCCAGAATCAGGCACAGGGCTTATATTGTGATCGGGATATTAAAGGATTACAGAGGAATGGGATTGGGAGAAAAGCTTTTTGAAGAGCTGGAAAAATGGGCGCAGGAACATCATGTCACAAGACTGGAATTAACGGTAATGACCCATAATGAAGCAGCAATACACTTATATGAGAAAATGGGATTTCAGATCGAAGGGACAAAGAAAAAATCCCTGCTGGTAAACGGGATCTATGTTGATGAATACTATATGGGCAGAATCCTTTAAATGCCCATAAATATACAGCGCCCTGGTCACTATAAAGTCACCGGGGCGCTGTAGTGTTAAAGCACCTTGCTTAAAAACAGCTTCAGTCTGTCATTTTGAGGGTTGGTAAAGAATTCATTCGGTTCGTTTTCCTCCAGGAAATAACCGCCGTCCATAAACATGACCCGGGTCGCCACTTCTTTGGCAAAGCCCATTTCATGAGTGACCACCACCATGGTCATCCGTTCCTCGGCCAGTCCCCGCATAACATTCAACACCTCTCCTACCATCTCAGGATCAAGAGCTGAAGTTGGTTCGTCAAACAGCATCACATCCGGATTCATGCACAGGGCACGGACAATGGCAATTCGCTGCTTCTGACCTCCGGAAAGCTGATTTGGATAGGATTCCGCCCGGTCGGCAAGACCTACTTTATGAAGCAGTTCCAAGGCCTGGGTCTCCGCCTCCTGCTTACTGCGCCCCTGAAGCTTCATGGGAGCAAGGGTTAAATTCTTCAAAATGGTCATGTGGGGAAATAAATTAAACTGCTGGAATACCATACCCATTTTCTGACGGTGCTTATCAATGTCTGTCTTCCTGTCCACAATGTCCACGCCTTCAAACAGGATATGTCCCCCTGTAGGCTCCTCCAGACGGTTTAAGCAGCGGAGAAACGTACTTTTTCCGGAACCGGAAGGCCCGATGACACATACCACATCTCCTTTATAAATATCAACGGATATGTCCTTAAGCACTTCTGTGTCGCCAAATTTCTTACCCAGATTCTGTACCTGAATCAGGGGATCTTCCATTCTATTAATGCTCACTTCTGTGCAGCCTCCTCTCCAGCAATTTTACGAGATATGAAAATACCATAACCATAACCAGATAAATAACGGCCACTGCAATCAGAGGCATGAACGCAGAATAGGTACGGCTTTTGATGATATCGCCGCCCTTTGTCAAATCCTGCAGCCCTATGTATCCTGCCACAGAGGTCTCTTTTAACAGAACAATGAACTCATTGGCAAGAGTAGGAACTACATTTTTAAAGGCCTGAGGCATGATGATGAACCACATGGTCTGGGCGTAATTAAAGCCCAGGCTGCGGCCCGCCTCAAACTGCCCTTTTTCTATGGAACTGATTCCGCTCCGGAAGATTTCCGCCACATAGGCGCCAGAGTTGATTCCAAATGCCAGGATGGCCGTAGGCACCTGACCCGGATCAGTGGATGCAAAAATGACAAAATACATGATCATAAGCTGCACCACCACCGGCGTACCGCGGATCACCGTCAGGTAAACGCTGCAAACCCCATTTAATATTTTCAGCTTGCCGGTATTTTCATAGGTTGAACGTATGATCGCAACCAGAAATCCCAGTAAAATACCGATCAAAACTGCAAAAAATGTGATCTTCAACGTGTTTTGCAAACCGCCGGTAATGTATTTCCAACGGTCATCCACGATAAAATTCTGATAAAAATCATCTCTTAGCTTTTCCAACATGGCACTCATCCTTTTTCTTATTCCGCGGTGATGTATTTATCTACGATCTTCTTTAATTCACCGGATTCCTTTAATTCCTTGATGGCTCCGTTCATCTTCTCTAACAGCTCTGCGTTGCCTTTTTTAATAGCAATGGCATACTCTTCTTCAGTAAATGCCTCATCAAGGATCACTAAGCCTGTATTTTCCTTAACAAACACCTTTGCAGGCTCACGGTCAATGATAACCGCATCAATCTTACCCTGGGTAAGCGCCATAACTGCTTCCATTCCTTTATTAAAACGCTGGATGTCCGCACTCTCAATATCCTCCGCATAAATATCTCCGGTAGTACCGGTCTGTACGCCGATCTTCTTTCCGGTCAAATCATCCGGTGTCTTGATCTCGCTGCCTTCTTTTACAATGATGACCTGGGCTGCTTCTGCATAGGTATCGGTAAAATCAACGTTTTTCTTACGGTCTTCATTGACGGTCATACCGGCTGCAGCAAAGTCTGCTTTACCGGACTGAACAGCCGGGATCAGGGAATCAAAGGCCATGTCCTGAATTTCCAGCTCCACACCCATCTTGTCAGCGATTGCCTTTGCAATATCCGCATCAATTCCAACGATCTGGTTATTATCATGATATTCATAGGGCGGAAATTCCGCGTTGGTCACCATGACCAGCTTTCCGGCAGCTTCATCCTGGCCTGCTGCAGTTGTCTCTGTCTTTGTTCCGGAACCGGCACAGGCAGTTAATAACGCTGCCATACATACAACCCCCGCGATTGCGATTACATTCTTTTTCATAATGATTCCTCCTCTTATATACACAAACATGCATAATTATTGAATAAAGTATCAGTTATACATTATATAGCATTTTCGGAATTAATCAAGTACTTAATAAGAAGAAGATTCTTATTTTTCCCAAGTATTTTCATTTATCTTGCATGTTTTCAGGCAATCCTATATAATATGGCTTAATTGGAAGCATGAAAGAAAGGTCAGTATTGATTTATGAAGGATTTCATTGTAAAAACAGCGTGGCCCATGAATCCGCCGGCCCCTTATTCTCTGTTCCACATCATATTTATTGCCATAGGACTTGCCGCTGTGGTTTTTCTGGCTTATTACACCACCAGAAAAATAAACAGTTCCAGGCTTCCCCGGCTGCTTTTCTTCTGCGGCCTCCTTCTTGCTGCCACCGAATGCTGGAAACAGCTTTTTTTATATTATGTGGTAAACGAACAGACCTACAACTGGTGGTATTTTCCATTTCAGCTGTGCAGCCTTCCCATGTATTTCTGCCTAATCCTGCCTCTGGTCCCTTCTAGGGACGGCCAAAGAGTTCTCTGCACCTTTATGCAGGATTTTAACCTTTTAGGAGGCGTCATGGCGCTGGCAGAACCTTCAGGACTGTTTCATCCTTACTGGTTTTTAACCCTTCACGGCCTGGTCTGGCACCTGCTTTTGATTTATATAGGGCTGGCGATTGCATTCTCCCGGCTTTCCGATACTTCGCTTTTTGGATTTGTGCGGACGCTTCCCCTGTTTTTCGTCTGCTGTATCATTGCTTCTATTATTAACCGGACAGCAAAGCCTTTGGGTCAGGCGGATATGTTCTATATTTCGCCTTATTACCCGTCGGCCCAGATCGTTTTTCATGAAATTGCGTTAAAGTACGGAATATCCGCAGGAAATGCAGTCTATCTGTTTGCAACCTGTCTGGGAGGATTCCTGTTTCACATAATATTCAGTAAATTTCGCTTACTCTCCGCCAGGACCGAAGCTTAGGCAGCAATTCAATCAATACCATGATTTCAGGAGGAACATAGCATGTCAGATACAACATCGAAAAGAGTGGAAGAAGCATTTAACAAACATGCAAAAGGATATAATTGTGCACAGGCTGTCTCCTGTGTTTTCTGTGATAAAACAGGAATTGACGAAGAAACCATGTTTCGCTTTACGGAGGGCATGGGCCTTGGTATGGGCGGCATGGAAGGTACCTGCGGTGCCATCGGGGCTGCTGCCGTGCTTTCCGGGCTAAAGAACAGCTCTGCCCGCCTTCATAAGCCGGATTCCAAACGGACCTCCTATGAATCGTCTAAAAAATGCCTGTCAGATTTTAAGGAACAGAACGGAAGCGTGATCTGCAAGGATTTAAAGGGTGTGGAAACCGGAAATATCCTCCGCTCCTGCGATGACTGCATCGCAGATGCCGTAAGGATCATTGAACGGGAATTATTTAATGAAGAATAAGCTGACCATGGAGAAATCTCCAATAAGCTTAACAGAGCCTATTGGAGATTTTTATTTTTTATTTTTCTTCTTCAATTGGCTGCTTTCTGGCAGTCTTTACATCTGAAAGGAATGTCTTCCATGCATCCTCGTGAGCCACAAAATACCTTGGACAGTCCTTTCCCGTGGCATCGTAATGCCTGATCACATCTTTTTCCGTCAGGCCCAGGTTCCTGCACAGCCAGGCAGTCAGGTTTACCAGAGAATCATAGGTAGCATCGTTAAATTTTCCTGTCTCATCGGGATGGCAGCATTCAATGGAAACCGTATCCACATTTTTTTCCTTTGATGTGGAATAGGCCATTTCATAAATGGGTATCCCCTGAAGAACCTCCCCCTCCAGCCCTATGATAAAATGGCTGCTGGCGGAGATTTTCTTAATCCCTTTCTGATCCTGGAGGCTGTTGAAATAATTCATGTTCTGTTTGGCTGTGGTCCCTGGATTGGCCACATAATGAATCACTATTTCATTGACCCGGTTCATTTCCGTTGTTGGTCTTGAAAAAGGATTGGGGTCAAGAAAATCCTGTTGGACCCATTCCGGCATGGAAATCTTCTTTAAATCCACATAATTTCTTGCAAACAACAGGCTCATGATCCATATGATCCCCGCTAAAACAACGGACAGCGCAAGAACCCAGGCCCCTATGTAAAGCATCCGCTTTCTTTTCTGCTTCTTTTTCAGCTTCCTCCGCCGGTCTCTGGCACGGCGGCGGCGTTCCAGTTCGTCACGGCTTTCCATTCCCTGATTTTTCATGTCTTAACTCCTGATTTTCCATTTCCTTAAGTTTACGTCTTTTTTTATGGAAAAGTCAACCTAAAACATGGTATTTATCTCATGCGTTTAAGCCTTATGACCCATTTTCACAGTCTCACACACATCCCGGAGCACCCGGTGAAGCTCCCCCTGTACCGTTTCATCGCACAGGACTACGATTTTATCTCCTGCAGTAAACTTTGTCTCCCCTCTTGGAACAAACTCAGCCTCTCCCCGCATTAACGATATCAGCAGGCAGGTCCTGGGCCACCTGATTTCAGAAACCTTACGGCCCTCAGCCTCGCTTCCATGAAAAATCATGCCTTCCACCAGAACCTTTTCTCCTGTAAGGGATGACTCTTTCCCCGGGTTCAGCCTTGAAAGAAGGCGGTGAAGAAGCTGGTCGTATACCGGTGCACAATGAACCAGATCCGGAACCACATAGGCTGCCAGGGACACCATGGACAAGGTCAGCAAATGGGAAAAGGAGCCGGTCATCTCACTGATCAGAATAATGCCGGTAATAGGCGCCCGGACTATAGCAGAAAAATATCCGGCCATTCCTAAAATAATAAAGTTATCCAAAAGCCCGTCTAACGAATGGGACACCATTCCGACCGCAGTGAAATAAATGCTTCCGATCACAGCTCCAAGCACCAAAAGCGGAAGAAAGATTCCTCCCGGAGCGCCCGAACCAAAGCTTATCATGGAAAAACCGAATTTCAAAACCAGGAGCAGGCATAGAGACCCAAACATCATCTCCCCTGAAGTCAAAACCTCCACCAGGGAATGACCGCCGCCCAATACATAGGGATAGATAAGACCGAACACTCCGGCTGATAAAAACGGAATCATAAGCCTTGTGTTCTGACTGGGGATCTTCCGGTATAAATCCTGTGTCCCTGAAAGGCAGGTGTTATATACCACGCCCATCCCTCCCATGATCAGGCCTAAAAGGATGACATGGCCATAAGTATGCAATGGCATCATCCGTGTGATCTGGAAGTCAAAAACAGGCTGCATTCCAAAGACATTTTTGGATACAAAATCGGCAGTGATGGAGGAAGCCATGGTGGACAGCAGCACCTCTGGTGAGAAATGTTTATGAACCTCTTCCAGGGAAAAGAGAACTCCTGCAATAGGGGCATTAAAAGCAGCCGAAAGCCCTGCGCTGGCTCCGCAGGTGATAAGCAGCTTTTCCTCTGTCTTGGCCCTTTTTGTCAGCCGTGAGAATCCCTTGGCAGCCATGGAGCCCAGCTGAATGCTTGGGCCTTCCCTTCCCAGGGAAAGGCCGCACCCCAATGACAGCAAACCGCCGCCCAGCTTGGCTGCAAGAACCTTCCACCAGCAGGGATCCAGTTCCCCGATCATCTCCCCTTCCACCTGGGGAATTCCGCTTCCTGATATAAAAGCCTCCCATTTAAGCAAAAGGGCCACAGCAAATGCCGCGGCTGCCAAAAAAATAAACCATACCGGTATAAACCAGATATGATCCTTTCCGTAATCCAAAACAGAGTTCAGAATTTTATCCGCATAGCTTAACAGATACCGGAAAAGCACAACAACCGCTCCTGATATGGCCCCTATGACAATGCCTTCCAGTATTAATGCATAGCGAAAACTGCGGTAACGGTTTATGGTTTTCTTTACCGTGTGGCCTTCAGTCTCCATAATATTACCTCCTTTAAGTCAAATACCATGTTATTCATTTACAAGTAATCCCTTGCAAACAATATAAGATTATATTCCCTTAAAATCCTGTTTGCAAGGAAAAACCGCATTTTTTATAAAATAAACCGGTCCCCGCTTTCTATTTTAAGAAGCTGGGACCGGTTTATTGATTTTATTTGTATCTGGTTTTCAAGCTGCATGGCCCACTAGTTCTTCAGGAGAAACAGCCGTATTATAGCAAATAATTTCTACCTGTTTTCCAATGCCGATAATCATAATACCCATCAGTGACTTTCCGTCAATAACCAGTTGATTATAAACAACTTTAACATCACAGTTACACTTTTCTGCCCTTACCACAAATGCAACCAATTCTTCTACTGTAGAAAACGTGTGTTTTAAGTGTCTCACCTTAAGCACCCCTTTGCCATGATCCTAATTATTTTATCTCTTTTTTTAACAAAAAACAAACGAGCATTCCAGAAAAAATAAGTACTTTTTCATATACATTCCTATTATTTCCATAGTACAAAAGCTTATACGGGAAAAAACAAAAATTTTACTAAAAGTACTACCCAAAACTGTACTTTTCGTGTATAATTGTATCGTTCGTCTTTTCTTAAGAGCGAAGTATCAGATAAATTGGTGCAAAGGCTGGATTTCTGTGGTTTTTATGCGTTTGCTCCGAAACTGAATAATTATTAAATGGAAGCGTATCGAAGTGGTCATAACGAGCCGCACTCGAAATGCGGTTGTCCGCAAGGGCACGTGGGTTCGAATCCCACCGCTTCCGCTATGAGCCTGTTTGCGGTCAATGTTCGCAGCAGGCTCTTTTCTTTTTCTGCGCCCCTTTGGGGCATTTTTAGTATGCCTGTAAAAACGCCTGGCCCTGAGTCTTAGCCTCTTGTTCTTTAATTACTAATAGGTTCAGCCGTACTATATCAATCAGAACTTTTCTCTACGCAACATGAAAATCAAAATAGGTATTCGGGTACGGTTCGTTAATCAGTACATAATGCCACCATTCAAAGCGATATGCTTTAAACCCGCTGCTTTCCATGATGCAGCGCAGGCGCTCACGGTTCCGGGCCTCCATATCCCCAATTCCTTTTGCCGCATGGTGGGAACGCTCGTCCATAAAGTCGAAGCTGCTTCCCATGGGAACAAGGGTATCCGTATCCAGGTGGTAAAGGGTAAGATCCACCGCACTTCCGCGGCTATGGCTGGAATGTGATGCCACATATCCCTTTGCAATCATCTCGCCTCGCTTAATATTCGGATAATATCTTTCTTTTGTGAGGTGATCCTCCGGCTGTGCGGCCCAGTGAAGAAAACAGTCCACCGCACATTTTGGCCGGTACCCATCCCATAACAGCAAACCGTACCCAAGCGCCGCCGCCCGGCTTTTGGCTTCCCGCAGCGCCTGTCCTACGGCCTGAGTTACTACGATGCGGTTTACTTCATATCCGTCTACCGGTTTTCCTGTGAAATTATCCCATGTGGCATACTTGGCATCCCAGCGGACGCCCTGCAGAATTTCATCCAAAAAAACAAATCCCTTTTCCATGGTAGTCACCTCTTTTGCGCCAATTCGATCAGGCGGTCAATCAATTGGGGAAGCGTGATGCCTGCGGCAGCCATCATACGGGGATAGCGGCTGTAGGATGTGAATCCTGGCAGGGTATTGACCTCGTTCAGCACAATGCGGCCATCCTCCTGTAAAAACAGATCAACACGGGCAAGACCTCTGCAGCCCAGTGCCCCATATATTTTTTTCGCAGTTTCCCGTATCCGTTCCCGAACCTCTGGCGGAAGGTCTGCGGGTACGGTGAGCATCGCGTTTTCAGAACCTTTTTCCGGCTGAGCTTCCTGATGAATGCGAAAAATACCGTGCCGCAGCCTGATTTGATCCACCTCGCCGACAATCAGCCGGGAACCCTCTCCCAATACGGCACAGCCGGCCTCACAGCCCAAAACAGCCTGCTCAACTAAGATTTTTGTGTCATATTGTCCCGCCGCTTCAATTGCAGCATCCAATTCCTCTGCATTATTAACTTTATTCACGCCAAATGATGACCCTGACCGCGCGGGCTTCACAAAAACCGGATAGGAAAACTTATCTGCTGCCGGCCTGTCGTTTTTACGAATCATCTGGAATTCAGGAACAGGGATTCCCGCGTTTTTCACAAGGATGTACGCCAGTGATTTGTCCATACAAACCGCGGAGCTTTGAATATCACAGCCCACATAGGGGAGGCCGGATAATTCAAACAGGCCCTGTATTGACCCATCCTCCCCCCACTTGCCGTGCAAAACCGGAAATACCACATCAACAGGTTGAATTTCATATTTATGGTTTCTGTTCACTATCAGCCCATGCATTTCTTTATCCGGTGAGAGTATGGCACTGCAGCAGCTGAGTTCTTCCCATTCTGTGCACGGTTTTTCGCACAGCTTCCATGCACCGGATTTTGTAATTCCAATGTATATGGGCTGGTATTTTTCAGTGTCAATGTTTGCGGCAATCTCCATTGCGGATTTTACCGACACATCATGTTCCTCGGAGCAGCCACCAAACAGGATTGCAACTTTTATTTTATTCATCTTTCAGGCTCCTTTCAAAACTTAAACAGTTCTTCATTGTATTGTCAACCGTTTCACGCAGCATCCCTTGGGTATAGTAAGCCGTGTGAGGTGTGATTATTACATTTGGCATCCTTTGCAGCTGCTGCAAAAATGGATGATTGATTGGTTTTAGTGAGCAATCGGAGTAAAAGATTTCCTCCTCTCCCTCCAATACATCCAAGGCCGCCCCTCCCAGCATTCCGCTTTTCAATGCCTCCACCAGCGCACCGGTATCTATAAGCGCGCCACGCCCCGTGTTGATCAGAACCGCGCCCCGCTTCATTTTCCTAATTTGATCACGACCGATAATATGGCGCGTATCCTCGCCCAGCGGTACATGAAGTGTGACAATATCGCTGCTGCTCAGCAGCTCATAAAGTGAAACATAGTTTCCCTCTGTTCTTTGGTTGGAATCATAAGCCAGCACATAACAGCCAAAGCCCTGCAGCCGTTCCATCACCGCTTTCCCAATACGGCCCGTCCCAAGAACACCTACGGTCATGTCCCGCAGCTCCTTTCCCCGAATGCTGTTCAGGCTGAAATCCTGTTTTTCCACAGAATGTATGGTGGATTTTGCGTTCCGTGCTGCCATCAGCATCAGCATCAAGGTATAATCCGCAACGCTGTCCGGCGAATACGCCACGGTGCCCACAGAGATGCCCATTCTCCCGGCGGCCTTTATGTCAATATGATTGCAGCCGATGCTTCGGGTTGAAATATACTTCACTCCTGCGTCTCTCAGCGCAAGAATAACGGATTCGGAAACCTCGGACTTGTGTCCCACGCTGACGCATTGATTGCCGGCAGCTAATCTTGCGTTGGTTTCTGATACCGCATCACTTACCATGGTGGGGGTGATACAGAGAGCAGGCGACAGCCGGCGGAACATCTCCGCTTCATCCGGCTCGCAGCCATAAACAGTTATGCCAAAATTTTCAGTCATCTTTTTGCCTCCTGAATTTCCACGTTTTCCGGAAGGGGGTAGCAGATTTTACATTTGTTTGTATAAAGCAGCTTTTGGCCTGTTACTTTCCCGGTATCCGCGTCAATTTCTGCTCTTTCAACTTTTGCGTATTCATAAATCCCTCCGCTTTCACGGCAATACTGGGTGCTGCCGTTTACAACTCGGTACAGCACTTGGGGCCGCTTATCAACAAGCACCATGCCGACGATATTTTCATCATCAAACGTCACTGAAATTTGATAGGTGCATTTGGTATCATTCCTTGCCTTAAGATCAAGCCATCCCTCAGAGATCGTTGCGTCCACCCCTTTGATTTCGTCACTGTTGGGTTCCGGAAACTCCTTGACCTTATGTCCGCTCCGCTCAACGACCGTCAGAGGCGTGTGAAGAAACATCCAAAACAACAAATTGCTCATTTGACACATTCCACCGCCCGGCCTGGTGGTGAGCTTGCCGTTTATCACCGTAAGTCCGTCTTTATAGGGAATATGCTTGTCCCCATTGCGTACAAGCCTCCAAAAAGAAAAAGTGTCACCCGGCCGGATCAAAATGCCGTTTAATGTATTTGCCGCCAGCTTTAGGTTAAATACCTTGTTTTCTTGAAATACCATATCAAATCCGGTATTGCTGTTGTATAATGCACAACCTGCTTTAAAGAGTACATAAGGAAGCTGATTGTTATCAATGATTTCCGTATAATGACAGTTGTCATATTGCATTCTGGCATAAAAGCACATCTTTCGCTGCATCTCCCTGACAGGCAACAGGAAAGGAAATATTTGCGTCACTCTTTTTCTGCTCACAAGAGCACCTCCTTGCTTAATTCATAAATCCCACCGCTCTCATAGGATCACTCAACACTGCTGTTTGTAACTCTGTGCAGCACTCAGGCCTTTTGTCCATGGCAAATCGCCTTTCAGTCTTGGGTATTCAAGTATTCTTCAAGGCAAAGGTTTTGCTCATACATTTCTGTGGCGGCCGCAATACCAACATAACGGTAATGCCACGGCTCGTTGCTGACTCCAGTGAGTTCCGTTTTATCGGGCGGATAGCGGCGGATAAAGCCGAAACGATAGGCGTTTTCGTTCAGCCACCCGTAAACTTCATTTCCAGAAGAATGAATACCGTCTGCATTAATGTCCACCGCAATTCCGAGCTGATGTTCGCTCGTCCCAGGAACAGCCACCCAGGCCTCCGCCTCCTTTTGGGCCTTTGCAGGGGAATAACCCTCCGCCTCATAAACGGCGATTTTTTCATTCATGATTTTTTGCTGTTTTTCCGTTGTTCTGTATCCGGATGCGACAATGGGATAAACTCCATCTGCCCTTGCGGCATCAAACATTTTTTGGAGTGCAGGGTAAATCCGGATATCAACGGATTCCCCATTCCACAGCCGCTTTAGTTCTACGTCGTATCCGGCGGGGATGGGATTCCACTTGTTTACCAGAATAAGGCTCCACTCCGCTTCATCTAAAACTTCTTTTGCTGTACCGCCGGACATTTCATCCGGCTTCACATTCGCACTGCTCTCGATTAACAGAGGGGGGTCAAGCAAGGAATTTGTATCACGTGCAGGAAGTTGTCTGTTCCATAGCAAACCAGCGGCAGCTGCCAGAACGATAAGGAACCCACATGAGACAAACGGCCTTTTATGATACCGCTTCGCCCGACGTTTATGACGACTCAGCTTACGTTCATCTGCTTTTTTTCCCATTTGCAAAAAAGCCTCCTTTCAAAGATACAAATACCTATGTGTGCCACGATTGCTATTATGGCAAACCCATCTGTATTTCCCCTGTAGCCAGCCTGTAATTTGTCTGTAGCGGTGAGAAAAAAGACCGGCAGGGATAACCCTGCCGGTCTAAGCGATGGATTGTTTTATTTGGTAAGAGTGTCTTGCTTTTCTGTCCTCAAATTCATTTTCTCCTTATGGCAGCTCATGCTTTTGGCAAGTCCATCCAAAACAGAACTCCATCCGGGGTATTTTCTAAAGCAAAATTGATGTTCATGGCTTCCAGTGTTTTCCGCACAATGGTCAGTCCCAGGCCGCTCCGTCCAATTTCCCGGCTCCGCGCCTTATCCACGCGGTAGAACGGGTCAAACAGCTTCGGCAGAACCCCATCGTCAATCCTCGCTCCAGTATTCATTACGCAAAGGCGGAATTGCTCTGCTGCCTGTTCGCCCCATATCCGAACCTCGCCCCCTTTGGGCGTATTCTGCACCGCATTCAATATGATATTGGAAATTGCCTTTTGAAACATTTTAGGATCTATAAGGCAGTTAATTCCGGCAGGAATATCCGTAATGATACGCAAGTCGTTTGCTTCCGATATAAGCTGATAGTCAGGCAGCATACCCAAAACCGTATCTCCGATATTCAGTTTTTCAGGAACAGGCGCAATTTTCCCATTGTTCAGACTTACGATTTCAAGTATTTCTGAAATCGTTTTGCCCTGTACGTCCATCATTCTCACACACTCGCGAAGATATTTGGGGCGGTCTTTGTAATCGCCTATATTTTCAAGCATCCCCTCTAACAAGACACTTGTAGCCGCGATAGGCGTTTTCAGCTCATGAGAAGCTGCCGAAAAGAAATACCGCTGCGTTTCTTCCAACTCACGTACACGCAAGATTTCATTTTCCAATTGGGATATGGTCTCTTTCAGTTTTTCGTACATGAAATAAATGTCATGAGCCAATACACCAAGTTCGTCTTTACGCTCTACCGGCGGCGGGACTTCTTCAAGATTTGCCATTCTCCCGGCGCTGTTTACAAGCTGCCTGATTGGTTTGGTAATTTGCTTCGCAAAAACGTATGCGCAAAAAAGGCTGAGCGCAAGCATCACAGCAAATACAGCAAATACTCTAATAGCTAAATCACGATAAAGAGATTCTAATCCCGTCCTGTTTTGTGCAATAACGGAGAAGTCCGTATCCTTATGCACAACAAAGAAAAAGTCGCCGCGAAAATTGTCTGATGTATTAGCGTTTGGTGTGGCATATATGGGATCGCCTTTATTATCCACAACGAGGAATACAAACGACTGGTTGTTTTCATGAAAGCGTTGTCCCATTGAAGCAATGTCATTGGTATTGCCTGTCTGAATCCGTTTTACCAAAGGTTGATATGAAGCTACTATTTGACGGTTCTGCAATGTTCTGTAGAACAACATAAATTGCCCCGAAAACAGTACTGCCATCACGCTGACAAGCAGCAATACGGCAATTACCGTGTAGGTAAATACTTTAATGAAAATCCCATGCTTTATCATTCAGACTTCCCCTCCAACCGGTACCCCACGCCACGAACTGTTTTGATAATATTCTCCGGCAGCTTTGCCCGCAGATTTTTGATATGAGTGTGCACGGTACTGCCGTCACCATCAAAGTCATATCCCCACACGCGGGATAATATGATTTCGTGAGACAGAGTTCGGCCCTTGTTCTGAATCAGCAGCAAAAGAAGTTCAAATTCTTTGCGTGTCAATGGCAGTTCCTGACCATCATAGCTTGCCCCAAAATTCTCCGGAAGGAGAATCAGATTACCATAGCGGACTTCTTTTTCCAGCGCACCGCTGCGCCGGAGCAGAGACTCCACCCGTTTGAGCAAAAGCTGAATTTTGAACGGTTTCGTCACATAGTCATCCGCTTCTGCGTCAAAAGCCATAATTTGATTTTCGTCATCAGAAAGCGCAGTCATCATCAGAACGGGCGTATTACTTAGCTTGCGCAGCTCCCGCAAAAGCTCATGCCCATCCATACCGGGCAGCATAATGTCGAGAATAACAAGCTGATATATATTGTCATAGAATTTCCCATACGCTTCGTTCCCATCTGAGCAGGCGTCTACTTTATATCCGGCTTCGGATAAAAAGGTTTTGACGGTATTGCATATATGCTCGTCATCCTCGACAAGCAGGATTCGTATAGACATAAATACATTCCTCCGCAAAAAGGATAACACAGCAATCTGTATTTTTCCTGTAGTTTTAAGATTTTGTCCGTTCAGATTTCATTCGTCCGTCAGAAGCACTCCCGGCAATTTGGGGAACAGCCCATATGGACATCTCCATTGCTGACATTATTATATACGCTCAAACAAATAATATCAAATCGTCAAAGCTATTATTAATAACCTGTTATCATCGTGGAGAATGGGTGGCTGCATCTTTCATTCCGTTTTGTCCTTCACCCTATACCCCACCTTGCGAACTGTTTTGATAATATTCTCAGGCAGCTTTGACCGCAGGTTTCTGATGTGGGAATGCAAAGTGCTTCTGTCACCGTTAAAATCATAGCCCCACACTCGGGACAGGATAATTTCATGAGATACGGTCCTGCCTCTGTTCTGTACCAAAAGCAAAAGAATTTCAAATTCTTTGTAAGTGAAGATCAGCTCTTGGTTATCGTAGAATGCTTTAAAGTCCTCCGGCAGAAGCGTCAGTCTGCCGCAGCGAACTTCTTTTGCCAATGTGCCGCTTCGCCGGAGCAAGGCTTCCACACGTTTCAGCAGAAGCTGAATCTTAAACGGTTTTGTCACATAATCATCCGCCTCCCCGTCAAACGCCTTGATTTGATTCTCATCATCAGAAAGCCCAGTCATCATCAGAATAGGGGTATTGTTAATCTTGCGAAACTCTCTTAAAAGCACATGCCCGTTTATTCCCGGCAGCATGATATCGAGAATGACAAGCTGATAGGTGTTGTCATAAAACCTGGCGTACGCTTCGTCACCGTCCAGGCAGGCGTCCACTTGATATCCCGCTTCATATAAAAAAGCTTTGACAATGCTGCAGATATGCTCATCGTCCTCGACAAGCAGAATTCGTATCGACATAAATGTATCCTCCCCTAACAAGATAACACAGCAATCTGTAGTTCCTCTGTAGTTTCTAAATTATTTCCATTCATATTTTAACCGAATCAAGCAAATAGAGGAGCGGATTGCGAATATCCGCTTGACTTTTTTGTCCCGGACTTTCGGCCGCAGTCCTTGGACGGGGATCTCAAATAAAAACCATTATATTATCTATTTTCATATCCGTTAAAACTGCTCGTCCCTTCATTAATCCTGCTGATTTAAGCTCACTTTAATCATACTCAAACGATTTATTAACAATATATAAATAATAAAAAATTAAGATTTCCTTACGGTAAAATTATATGAATTTATCAGTATGATTCATATATCAATATATTCCCCAAAAATATATCTGACCGATAGTATTGGCAGTAAAAATCAATGCTGTCTGGAATAAGCATTTGAAATATTGTTCTGGTATATATGGTAATGGATCTTTTTCAATGTGTCATAATTTGAATTTATTTCTTATTATCAGTTGCATAATGGAGGTACAATATAATGATTATTTCTTTTCGCTTTAAAAACTTCCGTTCCTTTTATGACGAGACATTTATTGATATGAAGACGGATTGCTGTAAAGACTTTACAAATCATTTAGCCCCTTTTGAAAACAAATATTTACTCAAAACCTTAGCTGTCTACGGGAATGATGCAAGCGGAAAAACGAATTTGCTTCTTGCATTTTCCGGTTTCCAGGCTCTTATCTTCAAACAGCTTTTTCCCCTGAAAACAATTCCGGGCATTTATCTTGTTCCGCATTTAAGGTCAAACAGCAGGACTAAGATTATTCCATATCAAATAACTGAGACTGATCCACAGCCTACAGAAATGGAACTTTCCTTTCTTAGCAACCGGCATATTTATGAATATGGATTCACTATCAAGGACCAGAATATTCTCGCAGAACATCTAATTGTGGATCATCATATGGTATATACAAGAACTGACAGAGAGATTTTCATATGGTTTATTATTTTAATACTTTTGAATCATTCCAATCTCTTAGGGATATGGAAACAGAAAGAAATATATACCAAATTTTTGAGAATTCTGATGCGCTCAATTACAGTCTGAACCAACTTCAAAAACTTGGATTTCCAATAGAAGATTTTATCATTGAACATGGTGTTCCCAAACTTGGATTTCGTATTAAATCCCGGGATACAGGCAAGTTTATAATATACCATACGGACTATACAAGCGTATCTATGAATACAATAAAATATCTATGTTTTTTTATAAAAGTATATGAGTTATCTCAAACAGGGGGGATATTAATAATTGACAATATCACCAATGAGTTTCAATCAACTGTTATTAAATTTATAGTAGATTCCTTCTATCAGGAAGACAACAAGAATATTCAGCTTATTTTCACAACCAATGATAGCTTTATATTAAATAATAAACAGTTACAGTACGATAAGGTCGCTGTCGTTGATATGAATGAATATCAAGAATCCCGGTTCTACACTTTGACTGATATATTGGTTCAGCCTGATTCAAGCCTTTTAAAGGAATATCTTTTGAAAAAATATGGAACGATGACTCTATTAAAAGATCCTATATGAATCCCTACCAGGCCTAAGAGATGCATATCAGACTATGAACCGCGGTTTCATAAAATAGAAAAAGCAGCAGAAGCCTGTTTGTGAGGCGGTTCTGCTGCTTTTTAATATTCATAAATAACTACCGTTTCCGGTAACCCTCTTACCTCGGTAAGAAAGTGGTTTATTGTTTTTTCTGTAATTTAATTTCTTAGAGTGAGAGGTTGTTGCAGGTATTGCTCCCATTATATCAAGAACCCGCATTATACAAACAAGCACCATCTGATGCCATATTTATCAATAAACTCCGCCATCAGAGGACTAAATTCACATGAAGCAAGCGACGTAAGGATTTTAGCATCTGTTTTCAATACTTCATATGCCCTTCTTATCATTCCTTCCTCTTCGACATGTTTATTCCTGAAACAATTCTATTTTACCATTAAGTATATGCAGTATCCAGACTTTTTAAGGAATTCTCCTATGAAGTCAATCGGATATTCTCAATCCGCTCCGCTACTTGCCCACAGGTGTCTCGCTCCACGGTGCATAACTTCTTAGCTGCTATCGCAGCTAGTTAAAAGGGGCTTGAGCCGGAAGACGGATCCATGCTAAGTAATTGGCTTTATTTTAATCAGATAACCCATAAATTTTTTAAAGCAAATATTCCAGATGGTTGCGTAAACAAGCGAAAATATATAAAAAATCAAAAAAGTCAACGGGATTGATAAAGAACCTGTTAAGTCCGTGAAGGCTGAAATATGTATTATGTAAGTTAAGCACATCATCCCTAGAGATAAGGCTATGCTTGAAATGAATATAGAAATAAATATTCCTTTCCTGTAAAGCAATGTTCCTATTACCATGCCTAATGCCCCTGTTGTAAAGAAAAGAATGACAGCTTCTTGTATATTGAATACAACAAGAATCAGTGAAGATGAAAAAAGTACGGCAAAACCAAGAGAAACGTGAAATACTGCGGCTATTGCAACAGGCAGTGTACTAAATGGACTCAAAGCTAATCCAATGGCAGGTAAAAATACAGGTGCTGATTGGAACAGCACCGTTATTGTTGTTAATAAGCCTCCAATACAAATAAGCCAGACCATATTTATTTTTTTCACTTTAAATACTCCATTTATATGAAATTGGTCTCAAATCAAGGAAGAATTTCAAAAACAGTGCCTTGATTGAAATCTGTTACATTGGAAGAACCATAAGCCCCCAAATATAATTTGGTCTGATCCAGGTTCGTTCCCAGACTGACATAAAAGGAGGACTGAGATCCAAAGTCATAATTGGTTTGAATCACACTAAAATCGTTTGGTCTGAAATCTGTCCTTATTCTGGTATAGGCCAGCGTGCCTCTGGCCGGAAAACGGGGCTCTTCATTTCGGGCAAAGTCAGTAAACAAGAGGCTTCCCCTTAAGTCAGGGATTTCACTCCCCATATACGGCTGGACCCCTGTAAGTGCTGTTCCTCTAAACTTGTCAGGACGTGGGTCTTCATGAAAATAACTGGTTATCGGGTGAATACGAAATACTGCAGTTTTTATTGCTTCATCGTAATAAGCTATGGTTTTCTCATCTAATGCAGGGTTTGCAGAACAGTTATTGATCATCGAAGTAGGAAAAGATCCTTCCCACCCCCGCCAGCCTAGGTTAATATATGCTTTTTCCTGGCTGGAACCGGATCCCGTTAAAGCTGATTGAACAAGCTGTGTGACCGGCATTGGTCTATAGAAAATAAAAGAAAAAATGGATTCTTCCAGGTCCTGTCCCACATTTCCTACATATTTAATGTATTGACCATTGGATCGCTGATAGGAAATTCCTGTAGGATTGCGAACCCCTTTGGCAATTACCGTAAGCGTATCCTGAACAGGCACTGGGATCTCGTCAAAGCGTGTGACTGGGGAAGGATTATCGATGGATGGATTCTTACTTACATCAATTTCAATTATTTTGCCGGCTATTTCCATATCATTCTGACTTAAATTAAACGGATCATATCCTGAGCCGCCATCTCCGGTTGTTAAAACGAGTTTTCCTGTTTCAGGTGAAAAATTCAAACTATTAACGCCATTATGATTCATAAACGGCCTTCTCAAATTAAGTAATGTCCGTTGTTTTTGAGATTGACCATTAGCTTGTAACCCCCACTCTTCAACAGTATCGATATGGTCAAATTCCGTTTCTCTGTTTATCCACTGTAGATTTAAAGTTTCAGGATCACAGGGATCAGGCTGAAATGATCCAGGAAGGGCACCCGGTCCTTGTGTCCCTGCTACTGAATAATGCAGATAAAACAAGCCATTATAATAAAACTCTGGATGAAACGCCAGTCCCAGCAGCCCCCGTTCATCATATCCGCCGCTGGAAACGCCCAGATTTATTATTTGCGGACGAATATCTAAAAAAGTCCTTATATTTTCGTTTGTTACATATAAGATTTCTCCTACCTGAGTTGCTATAAATAAACTCTCTGTGAGATCGCCCGGAAGTATTGCTGTTTTCAAAACAGTGGGTAAATTAATATTACTGGTAATGGGACGTAAATTGACATTAACCTTTATCAAATTTTTATCTCCTTTTTTTATTAGAATATGATTAATTCTGTTCTATTAGTACTGTTTGCCAAAAGGGGAGTTCACTGACAATGCTGCTTCATAAGTTTGGTTCTTTATAAGTACACCCCCGGATAACCTGCCGGAAAATACAGGAAATCACACTCCTTTGTCTAGATGAATTTCATGCCAGACTAACGATTTTCACTGCTTACCTGTTCGTACGCTTTATCAGACAAGTGGCGGGTTTTATCCAATCGGCCATCTGGCTTTCTGGCCTGAGTAAAAACTTCTCCGGAATTTTTTCCTGTCACTGCAATCTCGTTGTGCAGTGTTTTTATTGAACCAACTGCTTTTACCTGAATGTTTTATCGCTTGTTCAAACACAATAGGAGGGTGCCTCAAAGCCATACGAAACGGCTTTTAAGACACCCTCCTGAAGCATAAGCGGTCGCTGTCAAACCACGGCATATATTTCTACAGGTACCGCCTGACCTTTGTCCGGTAACGTAGATACTCCTCTCCAAAAGCACCTGCCAGATATCTTTCTTCACCAATAATCTGAACGTGGAATAAGACAACCGCCAAAACAGATGCTAAGATATTGATCCAGTTGGGGCAGGCCAGAACACAGCCGATATAGATCAGATCAAACCCTACAAAAGCCGGATTGCGGCTAAAACGATAGATGCCCCATGTCACAAGGCTTGTGTTCTGATTGCTGCTGAATCCGGCACGCCAGTTATTCTTCATCACAGTGATTGCCGGCAAAAAGAAAGTGCAGCCTAAAGCCATAATAATCAATCCCATAATGGAAAGAGGCGGCCCTGCCGGCAAAGCAGGTAAGTGTCTGGGGAAAAGCACACTGGCAAACTGCACCACAGCACCGGTCCCTGTTGCTGCTCTTAAAAGCAGTTCAATCACTCTCGCCTTTGCCGGCTTATCTCCTTTGCCAAGGAGGTTCCCGGAGATACCGTGACGCCGGAGCAGCATCATTTTAATCAAATAAACAGCGTAAAACAGGCAGAGCAGTGATAATGCAATCCGCTGAATCATACTCATCACTTCCTCCTTATCACCCGCGTGGCATTTAAGACAGCTAACAGTGTAACACCTACGTCAGCAAACACAGCCTCCCACATGCCTGCAACACCAGCTGCTCCAAGGAGAAGAAAAATTCCCTTGATTCCAAGGGCAAAAACAATGTTCTGCCACACAATGCGCTTTGTAAACCTTGCAATATCAATCGCATCGGCAAGTTTGGAAGGTTCATCCGTCATGAGCACAACATCTGCGGCTTCAATCGCTGCATCAGAACCGAGCCCGCCCATTGCAATACCCACATCTGCCCGGGCCAGTACCGGGGCATCATTGATCCCATCGCCCACAAAAGCCAGCTTGCCTTTTCCTTGTTTGCGGCTTTCCAGCATTTCCACCTTTTCCACCTTGCCCTCAGGCAGCAATCCGCCGTAAACCTCATCCAAAGCAAGTTCTTTTGAGATTGCCTCAGCAATTTGGGGATCATCGCCTGTGAGCATAATTGTTTTGCGGATGCCACGGGATTTTAACGCGGCAATGGCAGCCCTGCTGTCCTCTTTTATTTCGTCGGAAATCACCACACACCCGGCGTACACATTATCAACTGCAACATAGACCTTTGTTCCTATTTCAGCCGATTCTTCAAAGGAAATACCATTTGAGTTCATCAGCCTGTGATTGCCCGCAAGAATAACTCTTTCATCCATACAAACACGGATGCCGTGCCCGGATATTTCATTATAGTCTGTAAGGCGCTTTTTATCGATCTGCTTCCCGTATTCCTTCGTAATGGAAAGGCCAATGGGGTGATTGGAAAATGCCTCAGCGTTTGCGGCAAGCTCTAAAAGCTGTTGGCCTGTAAACCCGTCTGCAGGAAGCAGTTTTGTGACCTTGAACACACCTTTGGTCAATGTTCCTGTTTTATCAAACACAACGATTTCCAAATTCCCCAATACTTCTAAATAGTTGCTGCCCTTGACCAGAACGCCGCGTTTGGATGCGCCCCCGATGCCTCCGAAGAAACCAAGAGGAATAGAGACAACCAGAGCACAGGGGCAGGATATGACGAGGAAAATCAGCCCGCGATGAACCCAGTCACCCCAGGCACCGTAAAAGAACAGAGGCGGAATAACCGCAATGAGTGCCGCCAAAGCGACCACCACCGGTGTATAGTAACGTGAAAATGTGGTCATAAAATTCTCAGTGGGTGCTTTGTTGCTGGATGCATTCTCCACGAGATCAATGATCCTTGCCACTGTAGACTGTCCAAATGTTTTTGTTACCTGAATGGTCAGCACGCCATTTTGATTGATACAGCCGGACAGCACTTCGTCAGATACCTTTGCCTTGCGGGGAACCGATTCCCCTGTAAGCGCCTTTGTATCCAGCATGGCTTCGCCTTCGACGACAATGCCGTCAAGGGGAATCTTCTCGCCAGGCTTTACAACGATAATGTCCCCGGATAAAACTGTTTCAGGCGATACCTTGATCACATCGCCGTTCCGTCTGACATTGGCGAAATCCGGGCGGATATCCATCAGATCAGTGATGGATTCTTTGGAACGCCGTACAGCAAGGCCTTGAACGTATTCACCGATCTGAAAAAACAGCATGACTCCCACCGCCTCAGCAGCATCCCCGATCAGAAATGCGCCGATGGTAGCTATGGTCATAAGGAAATTTTCGTCGAATATCTGTCCCCGCAAAATATTCTTAAACGCTTTCAATACAATTTCACCGCCTAAAATAATGTATCCTGTTACAAAGACAGCAAGCAATACATAACTGTTGATGCGGAAGGCATACTGCAAAACCATCCCTGCGACAAAGATGGCAGCACCGATTATAAGCGCTGTTATTCCGTTCCCGTCATGGTCGTGGTCATGATCGTGATCATGGCCGTGTCCGCCGCCCGTGCTGTGTCTCTTCTCTTTTTCTGTCACAACAATGCCCGGTTCCAACCGCTCTGCTGTTTCACGGATCCTTTGCAGCATGTCTGCATGTTCATCTGTAAACTCCACTTTTAACGTGGCAGTCATCAAAGTGACGGAGGCATCGGCCACGCCTTCCAGCCTCTTCACCGCAGTTTCAATTTTGGCTGCACAGTTTGCACAGTCCAATCCCTTTAGTGTGTATTCTTTTTTCATAAATCATCCCTCCATTCATTTAATAGTTGAGCAATCATTCAACTTTTTGAGTAAAAAAAGAGCTTGTTATTCATGGATATGTTCAAACCCTTTTTCAAATATGTCTTTTACGTGGTCATCGGCAAGTGAATAATATACTTCCCTGCCTCTTTTTTCAAAACACACCAGATTTGTCAACCGGAGGGATTTAAGATGATGAGAAATTGCGGACTTCGTCATATTCAAAAGCACGGCAAGATCACAAACGCACATCTCATGGCAGGATAAAGCCCATAAAATTTTAATACGGGTGTTATCTGAGAACATTTTATACAGATCAGATAAATCCCGAAAATCTTTGCCATCGGGCATGGCACTTTTCACCATGTGAATTACATCTTCATGTATGGCATCACAATCGCAGGTGAAATTCGTATCCTTTTTCATTCTATACCTCCTAATAGTTGAGCATTCATTCAACTATTATCATTATATGCCGGCTGATTCAATTTGTCAACCGCTGATTTCAGGATATATGACAAATATAAAAACGTCTTATTCCGGTAAGTACAACGGCATTTTTATAGACTAATATCTCCCTTCCAACGGCCGGGCCTTCCTTTTCTTGATAAACACCATCTATGGAATCAAATTTCGTTTTGCCTCTCCCCCGCCAATATCATGGAGAATTGCAGCTATTGAGATCAATTCCCTTTCCTTACTGCTTACGTGTTCTCCATCCATGATATCTTCGGCATTTTTAAGTACCTTAAAGGTATGATCTACTCCGAAAGGAATTTCTTCAAATATTTCTTTGGCACTGTGTCAGGTGTTTTTTATGGAATTATATCTAAAAAAGACTATTTCTTAATAACAGGCAAAATGTAATCCAGTGTTATTCTTTCGCCTTTTTCCTGCGGTTCACAATATCGTTTATAAGTATAGATATCACACCAATAAAAATGCCGGAAGTCAATTTCATATCCGGTCTTTTCAATGGCTTCCTTACAAAGCATGTAGGCACACGCAATAATATTATCCAGGGTATCCGACTCGATCCATATTCTTGCAACGGTGCCGGCCGGAATGTTCTCACTGTAGAGGCCATCCGGTACGGATGCAGCTGTTTTTACAAATTTTCCAATGATATATTGAAAATTATTTTGTCCTTCAAATTTGCTCATATGCCCAAGACCAATATACGGATCCTGGTCCGGACATACCCATTCATCGATTTCCTTCAGTTTGTCAAATGTTCCATTTTGAAAAGCAGCTCCCCAGCATTCCTGGCCGGCTTTTTCAAAGGTGGTTCTCTTCATCATTCCTACAACCATACGTTCATCATATTCTGCATACTCGATTCTCGTCATTTCAGCCATAATCTGTTTTTCTCCTGTCAGGCGGATATTAGTAAAGGATAGGCGGATATATCTATTGCATTTCAATTAACTCCACAAGGTTTTTAATGTCCTTTTCTATCAATGGACGCATAGTATCTTTAAATTGTGAACAATCCATGGAAAGTACGGCTTCTTTGATCCGGCTGTTCAGCTCTTTTTTATATGGAACAATATAGTGCAGATACTGTAACGCCTGTCTCACTGCCGTTGGTTTTTCATCATATACAGAGGCTAATATATCTTCAATCACTTCGTTGATTTTATTGTGTTCATCCCATTTTGCCTGTTTACACAGCAGCCGGAATCCCCTCACCCGGACAACATACCTGTCACTCTTTAACATGGATAAAAATTCATCCAAATAAGGGACGAGAATATTTTCCTGCTCAGAAAGCTCCTCTAATTCCCGTAAGATTACATATGAATCCTTTGTATCTTTCTCATAAAGGTATTTAATTCTATCATCTATTACCATTCTCTCATACCTCCGATTAAAATAAACCATTCTACCTGACGATTGAATACATTTTCATGTCCAGAACCACACCGTTTTTTACTGCATTTTTTCTCAAAGTACCCTCATATTCAAATCCCGCTTTTTCCAGTATGCGGCAAGACGCCGTATTATAGGAAAAGGGCTGGGCAAAAATACGAATAATATCTGTATTTTCAAGAATATATTTGCAGACCTGTTTTACAGCACTTGTTCCAATTCCTTTTCCCCAGTACTTTTCCGAAATATAATATCCCATCTCCGCAGTTTTTGAATGAATATTGTCTTTACGAAATACGCCAATGCTGCCAACCGCCATATCTTCCACTGTAATGGCAAATGCATAAGTTGTTTTCTTATCGGCATTAAGCATAGCTGTAATAAACTCTTTTGCATCTTCTGTCCGATAGGGATAAGGCAATCCATCTCTTAAATTATCAAGAATTTTTTTGTTATTTAATGCTTGCGCAAGGTCGGATGCATCCTCCGGCCTCCAGCAGCGGATGTTACATTCCATGTACTGTTCTCCCTTCCCAGTTAAGCGAATATTCCCAATCCGCTTTGTTACACAATTCGGTTAACTAATTGAATGAAAAATGTATACTTAATTCCTTTTTACACTGCATTTATTCTACCATACAAACCAAAGTCTATAAAGACATACGCAAAAATTCGCTATCATATGATCTTTTTTCCTCAGCTTATCCCTGCCTGCCGGCCCAATACGCCGGATACCATTTTTGAAACCACAGAGTAAACACACCCATAAGCGCAGGACAGACTGAATTAATGAGGCCTGTATAGGGAGATAAGCTCGTTCCCATAAGTAAATATGTCCAAATCGTTGTTATGAGATATAAAACCCCCCAGGCAGCGGTCAATATCCGGTTCGTCCGCATAAACAGCGGATTGTCAAATGCTTTTTCATTGCCGTAGCTGTTTGCACTGTAATAGGAGGTCAGGGGTTTTTTAGTAAACGCACCCACAAGCCACATGAACCCAAAAGCGCCGTAGCTTATGGGCAGGATGACCCGCGGGTCGGCCCCCAGCAAAAGGGAAAGTGACAGTGCAACAACAACAGGCACGGTGATCTGCTCAAACAAAACAGGCTGAAAAATGAGCCAGAGCAAAGGCAGAGCCGCTGCGGCCAGGACACCTGCTATACCGCCTGCCACCCCATTGATCGCAACGGTTATCCAAATGACGAGCCACGGCGCCAGGAGAACAGACATATTTGTTTTGCGGCATTGGGTTTCAACCGCCGCTTTAGGACGCGCCGAAGAGCCAAACAACTTATCCCATTTAAGCATCAGTTCAAAATCACCCAAAACCCTGTACTGCCGTTTAAACATGGCCTCCTGCCCGCTGATCTCCCCTCTGGCAATGGAACGCCAGACAGAAAACGGTGTCTCAATTTTCGTTGTAAAGGGCCTGAAGTTTTCAGAAATAACTTCTGAGCCACTTGGGGTAAGTAATATCTGATAGGTTTTATCAATATCGGTGTAATAAAACTCCAAAACCCGTTCTATGCCGTCAGGTATGTACAAAGCAGCCATCTGTTTGGTAAAACTTAAGCTTTCTTCCAGAGGCTGTTGGAAATCCGCACTGACGCCCCAGGAGGCGTCCGCCATCTTTTCAAACACAGCTCGTGGATATAAGGGCCCGGAAAGCTCTGCCATTGTCTCCTCTCCGATTCCTCCGCCCACATATTCTGCCCCCGCTTTCCGGACACCTTCCAAATAAGCGTCTGTCCTGCCTCTTAATTCCGGAACACGAAACAATTCTCCCTGACCACAAAAAATGGCCGTGTACTTTTCCGGACCGCAGAAATGGTCAAACATTGCAGCAACGCCGTCATAATTGCCCTTGGCCGTCCAGAATCCGCATGTGGATATTACAATATGATGCTGCTGCGTCAAATCATAGCGGGAGGGATGTCCCACGCTTTCACTCCCTTTTACCATAAACGGCTGGTTGAGGGGCAGCTGCCGGTCAATGAGATTTTTAAGGCTGCCGGGAACGCTGAAATAATACAATGGAAAAGACCATATGATCACATCAGCCCCAACAATTTTAGGAAGAATTTCGATCATCTTATCGTTTATAACACATTTTCCAGGCGTTTTATCCCAACAGGAAAAGCAGCCCAGGCAGGGTTTTACATGGGCTTTCCATACATCCAGAATTTCCGCTTTCTCCCAGCCTGCACCTTCTAAAAATGCCCGGGTAAGCTTTAACGTATTGCTGTTTTCGCCTTTTGGCGAACCATTAATAACGAGTATGTTCATTTTTCTTCCCCCTCCAAAATGGCAATCGCTTTTTCCACCCACTCAAGCCCTGCTTGAAAAGATAATTCTCCATACAGGGCAACGATACTCCAATACTTCGTCCTCTCCTTATTATCTACAACCTCCCCATACCGGGCAATTGACTCGGGTACCGTGCTAAACTCCAAACCATACTTTAAGCATGATTCCCGGTACGCACGAAGCATGGTCAATGCCTGTGCGTCTCCCATTTCTCCGGCAAAAAACATACGCATGAGAAATGCATTTTTTATGCGCATTGTGGCGGCAATATCTGATTGGGGTGATAAAAGCCAATTATTAAGTTCTTTTTTCCCCGTATCTGTTATGGAATAGACTCTTTTATTTGGTTTATCTTTTTGAATGACATACTCACTGCTCAGCCAGCCATTTTGCTCCATTGCGTCAAGCTCCCTATATATCTGGCTGGTTTGTGCCTGCCAAAAAAATGACAGGGATTCCTTAAATGCTTTATCCAGTTCATACCCGGTCATAGGACCATAGTTTAAAAGCCCAAGCATACCATGTTTCAGCGACATGAATAGCCTCCTTGTTCTATATTCTATTTGTTGAGTATATAATAAAAGGAATATCACTGTCAACCCCCAATTACCGCAGAAGATAAATGAATATAAGTTAGGCAAAGCATTTTAAATTTATCGTGCCTCAAAAAAAAGCAACCGTCGCGCATAACGGTTGCTTTTCCCCTATAATCAAATCATTGCCTGGCATTTCGTGCACAAAACACCACAAGATGTTACGTTTTGCATATCTTCTATTGCCCATCCTGCGAGCTGTACAAGGATCGGCAGAACACTCTTTCCTTTTTCCGTTAATGTATACTCCACTCTCGGCGGCACTTCGTTATATTGCTCTCTGTGAATGATTCCGGCTGCTTCCAGTTCTTTTAAGGACTGTGCCAGCATCACATTTGTAATATCACCTAATTTTCTTTTGATCGTGCTATACCTTAAAGGCGTTTCGCTTGAAAGAATGCATACGATGGGCAGCTTCCATTTGCCGTTAAATATATTCATCAGATGGCGGATAGGACAGAGCAATTCTTCGGTTGACTGCATGGTTTCCTGCTGTTTTTTGGCGCACATATTATATCCCTCAATTCCAATAGTATGTTTTTTATTACTTAGTAAGTTTTTACTGCGTTATTGAAAAAAACTTATTTAATAATATAATTATATTACAGGGTAAATTTTAACACAAGTTTTTTGAGCGGTAATCTCCATAAGCCGGCAATTTAATAATATCGAAAAGGAGCATGTGTACCATGTTAAACTTAAATCATTTCATGAACAATGGAATAAAAAATATTTCTGATACTGCCGGGCGGTTTTATTTCGGCAATCGCCGGGGGCAGGCATTCATGCTGCACATGGCATCTGATCTGCATAAAAGTGCAAAGATAAGATCACAGCATGAACAGAACGGCACGCATATCCCTCCTTTTCTGATTGCCAGCATAGCAGCTGATTGTAATCTGCGGTGCTCAGGTTGTTACGCATGGGCTAACGGCAGCTGCGGTGACGGACGGGAGCCGGAACAGTTGACCGGCGGCGATTGGCGGCGAATATTTCAGGAAGCGTCAGACATTGGAATATCTTTTATTTTAATAGCCGGTGGCGAACCTCTTTTACGTCATGATGTGATCCAATTGGCCGCGGAATTTGAACATATCATTTTTCCTATATTTACCAACGGAACCATGATTGACGCAGATTATCTCAGCCTTTTTGATAAGCATCGCAATCTCATCCCGGTGCTTAGCCTTGAGGGCGACGCTGAAAAAACGGATGCCCGTCGGGGGAAGGGTGTCTCAAATAAAATTGAGCAAGCCGCTGAACGCCTCAAAGAACGGGGAATCCTTTTCGGGGCTTCCATAACGGTAACAACGGAAAATCATAATGATGTAACAGAATCGGACTTTGCCGAGACTTTGCGGGAAAAAGGGTACGGGCTTGTTTTTTATGTTGAATACGTCCCAGTGGAAAAAAATACAGACCATTTGATTTTAAATGAAAATGACTTGCACATCCTTGCAGCACGGATTGACGGCCTGCGGGAAAATAAGAAAAACAAGGGCATGATATTCCTCTCTTTCCCAGGTGATGAGGAAGCAATGGGCGGGTGCTTAGCCGCAGGACGGGGCTTCTTTCACATCAATGCCGCAGGAGGAACCGAACCTTGCCCCTTTTCCCCTTATTCGGTAATGAATCTGAAAGAACAGTCGCTTTTGACCGTATTACAATCACCGTTTTTTGAAAAGGTGCGCGAAATAGGCGCGGCGGAAGCCTTGAACCATAAAGGAGGCTGTAGATTATTTCAATACGAAGATGAGGTTGAACAGGTGATCCTATAGACTTTGTTTATTTAGGAAAGGAGGA
This sequence comes from Lacrimispora indolis DSM 755, assembly GCF_000526995.1. Lineage (NCBI taxonomy): Bacteria > Bacillati > Bacillota > Clostridia > Lachnospirales > Lachnospiraceae > Lacrimispora > Lacrimispora indolis. Next base: position 3,498,945 of record NZ_AZUI01000001.1, on the reverse strand, counting down.
AACCGTTTGGGAAATCAGCCTGGGCAAAAGCATAAGCCGGATTTTAGGTGACACATTTACGATTAAGTTCCTTGAGAAAGGTGAAAACTTTGGAGTAAGAGAGTTTCAGGCAATTGAAAAGGAATTTCCCGAAGCATATGGTATTGTTCAGGAAGAAGATGAACATGGAAACCGTCTGATGGCTATGGTGTCTCCTTTATGATTGGATTGCATGCAAAGTCATTGCTTGGCACTGATGTATAGGGAAATCGATAAACTGAAAAATATTATAATTAAGGAGGTTTATACATGAATACTGCTGTACGTTACTTTACCCGTGGAGGCAATACAAAAAAAGTGGCTGACGCAATTGCCAATGCGGCAGGCGTTGAAGCAAAAAACTGCTCTGCGCCCCTTACTGAACCGGTTGATTTACTGTTTTTAGGCGGTTCCGTATATTGGGGAGGCATAGACAAAAATCTGAAACAATTTATCGAGCAGCTTGACCCGGCCATGGTGAAAAGCGTTGCTGTGTTTGGCACATCAGCCCTGAAAAAGGAGCCGGACCGAGAAATAGAAAAGCTTATAGGAAATAAGGGCATCCCCGTGTCCAGCCGCAGCTTTCATTGCCGCGGAGAGTTTTCCGCTGTTCACAAGGGCCATCCTGATGGTGATGATTTAAAAAAGGCGGCAGCCTTTGCACGAACTGCATTAGAAGCAATAAAATAATTCCGAACAGCAGGTTTGAAAGAAGGTATCCGCCATGTTGAAGCTAAGCCATTCAGAAAAAGATTATATGGAAGCAATCTACATTCTGACCAGACGTTTTGATCCGGTCCGTTCAGGCATCGGCATGCTGCTCACCCGAAGCCGGGCCGGAAAAGCGGCTGGCCATGCCGGTTCCGATCTTCATGCTCTTGCACATGCATACGGCTTCTCGTTCCGGTGGGTGATCGGCTTCTCCGCAGCAGCGGTCAGCCCTACGCTGTTCCTGGCTGTTCATAAAAAGACGAAACCGGAAGCTGAGACCGCATAATGCTTCATATCTTCCAAATTTGGCTTTGTGCGGTTGTTTTTCTATTTTAACTGTAGTAAAATCATATACAATACACGTTTAAGCCATTTGTTTTTATTCAGAAACAAAATTGTTGAGGGACAATAAAAATGAAGTTATGTATTGGCACAGCTCCGTGCAAGGTCTGAAGCGGACGAAACTGCACGGAGCGGATCAAATTCGTCCGTTGGGCTTTGCACTTTCATTGAATTTTATGAAATTTATGAAAGAGGAGCAAAGTCATGATAAAAAATTTAAAAACAAATATGGGAGAACTTCGGTCCTTCCTGATTTTATGGATCACGCAGTCCCTTTCGTCGCTGGGCAGCGCTATGACGAATTTTGCAGTGGTAATCTGGTCTTATCAGCAGCAGGGTTCGGCCCTTGCCACAGCGCTTTTAATGGTCTGCTCTTATGCGCCTTACGTATTGCTGAGCATGTTTGCCGGAGCTTTAAGTGACCGGTGGAACAAAAAGGTGACCATGCTTGCCAGCGACAGCTTTGCAGCACTTTGTACCGTTTTGGTACTGCTTCTGCTGGTTACAGGCAAGCTTCAGGTCTGGCACTTATACCTGCTGAACACATTCAACGGATTGATGAACACCGTCCAGCAGCCGGCTTCGGATGTTTCCATAACTCTGCTTACACCTAAAAAGTATTATCAGAAGGTAAGCGGAATGCGCTCCTTTTCCCAATCCCTGGTCACTGTGCTGACGCCTGTACTCGCTACCGCGATCCTTTCCTTTACAAGTATCCATTTCGTTATTTTTTTTGATCTGGCTACATTTTTCGTTGCATTCATCGGGCTTCTGTGCTTTGTTAAAATTCCGAAAATAAGGGAACAGACAACTGCAAGGCAGGAAACCATATTACAGTCCGTAAAAAGCGGTCTGCAATATCTAACGGATAACAGGGGAATTCTGGATTTGATTCTGTTTCTGGCGGTGATCAACTTTACTGCGTCCATATTCAGCGCCGCTTTACCGGCGATGCTGCTTTCACGGACAGGAGGGGGGGAATTTGCTCTTGGCATGGTCAACACGGCTACAGGAATTGCCACCATGTTTGGAAGTCTTATGGTCACTATCCTGCCGCCGCCCAAAAGCAGAGTCAATGTCATCTGCAACTGCCTGCTATTTTCCATGAGTACGGAGAACTTTATTCTTGCATTTGGCCGGAACACGCCCATATGGTGTTTGGGATCAGTCCTTGGGTGGATCTTCATTCCTGTTATGAATGCCAACATGGATGTGCTTTTCCGCTCAAAAATACCGGTCAACATGCAGGGACGTGTTTATTCTGCAAGGAATACACTGCAGTTTTTCACAATTCCCTTAGGGTATTTGTGGGGAGGAATTCTTGTTGACAGGGTGTTTGAGCCATTTATGGCTGCTCAACAATCTTTAAGCAGTCCGTGGATCTCACTGTTTGGAACCGGGAAAGGTTCAGGCGCTGCCATGCTGTTTTTCGTAATCGGCGTTTTTGGCGCTTTATCCTGTCTGCCGTTTCGGGCTGACAAACACATCTGGAAATTGGAGGAATAGCGGATTCCTTCATCAGGGAATTATGATACGTGATATCAAACAGCACAGAGCAGTTCTCACTGCTTTCTGTGCTGTTTTTGCATGCTCAGGATATTAAGAACATGCCTTCTGTAAGAACAGTGGATTTGAATGGATTTCTATGGTAAGCTGGAAATAGATCAGCAAAAATAGTCGAGAGGGTTTTCTTCGATGAATGTAAGATAGTATCTGCAAGGAGGTGAAGGAATGAAGGAACAAATTGAAGCGGTTCAGCGAATGCAGGATTATATAGAGGTTCGCATTTCAGACAGCATTACTCTTGCCGACTTATCAGAGGTATCGTTTTTCTCTCCCTGGTATTCCTACCGGCTGTTTGTGCAGCACACCAACATGACGCCGGCCGACTACATCAGACGGCTCAGGCTCTCTAAATCTGCCATTAAGCTTCGGGATGAGGACTGCAAAGTCATTGATGTTGCCTTAGACCTTGGTTTTGGCAGCGTGGACGGCTATCAGCGGGCATTTTTCCGCGAGTTTGGATATAACCCTAAGGAATACGCTAAAAGCCCTGTTCCTCTTTATCTTTTCACGCCTTATGGAGTCAAATATCGAACGGTCAGAAAGGAGAAAGCCATGAAAACAGTAAAAAATGTGTTTGTACAAGTAATTGAAAAACCGGATCGAAAGGTTCTGATCAAAAGAGGGGTAAAGGCCTCAGACTATTTTGCTTATTGCGAAGAAGTCGGCTGCGATGTTTGGGGACTGCTGCAAAGTATCAGGTCCATCAGCGGTGAGCCTGTGTGTATGTGGCTGACAGCAAATCACATCAGCCCCGGCACCTCTCAGTATGTGCAGGGCGTCGAAGTGCCCACCACCTATGACGGAGTTATTCCCCAGGGATTTGATGTAATCCAACTGCCTGCGGCAAAATACCTGATGTTTAAGGGGGAGCCTTTTGCTGAAGAGGATTATTGTGAGGCTATTGAGGAAGTACAGTATGCCATAAAGAAATATGATCCTGCTGTCATAAATGCAAAATGGGATAAAACAAATCCCCGTATCCAACTGGAACCCATAGGACCAAGAGGTTATATTGAGCTTTTGCCGATTCAGTAATTCCGTACAGGGCAGCCATAACAGGCTGCCCTTCCAGTTTCCCAGTCAGCATAATCTTCTGAAACAAATACAAGGATTTCTTTTTTTCATGTTCCTACCCTCCCCTTTTCTAAATTCTCTAAAATTTCATTATATCGTTTTGTGGCTAACCCACTGGGTTTCCCCTTTTTACAGAACAAAAGCTTTCCTAATTTGGGTACCACCCGTTCCACAAGGATCTGACCGTCAACGGTTTTTGACTTCAAGGCTTCCAGTGCTTCCAAAAAGCGGCTGTCCTTCCTTGCCCGGCCATAAAAGGATAAAACATAGACATATTGAAACAGGTTATAATTGCGGAATGGATATTCTACCTGCATGAACAGGGTCCCCATTCCATAATGGCAGGGACCGATGGGCTTCCTGATCAGCCAGTGTTCAAGCAAAAAATCCACCGCCTTATCAAGTGCCGGTTCCTTATTCAGATATCCGCTGAAACGAAATGCGTTGAGAATATTCAGGGTAGGCATGGGATTGGAATACTCTGTTTCCGGCCCATGGCCAAAGGAAAATTTATTGCAGCGCCAGCCGCCGTCAGAATACTGGGTATCTAAAAAATGCTGAAATGTCTTTTCCATTCTGTTGTCAAAGGCATATCCCATGTGGCAGAGCACGTTGGCCGCAATCGCCGTTTGACACGGATAAATGCCGCCTTTGGGATATATTTTAAAACGCCCGTCCTTCAGCCACGTGCTGAAAATCAAATCAGCACAATCCTTTAAAACCGGTTCGTCAGGGGACATTCCCAGCTCCAGCAGATAAAGAACACTGTCAAATGTTGAAAACGGGGAGCCTTTTAACAATCGTTTGTCAGCAGTTGCCCAAAGATCAGCCCCATTGTCATGCCTGTGTGATAAAACCACTTCAACATCAGCTAAATATTGCTTTTCCACCGCCATCTTATATCCCTCCATAAAATTAATGCACATCCTGTATCCCCAATTATAAAGCCAAAATAAGACAACAGTGTGTCATGTTTCGTACTGTTTTTGTGCTTCTCTCAAAAATATTTTCATCTCATCACGCAAAGTATCCGGCGAAATGATTTCCGCCCTGCTCCCAAAGCCAGCAAATGTGCTGACGACCCAATCAGGGCGTTCCGTTTGAAAAGAAACAAATATATCGTTGTTTTCCTTCCGGATGTTCTCTGTTCCAAAAAAATCAACGGCAAGAAACTCCAGAGATTTGTCCATTCTGACGGTGACAGCCATTCCCCCGTCATTTGAAAAATCGCTTTTCAGGGGCGGAATGGTATAATCCTCCCGTTCGTCAAAGGTTTCTTCGCTTAGATGTAAGCTTGTCATCCTGTTTACCTTGAATATGCGGAAATCTTCCTTGTATTTACAATATCCGAAAAGATACCAGTTTTCCTGTTTAAAAATCAGTTTATAAGGTTCAATGACCCTGGGGTGATAACCACTTCCTCCGTAGTATTCCATTTCAAGGAGGCGATGACCTGCAATGGCTGTCCGGATCGTCCTGATTTTCTCCGTGATGGTGCTGTTATGGTTCCATGATGTAAAGTCAATGATGATGTCATGTTCCAACAGCATTTTATCCTCATGGCTGAAACGCAGTTTTGCAAGCAGAGTTTTTATCTTTGCACTGTCATCAATACTTGCCAATCCCTGTATCCCTGCAAGAATTGCACTCATGTCCTCCTTATTAAGCGCGGTTTTGCTGTATTTAAAATCCGGCAGCAAGGACACTCCACCACCAATCCCCTGCCGGGAAACCACAGGAAATCCCGCACTTGATATGTCTAATAAATCACGATGGATGGTACGGACAGATACTTCAAAGTAATCCGCTAATTCCTTTGCCGTAACCTTTTCTTTTTCTAAAAGAATACACAATATCCCAAACATACGATTGCTTTTCATGCTTTTCACCTCCAGTATATTATAAATAAACAAGACATTTCATGTCAAGTTTACATACCTTTTCATCAAAATCTTTAAACCATAGTCCCAGATCTGAAGTTCAGATCAAAAAAAGAAGATTTGCGGGAGCAAATCTTCTAAAACAACATATATAATTTATTCTTTAATTAAAACCCGGGCCATCTGAATGAGAAATACCAGGGTGCGCAGTAAAAATACACCCCCGGCTATCAAATGAATCCAGGGAAAGTTTATTGCCCCCAACACCCATAAAAGTAACATCACAATGGCAGCATCCCCCATATACCGCCCAAACAAAAAACCTATTTTTTCTTCCTTTGGCGACAGGGATGGCTCAGGACTTATAAGCCAGCGCCGCCTGGGAGAAGAAAAAACAAAAGAAAGAAAAGCCAAAAGCACAATTCCGAAAATCATGAGATCAATCCGTTTTCTTTCAGAAAATCTCTGGCTACATCAGCGGGGGACTGCTGCAGTTCATCTACTTTATAATTAAGTTCAATCATAACATCATTGGTTAAAACCGGTGCCAGTTCTTCCATAATACCGGTAATTTCCGGATATTTTTCCAGAGCATCCGCCCGAATAACGGGAATTGCGTAATAAGGCGGGAAAAATTCCTTATCATCCTCCAGTGTTTTTAAGTTGAACTTTTTAAGAAGTCCGTCGGTGGAAAAGGCATCAATCACATTGATCTCACCGTTTTTTAAAGCCGTGTAGCGGGGGGCAGCATCTAATGTAAGGCTTTTTCCCATTTGAAAGCCATATGTTTTCAGAAGCCCGGAAAGCCCATCCTCCCGGTTGGAGAATTCAAATGTAGTACCTGAGATCAGGGTCCCGGCTATTCCGGCAAGATCACTGATCTTATCTAAGTTATATTCTTCTGCCATTTCCTGGGTCACAGCCAGTGTAAAAGTATTATTAAAGCTCATCTGTTTAAGCACTTCCAGATCAAACTGCTCTTTATACTCTTTTACCACAGTCTCGTACACCTGCTCCATGTCACTGATAGGCGGATGCTTGAGGATATCACTGTAGGAGGTTCCGCTGTAATCAATATAGAAATCAATGTCTCCTGTCTTTATCGCAGAGAAACATACCTGTGAACCGCCCAGGCTCAGTTTTCTGTTTACGGTGATATCGGTTCTGTCTTCTATTAAATCGGCTAACATATTCCCAAGGATCTCCTGTTCCGTAAAATCCTTGGAACCTACTGAGACAGTACGTGCATTGCCTGATACATTGCCCACGGATGTAAAAAGGAATACAACCGCAATGACTCCTGAGGCTGCTGCAAGCATTGCCTTTTGCGCCTTCCGTCTTTTTTTCTTAACTGAGTTATCTCCCTTTTGAAGGCTGACCGGGGTTACCAGCTTCTCAACCAGTCCGATCAGAAAGTCTACCATAAGTGCCAGTAAACAGGCAGGAATGGCGCCCGCCAGGATCTGGTTGTTGTTCACCGTACGTATTCCGGAGAAGACCAGATATCCCAAACCGCCTGCACCGATAAACGCAGCCATGGTCATCAGCCCGACTGCCGTTACAGAAGCGATCCGCACTCCGGCCATGATGACAGGAAGGGCAAGGGGAATCTGCACCTTTGTCAGCACCTGAAACGGCGTAAGGCCGATTCCTTTGGCAGCCTCCAGGGTTTGAGGATTGATATTTTCAATTCCTGTATAGGTATTCTTAATGATGGGAAGCAGAGAATAAAGAACCACTGCAACAATGGCAGGAATCACACCGATACCCAATATTGGGATCATGAAACCAAGGAGCGCCATGCTGGGAATTGCCTGGATCACATTTGCAACCGACAAAACCGGCTTGCTTGCTTTGGCCGCGTAAGAAATAAAAATACCAAGGGGTACTCCGATCAGGATAGCCAGACCCACCGATACGGCGGTCAGCTTCAGATGTTCAATCAATAATGATAAGATCTGCGGATAATTGCTTATTATATAATTCCAAAAGTTCATTCTGTCTCTCCTCCTTCATAGTCAAAATATTGCTGACTTAAAGTGGTTACCAGACTGCTTCGTGTTATAAGGCCCATAAGACGCCTCTGGTCATCCACGACCGGAACCGTGGACACATGGTTTTCAGTCACTACTTTCAGAGCATCCAGAATGCACTGCTCCGGTAAAAGAGTAGGAAAGTCCTCATACATATACTGCTCTGCCAACTGGGTCCTGTCTTCAATTCCTCTCAGCCTGCCTGCCTTTACAATTCCCACCAGCCGCTTGCTGTCCCGTTCCACCATGAGCAGGCTGTCAACCTTATTCTGGCGCATCTTGTCAATACACTTCAGGACCGATAAATCCTTGGTGGCGGTGACCGGATGATCGATCATGATATCGGATACCTTGATATATTCCGGTGATAACCATATCCTGTTTTTTCCTACGAAGTTGGAAACAAAATCATCCACCGGATTGTTTAAGATATGTTCCGGTGTATCATATTGCAGAATATCGCCATCCTTCATAATACAGATCATATCTGCAATCTTAATGGCTTCATCCATATCGTGAGTCACAAAAACGATGGTCTTTTTCAGCTTCGCCTGGAGCTGCACCAGCTCATCCTGGAGATCCGATCTTGTCATGGGATCCAGAGCCGAAAATGGCTCATCCATCAGGATAATATCCGGATCAGTGGCAAAGGCTCTTGCCACCCCCACACGCTGCTGCTGCCCACCGCTAAGCTCCGTTGGGTAGCGGTGCAAAAACTCCTCGCAGTCCAGTCCTACCATCTGCATCAGTTTCCTTGTGTTGTCCTCAATGTCTTTTGAAGACATTTTTTCAAGCTTCGGAATCAGTTCAATATTTTCTTTAACCGTCATGTGAGGAAACAGCCCCGTCTGCTGGATCACATATCCGATTTTCCTCCGTAAAGCCACTTCATCCATGCTTCCGATACTTTTATCGTCAATATAAATCGTACCTGATGTGGGCTTAATCAGCCGGTTGATCATTTTTAAGAGCGTGGTCTTTCCACAGCCGCTCTCACCAATGATAGCTACTAAGCTTCCGCTTTTTATCGAAAATGTAACTTGATTCAAAACCTTATTTGTCTTATAGGATTTTGAAATCTGTTCAAATTGTATCATAATTTATCCCTCCTTTTTAGCAAAGTAACAACTTAATTATATTGCAAAGTTGTTACTTTGTCAAATTTCAAAAAAAATAACGCCTGAAGCCAATGGGCTTAAAGCGTTATAAAAGAGCGGTTATTTAGAAGAATATAAGAATTCTTTTACTCTGTCAGCGGTGTCATCCTGGGTCACAAAATATATGGTATCATTTTCAGAAAGGGCAACATACGGTCCGGGAGATTTTATAACAGTATCGTTCCTGCTGACCGCAATTACAGTCGCTCCGGTACGCTGCCAGAACTGAATTTCCGTTACCGTCTTATTTAAATAATTGCATTCCCTGGTAATCCGTATTTCAAACGGCATAAAGGGATTCATTGACCGGAAATGAACCGAGGCCTCAATCAGATCTTTCAGGCAGTCATTTAAATATTCCATTTCCAGTTTTTGACGGCTGACACTTTTTAAAAGGTTCTCCTTAATGGTATCAATAGTCTGGCGTTTGCCGTTTTGCCGGATGTACTCCGCTGCTTTTTTCTGGGACTTAATGATAATCCCGTTGCCTTTCTCAGTGGATACGATCCCCAGATCACTAAGTATGCAGATCGCCCGCCGTGCGGTCTCCGGTGATACGCTGTACTGGCTGGCAAGAGATGAACGGGCGTAAATTTTTTCGCCTTCCTGATATTCCCCGTTGGCAATCCGGGCCGCCACTTCTACCGCAATTTGCTGATAACGGGGAATTGCTGTTTTATGTTTTGTATCTATGTTCATGTAATTCTCATTTCCTTTGCCTGTTATAATATAAAACAACATCAGTATAGCCTAAAACCCATTACAGTGCAAGGTGGGAACCGTAAAATATCGTACCAGTCGGTTTTCTTTTATTTCAGCCTGCCATAATCTTCATCAGATACCACTTCCAGCCATTCATTGGATCCCCCATCTGCCGGAACCTTAACCGCAAGATAAGAAGACCAACTGTCAGGAGCTGCGCCGTGCCAATGCTTCATCTCCTGAGGAATGTTCACCACATCATCGGACTGCAGCTCCTGTGCGGGCTTTCCCCACTCCTGATTGCAATAGTAAATTCATGTTTACATAGGCAAAAAATTAATCCATTTCATATTTATTTGTGTTAAAATATACAGTGCAAAGATAAAAACACAGTTCCGGTCGGTAGTCCGGACGCAGCGCAAGCTGTCAGTAACCTGCCTCCTTGGTTGTCCGTTCTTTGCAAGGCACATAAAAGGAGGATTTTATTATGAGAAAGACTGGTTCCAGGCTGACCGTATTATTTGAAGAGCCCTTTTGGGTAGGGATCTGTGAGCGTGAATTTGAGGGCAGATATGAAGTCAGCAAAATCACCTTTGGGGCGGAACCCAAGGACTATGAAATCTATGATTTCATACTCAAAAATTATCACAAGCTTCGGTTTAGTCCATCTCTGGAAGCATCTGCAATGACTGAAAGGCGCTTGAATCCCAAGAGAATGCAGAGGGAAATCGACAAACTGCTGCAAAATACCGGGATCGGAACAAAAGCGCAGCAGGCTTTGAAGCTTCAGCAAGAGCAGGTAAAATCGGAACGAAAATCCCGTTCCCGTAAACAGCGGGAAGCTGAGAAGCAGCGCCAGTTTGAACTGCGTCAGGAAAAACGCAAGGAAAAGCACAGAGGGCATTGATCTCTCTGTACTTTTTCTTTCTCCTGCGATCCACACAAAAAAGGCAGACCACTGCCGGGAAATCAGGTCTGCAATAAATAAGGATACATACTTTTTACGATTTATGCAAAAACTTTTTATGCTATCAAAAATTACATGAAAACCTGAGGTTGAAACCATGAAGCTGCACAGAAAAAAGATCATTGCACCTCTTGTGATAACCATACTCCTTGTTATCTATTACATGGGGTTTTTGGCCGCATGCATCTATGTGCTTTTGGAACGAATCAGGGAAATAAGGAGCGGTGAAGAAGATGATCTTAGTAACTACTGATTATATTACTGGAAAAGAACTGGAAATGCTGGGAATGGTAAAGGGCAGCACCATTCAGTCGAAAAATATCGGCAGGGATATTACCCAGGGGCTAAAGTCCCTGGTAGGCGGCGAGCTGAAATCCTATGCTGAAATGATGAACCAGGCCAGAGCGCTTGCGACAAAACGCATGGCAGAAGAAGCCGAGGCATTGCATGCTGACGGAATTGTGGCTGTCCGGTATGCCTCTTCCTCCGTGATGCAGGGCGCCGCGGAAGTAATCGCCTATGGAACCGCCGTAAGGTTTCGGTGAAAAAGAACTTACTTTAATAATTGGTATTGCAAACCATGATCCGTACTGTACCATATCAGCATCCCATGCCCTCTTTTTGGAATGCGCACATTTAAATTCCATTCCGGATATTGCTTGATGATCTGGATGCGGTCGCCTGAAGCCAAGGCCAAAAAGGAAATGTAATGCTCTTTATCCATGAGGTGTTCACTGGAGATATACCAGTCATCTTCTACCACCTGGACGGACAGCTTTTCTCCCTCTTCTGCTTTTTTTAACGTCTGTGCCTCCAGTTTCTTGCCGCAGCATGAGACCTCAGCCTCTCCCGTGCAAAGAGTGATATTCTGGCATGTGGGACAAACGAAATACTTCGTATTTTTCATATTACCTCCTACAAAATCGTTAGGTGTCATATCGCCGGACAATAAACTCATGATATCAATTCCCAGAAGTCCGGAAAGTTCCGGAATAAGAGAAATATCAGGCATGCCCAGGCCCCGTTCCCATTTGGAAACAGTTTTGTCACTAAGATTCATTTTATCCGCAAGCTGCTTTTGCGTCATATGATGTTCCAGGCGCAGGGCGCGGATTATGCTTCCTACTTTGCTGTTTTGCATGTTTTACCTCCATATCCGGAATCTGAAGATAAGACTTCCGATCCTTCTGTTTTCATTTATTTTTATTTTTTCTCCTGCTGCTTTTCCAGCCATAATTCCAGCAGCGTATTTACATCGTCAAAAAATTCACGTTCCGTCTGAGTTTCTTTTTTTTGTATTTCTTCAATTATTTCAAAGGAAAACTTGGAGGCCCCGAATTCCTTCCATGTATCTGCCATGCAGATTTCAGGGCATAAGTCCGTTGACAGGGAGAACAGGAACCTGTTTTTTGCGCCCTGCATATCCGTAGTTGACCGAAACCAGACATCGTCACTGCCGCTGCATTTAATGCAATATACTCCTCCAACTACTTTTCTGTTTTGATACTGCTCTTTCAGAGCTTTTCTTGAAGGCTTATCCATTTTTTCACCATCTTTCTAAAATTCAGGATTTCATCGATTGTTACAGGCTGGATCCGCTGCCGCTTGCTCCACTTTCCCGGCTTCTCCTCCATATAGCATTGTAATTGTTTGTTGTAGGCTTTTCAATCTACGCTCCGTAGAGTTTTCTCCTGAGATCATATCCGTGGCAGGGAAAACGTTGTTTAAGCGGAACCGCCTTCTCCCTGAACTAATATTTTCTCATTACATAATTTGTCAAAATAACGCCCTTACGCTGTACCTGCTGTTCAATAAAGACACGGTATCCCCTGGCTTCAAAAAACGGCCTTGCCGTTATGGAAGCATGTGTTGTGAACGGACCCTTGGGTAATCCTGCTTCCAGCCTGTCACAGAGGGCCGTTGCGATTCCCTGTCCCTGACAGTCCTTATGAACATAAAGGCGGTCAAGATAACCGGTATCATCCATGTCACCGAACCCGACGATCCGGCCATTTTTCACAGCAACAAGGGTATTATGTTCCAAAAATGAACGGTTCCAGGCCGACTTATCCAAATCTTTTGCTGCCCACGCGTTCAGCTGCTCCTTTGTGTAATCCCCGGCACATGTTTCATGGACCGTACCGTAAAACAGTTCTGCTATTTCTTTAATATCCCCAGGATCGTATTCCCTTATTATCATGCTTTCCACCATTTATCCAATTCTTTTTACAAGCTTATGGGTATTTTACCATAATTGATTTCCCTCTGCCACAGGTTCAGCAGATCCGGGCCATCTTCCGCGGTAAAAAGACTATTTAAACGCCCCGGGCAGGAGAAGAGAATCAACTGCGAAAAATATACGGTTAGGAAGATCTATTTCAATGCCCAATCCACATCAGTATGCCGGGTTTGGAGACTCTATCCCTGCCTGCGGTTTATCATATGGCAGAAAGCCCATCCCAGTAATACAAATGGGGTTATTGTATTAAAAAAAGAATTCCCTTGAAAAAATACGGCTAAATGGTGTATGATCTTATTAAGATTTTGGCAAAGGAGTTGGTTCAGTCCGGCGCACTTGATATTACATAATCAGTAATATAAGTGAAACGTGGAAACCTGAATAATCATTAACATCATAAAGACAAAAAAGCCTGTCGTTTCCCTCAGGTCTTGTTTTTATGGCTAAAAATGACTATTCCAGGTTTTCCACACAGTAACTGTTTTTAAGCTGTGGAAAACAAATTCCACAGCTTTTTGCTGTGGAAAATCAGAAAAGAAAGGAAAGAAACAGCAATGCTTCAAGCAATAAGAACATACCTAAAAAAACCTGATCTTTTTGAAAAGAGTCAAACGAAATTTTGGGATGACCCGCACATCTCACAAAGTATGCTAAAAGCGCATTTGGATCCCAGCTTGGAATCTGCGACACGTAAATTGGATTTTGTAAAACAATCAGTCGATTGGATTTCAGACATATTACCCCCATGGCAATATAAAAGGCTTTTAGATTTAGGCTGTGGGCCAGGTATCTATGCTGAATTATTTAATGCAAGAGGCTATCAGGTAACAGGGGTGGATATTTCAAGAAATTCAATTCAATATGCAAAGAATGCTGCAAAAGACAACAGGTCAAATATTCGATACCAAAACATTGATTATATCCAGTCTCCTATTATGGGCGAATATGATCTGGCAACAATGATTTATTGCGATTTTGGGGTTCTGTCAGGCAAAGAACGTGAGATGCTATTGCGTAAAGTCTATCATGCATTGTCACCAAAGGGCTGTTTTTTATTTGATGTCTTTACTCCTTTTGAGTATGAAAACCGCAAAGAGTATAAGATCTGGAACTATGAAGAAAGTGGATTTTGGCGTAAAACTCCATATCTTCTGCTGCAATCACTTTACCGCTATGATGATGACAATACATTCCTTAATCAATATATTGTTGCAGCTGATGGTGAAATCGCCTGTTATAACAATTGGGAGCATACTTTCGAGATTAAGGAATTAGAAACAGCTTTACTGGAAGCGGGCTTCAATGATTTACAGTTTTTTAGAAATGTAACCGGTGCGAAATATGAATATGGCAATAACACCATATGTGCGATAGCAAAAAAGAGTAATATACATTAACTGTGATTGGTATTGACGGCCGGGGAAGTGCCAACCTGGAAGCAATGATTGCCATTGCTGTCATTTTAGCGGTTCCAGCCGTATTAGAGGAAAAATTATTCCGGCAAATAATAACCGGCAGATGCCATAAAACGCCATACCTTTTTTTACAATTTCCGCGTCCGCAAGGATGCAGTGATTTTAGAATCAACGGCCCAAATCATTAATTGCAACTGTCATTAAGGTGAAAACTCCCCTGGAAATTCCAGAAAAGTCCAGGATTACCGTAAATCCGACAGAAAAGTCATCAAACTGCAGGATATGCTGATTATGATTATGCCGTCATTCTTAAACCTGCTGGTTAAGGTGACCGATCACCGCATTCTGAAGAAAACAAAGAGGAATTACCCGCCCCTTCTTATTCTCAGCATTATGGTCCTGACCAATATTTCCAAATACTTAAGCATCCTAATAAATGCATAGATAAAAAAGTCCGTGTTTTCCCTCTGCTGAAAGAAAACACGAACTTTTAAGCAAATCACCAAAGGTATCCCAAAAGACAATCATTGACTTTTGGGATACTCTCATTTCTATGTCTGTAATTAGCTGAAATACTGCATGAATTGCTGTACGATTCCTCGTGTCATGACATCAGCCATTTCCAGAGCTTCTCTTTCAAGATCCCCAAATACTTCGATGGCATCCCCGAAATTCTGTGAAAGTATATAATTTGCTTGCGTCTTTATCATATCCATGTGGTCATCAAGCATATCCTGCCAGTCGTCGGCAGACCAATTAGGATTGATATTTGCAAGGAATGCTGCGATCTGAGCCGCATTTTCGTACCAGCGTCTTTCCGCATCAGAGGCAGCATCCACATTGCCCTGCTTCAGCGCCGTAACAAACTCATTTGCGATAGTAATGTGGGTTCTCATCATCTCCCCGAATCCTGCAGCATTATCCTGCCCATAGAACGTAACCAATACATCCTCGAAATCCATGGGATTTTGCAGAAGACGATTTGTTACAAACTGCACATCCGGAAGATCAAAAGCCACACTCTCAATAACCATTCTCGTCCAGTATACATGCTGTAACCATAAGAGCCGCAGATAGTTATTTAAATTTTGCTCCGCCTCAGTGATACATGTGGAAACAGGTGGTTGCGGCTGCGGCTGGGGTTGGGGCTGGGGCTGCGGTTGGGGCTGCGGCTGGGGCTGCGGTTGGGGCTGGGGCTGCGGTTGGGGCTGCGGCTGGGGCTGCGGTTGGGCTGCGGCTGCGGTTGGGGCTGCGGCTGCGGTTGGGGCTGCGGCTGAGGCTGCGGTTGGGGCTGCGGCTGGGGCTGCGGCTGCGGTTGGGGCTGGGGCTGCGGCTGGGGACTCGGGCATACCAGCGGCGGCCTCTGTCCATATGGAATACAAATTACCTGACCAACAAACAGATTGGTTGGATTAATACCTGGATTTACAGCCATGATTGCCTCAACGGTAGTCTGAAAACGCTGTGCAATAAGCCATAGCGTATCACCAGACTCAATGATATAGGAATGCAATCCTCCAGGGCAGGGATTCTCATTACGGCCACCTCTCCGTTCTCCCTCACTGCGGGGACGGTTACGTGGCCTTTCAGACACATTCCGTCTTGTACCGCGAGGGATACAGATTATCTGGCCTACAAACAGATTATCCGGAGTTACTCCCGGATTCGCCTCCATAATTGCCTCTACTGTAGTAAAATGACGCTGCGAAATAAGCCAAAGTGTGTCTTCGGCTTGAATTGTGTAGGGATATAATCCTTCCGGGCAGCGGCTCGTTCTGTTTCTGCGCCTCCAATTCTCCTCAATAACAGCTTGGGTCTGGGTCTGGGGCTGGGTTTGTGGTTGGGTTTGGGGCTGCGTCAGAGGTTGTGTTTGTGAAGGCATATTGAGATTCTCACTCGCCTGAGGTATACAGATTATTTGGCCAGCAAACAGAAGATTCATGTTTATTCCTGGATTCGCCTCTATAATGTCACTAACATCAATGGAAAGACGTTGTGAAATAAGCGGTAAGGTATCTCCGAATTGAATTGTATAGGACTGCATCCCTCCCGGACAATTATTATTCATACCATTGTTGAGATTTTGATCCCCCTGAGCCGGAATCTGGGTTTGAGGCTGACCCATGGGCTGAGTCTGCGGTTGCGTCAGAGGCTGCGTGGTTGGCTGCGTCTGCGGCTGCGTCGTTGGCTGCGGCTGCGGCTGCGTCGTTGGCTGCGTCTGCGGCTGTGTCATAGGCTGCGTCATGGGCTGCGGCTGCGTCGTTGGCTGCGTCTGCGGCTGTGTCATAGGCTGCGTCATGGGCTGCGGCTGCGTCGTTGGCTGTGTCATAGGCTGTGTCTGCGGCTGCGTCATGGGCTGCGGCTGCGTCGTTGGCTGCGGCTGTGTCATAGGCTGCGGCTGCGGCTGTGTCATGGGCTGTGTCTGCGTCGTTGGCTGCGGCTGCGGCTGTGTCATAGGCTGCGTCGTTGGCTGCGTCTGCGGCTGTGTCATGGGCTGTGTCTGCGGCTGCGTCATGGGCTGCGGCTGCGTCGTTGGCTGCGGCTGTGTCATAGGCTGCGTCTGTGGCTGTTCTTGTGAAGGCATACTGCGGTTTCTGCTTGCTTGAGGTATACAGATCACTTGACCAACAAACAGACGATTCATATTTATACCTGGATTCGCCTCCATGATTTCATCAACAGTAGTGGAATTGCGCTGAGAAATAAGCCATAGGCTATCTCCGGCTTGAATTGTATAGGGCTGCATTCCTCCCGGACAATGATTCAAACCGTTATCGAGATCTTGATCTCCCTGAGCTGGAATCTGAGTCTGAGGTTGCGTCATGGGTTGCGTTTGAGGCTGCGTCTGCGGCTGCGTCATGGGCTGAGGCTGTGTAGTTGGCCGTGTCTGAGGCTGAGCCATTGGCTGAGTTTGGGGCTGAGCCGTTGGCTGAGTTTGGGGTTGAGTCTGAGGCTGAGCCGTTGGCTGCGCCTGAGGCTGGGTCATTGGCTGGGGCCGGGGCTGGGCCTGCGGTTGAGTAGGCATGCTGCGGTTCCTGCTTCCACGGGGAACGCAGATCACCTGCCCAACTAACAGATTATTGGGATTTATTCCCGGATTTGCAGCCATAATTTCCTCCACGGTAGTGCGGTAACGTTGTGAAATAAACCACAATGTATCACCGGCTTGAATCGTGTAGGAGTATAATCCTTCAGGACAAGGAGTCATAAGATTACTGCCTTTCAATTAAGCAATTTTTCATATTTTATGATTTTAAAATCAGAATAGTACTTGTCAGCCCCTAAAAATTATATTTTATATAAAATAATGAAGAATTTTTTCCCAAAGTGTTCCATTGACCAGATTATTAGCTAGGTTTATTTCGACACATTCTGTTAGAAAATTTGAAAAAGATTCAGAATAATAAGGGTTTTTGTAACTATATGGAAAATATTTACAAATAAACATAAAACATGAATTGCTTAATGAAAAAACTTTTGATATTATTTTATTACAAATATCTACGCTTTGAGACCTTACATATTAAAATCACTTAAAGGGGGTCCTGTTATGACAAAAGAGGGAATAGAAAAACTTTTCATGCAGATGCCATTAGGTTATGCCTATTACGAAATTGTCTTTGGGAATACGGAACACTCACAGGAATATGTTCTTGCAGAAGCAAATGACGCCTTCTTTGATCTCTGGGGCCTTGATAAGGAAAATGCACTGAACAAGAACGTATCCCTGCTTCTGAAAGGTAAAACAGAAGCCCCCGCATGGCGTACGTTTTATGAAAGTCTGGGCAGTACAGAAAAAGACAGGCATTTCACCGTAACCATTGGGAAACGCAGCTTTAAGGTCACAGTTTATAATCACTCTCCAAACGGCCTGGTAACAATATTTGATGATACCACGGAAATCCACAGAGAATTGGAATCCCAAAAGGAGAAAAACGAAAAGCTGAGCCAGGATATTGAGATTTTTTTTAACAGCACCCAGGATGGATTATTTTTTCTGGAATATAAAAACGGAGAATTCCGTTATATCCGAAACAATGAGGTCCATCAGAGTCTGACCGGAATGACCACCCCCCTCATGGAAGGGAAAACGCCTATAGAAGCAATGGGCGATGAGGTGGGAAGCGTTTTGCAGGAGGGCTACAAAAAATGCATTGCCTCCGGAAAAAGCTTGATGTACGAGGAAACTGTAGAATTCATGGGAGGCACCCGTGACTGGCTGGTGCGCCTCACTCCTGTAAAAGAAAACGGCGAGGTTTCTTTTATTATCGGATCCCGCCTCGATATCACAGAATTAAAAAAACTGCGGGAAGATAAGGAGCAGCTCCTTGAAAACTTAAATTCCATGTTTACGGAGCACTCTGCAGTCATGCTGATCATTGACATGAAAACCGGGAAAATACTCAATGCAAACCCATCAGCCTGCAGGTTTTACGGCTACACCAGAGAAGAAATTTTAACCATGCGCATACAGGACATCAGTGAATCGTCCAATGATGCCATTAAACTCATGCGCATTCAGGCCCTCAACAATGACAAACCTTATTCACTTTTCCCTCACCGCATAAAAAGCGGGGACGTGAAAATGGTGGACGTATATTCAAGCCCCATTACCTATGAAGGGGAAAGCCAGCTCTTCTCCATCATTTTTGATGTATCAGACCGGGAGAAATTCAGATATGACCTATATTGGGACAATGAACTGCTAAGCGTTACCCTTAACTCCATAGGGGACGGGGTCGTTACCACTGATAATGAAGGCAAAATCACCTACTTAAACCAGGCCGCCCAGGAAATCACCGGCTGGAATAATGAGACAGCATCTGCAAGACCTTTTGAGGAAATCTTTGACTTAAGAAATGAGACTACAGGAGAGGCCATCTCAAACCCGGTCAGTGCAGTGCTGAAGACTGGAAAGATGGTGGGGCTTGCCAATCATACTGTTCTTTTAAACAGACAGGGGGATTTTATCCCCATCACAGACAGCGCCGCTCCCATCAAGGACCAGACAGGCCATGTGTACGGAGTTGTCATGGTCTTCCACGATGTAAGTCATGAAAAAAGGCAGCAGCGAAGGATCATGTATTTAAGCTATCATGATTCATTGACGGAAATTTTCAACCGCAGGTACATGGAAGAAGAAATGATCCGGATCGACAAGGCCTCCATGCTGCCGATTACAGTGATCATGGGCGATGTAAATGGCCTAAAAGTGACCAATGATGTTTTCGGCCACAAAACAGGTGACCTTCTTTTAAGGGAAGTTGCAAAAACATTTCAGCAAACCATACAGAAAAATGGGGTCGCAGCCCGGTGGGGAGGGGACGAATTCCTGGTCCTCCTGCCTAAAACTGACACAGCCCAGGCTCAGAAGTTCATACAAAAACTGGATGAAGAATTCAGGAAAAATGACCGTCTTCCCTTGCAGCTCAGCGTATCTTTAGGATTTGACGTAAAGCACAGCGTTTACGACAACCTTCACCAGGTACTGCAAAAAGCAGAAGAACAAATGTACCACAGAAAGCTTTTAGAAGGAAAAAGCTACCGAAACCGCATCATAAATACCCTTTTGGCCACTCTTCATGAAAAAAGCATGGAAACAGAAGAGCACGCTTTAAGGATCGAAACCTATTGCATTGCCCTTGCAGAAAAAATGAACCTGTCTCCTGAAGAAAAAAATGATCTTGTCCTTTTGTCCATGCTCCATGATATCGGGAAGGTGGGGATCAGCATGGAAATCCTGAAAAAGAACGGTCCCTTAAACGAGGATGAATGGAAAGAGGTCAAACGGCATCCGGAAATCGGTTACCGAATCGCACAGAACACTCCGGAGCTTGTCACTGTGTCCGAGTACATCCTCTCCCATCACGAACGATGGGATGGAACCGGTTATCCCAGAGGGTTAAAGGGTACTGAAATTCCGCTGCTGTGCCGTATTCTGGCAATTGCCGATGCCTATGACGCCATGACAAGCAATCTGGCTTACCGCAAGGCAATGGACAGCCAGGAGGCAATGGAGGAAATCAAGCGCTGCGCAGGCACCCAGTTTGATCCTGAAATAGCCCAATTGTTTCTGAATCTCAATAAACTGCTCATGGATTAACCCCTTTCACACAGGGAATATATACGAGCCGAACCAAATGTCCTCTTTCCTAATAACATGTTATTAGGAAAGGAGGCAATCCTCATGAACACCTGTAATTTTGACGGGCTTACCGGTCGTGTTGTAACGCCAGACGACCCTTATTATCATGAACTAAGACAAGTATATAACAGGGCGGTCCAAAAATTTCCCCTGGCCATTGTCTACTGCCGGGATCAGGATGATGTGATCAATGCGGTCCTGTGGTCCCGGAAGTACCACATCTCCCTGCGGATCCGGAACGGAGGCCATAATTATGAAGGCTACTCCACCGGAAACAACGTACTTGACATTGATTTAAGTGAAATGAACCAGCTTACCATAGATGAAGACGCCCATTTACTTCACGTTCAGGGAGGCGTAACAAACAAGCAGTTATATGAATTCGTCTCATCAAAAGGTTACCCCTTCCCTGGCGGGACCTGTCCATCGGTAGGGGTGAGCGGGTATGCTTTAGGCGGAGGCTTCGGGCTCTCCTGCCGCTACTTTGGACTTGGCTGCGACAGCCTTTTGGAAATCAGTATGGTCAATTACGAAGGCCGTATCATAAACGCCAGTTCACAGGAAAACGCCGATTTATTCTGGGCTTGCCGGGGAGCCGGGGGAGGAAATTTTGGAGTTATTATTTCCATGACCTTCCGCCTTCCCTCAAAAGTAAATAAAGTCACACTCATTGACATAAGATATCTTCACTCAGATCAGGAAAAGCAGTCTATGTTCCTGCTGACCTGGCAGGACTGGCTGAAGGATGCCGACCAAAGAGTCACTTTAGTTTCAAGGATCTACAACGACATTTGTGAAGGCCTTGCAATCATCGCCCGGGGGATCTTTTACGGACCGCCGGAGGCTGCCCTGGGGATCATCGCACCCCTCCTTGAACTGGGCGGCGTAAAGTACAGTTTAAAATACGTGACCTTTCTGGAAGCTGTGACAATTATCGGGGACTTTTATCCTCCCTTTGAAAAATTCAAATCAGCAAGCCGTTTTGCCCTGCGGGACTTTAACAGCTGTGAAAGCTTTAAATTAGCCGGGCTTATTAAAGAACGGGCCGAAGGCTCCGTTTATGCCAGCATTTCCCTTTACGCCCTTGGAGGCAAGGTCGCGGAGGTGGATGCAGATGAAACCGCCTTCTACTACCGCAATGCCAGCTTTATTGTCTGGCTTGATACGGTATTTGAAGAGCACAAATGCAAAAATGCCGCCTGGATAGCTGAGAAATTCAGTTATTTGGAATCGGTTACCAAAGGCTCCTATGTGAATTTCCCCTATGCATGCCTTCCCTGCCATCTTGAAGAATACTACGGCACCCATGTCTGCAGATTAAAAAAGGTGAAAAAGAAATATGATCCGTTCAACATTTTTACCTTCCCTCAGGGGATCGGTGGATTGTATGGCACGGATTTTACAGCTCCAATATGCTGTAAGCTCTCCCGGTAAACCTTTGATACGGCAAGGCATGAATACAAAAGCCCTCTCGTGGGAACAAATTTCACGCGAGAGGGCTTTTATTGTATTTTTACTATATATTACTTTTCCTGATTATGACTGTTCTGGCCTAGAATCTGATACAGCAGCCGGTACAAATCCTTAAACTCCTTTTCATTCACAGGAATACACTGGAACATCCGGTCAGGGATGGTTGCAGCCTGGTCCTTTAGCCGCTCTCCCTTTTCCGTCAGCGTGACGATCACGCTTCTCTCATCCTCCTTTGCACGGCTCCGGCTCAGCAATCCCGCCGCCTCCATCTTTTTTAGCAGAGGCGTCAGGGTACCGCTGTCCAGATACAAAAGCTCTCCCATTTTCTTAACGGTGACCTGCTTTCTCTCCCACATTACCATCATGGCGATATATTGGGTATAAGTCAGCCCGATTTCATCAAGAAATGGCTTATACATTCTGATGATCTCACGGGAGCAGGCATAAAGAGGAAAGCAAAGCTGGTTTTCCAGCTTTAATTTCTCATAGTCCATGGTTTCTCTCCCTTCTCCCATCATTGTTCCCTGTTCGTTTTTTCACAATAAATTCTTTACATTTTCTTCTACAAGCTTCATATCAGCGGTTGGTTCAAAACGCCTGACCACATTTCCCTGACGATCCACAAGGAACTTGGTGAAATTCCATTTAATATCCGGTTCGTTTTTATAATTGGGATTAAGTTCTTCAAATTTCTGCTCCAGACGTGATGTCAGCGCATGTCCCCGATCAAAGCCTTCAAAGCCCTTTTCATTCACCAGGTAACGGTACAGAGGAATGGCGTTCTCCCCATTTACATCGATCTTTGCAAATTGAGGGAAGGTAACTCCAAAGCGTCCGGTACAAAAGGAATGAATTTCTTCATTGTCGCCAGGAGCCTGGTTTCCAAACTGGTTGCAGGGAAAATCAAGGATCTCAAACCCTTTGCCTGCGTATTCATCATACATGGCCTGAAGATCTGTGTACTGGGGAGTAAACCCGCAAACCGTGGCCGTATTAACGATCAGTAACACCTTGCCTGCATAATCGGATAAGCTTCTTTCCGAGCCATCCATTTCCTTAACTGTAAAATCATAAACAGACATCTCATATACCTCCTTATTTACTATTGTATTGTGCAAAATTTAATTTCCTAAAACTAGCTTTATCATAATACCTGATTGACCATTTGTCAAGAGTATTGTAAAATTTAATTGTACAAAATTAAATTAATCTGTGGATGCTCCTGTTCCATATTACAAATGGAACAAATATATATCTTTTTCATGGATCAGCGGTTTTTATGTGACTCAATCACAGACATTTATTCAATTTTTATTTATACTGAATGAAACAACATATGACCATTGGTTATTTAAAAATATAGCAGGAGGTATATTATGAAAAAAATTGTGATTATCGGCGGAGTGGCCGGAGGAGCCAGCTGTGCCGCCAGGCTGCGCAGACTTGATGAAGAAGCAACTATCATCATGCTGGAGCGGGGAGAATATATTTCCTACGCCAACTGCGGCCTCCCCTATCACGTAGGCGACGTGATCAAATCCAGGGATGCATTACTGCTGCAAACGCCGGAAGCCATGAAACAAAAGTATGGCATTGATGTCAGGGTAAAAAACGAAGTTTCCTCCATTGACCGGGAGAATAAAAAAATCACAGTCAGACGGCTGGACACCGGAGAAGTTTATGAAGAAACCTATGATACCTTAGTTATTTCCACCGGTTCCTCACCGGTCCGCCCGCCCATTCCGGGAATTGGATCTTCCCGGATCCAGACTCTATGGACGGTTCCTGACACCGACCGGATCCGGGCTCTTATTAAAGAAAGCAAAATCAAAACAGCGGCTGTCATCGGAGGGGGCTTTATCGGACTTGAAATGGCTGAAAACCTCCGCCATGCAGGACTTTCCGTTTCTCTCATTGAAATGCTTGATCAGGTTATGACACCTGTGGACTACGAGATGGCCCAGCTCCTTCATGAGCACATCCTGCAAAATGGCGTGGACCTTCATTTGGGCGATGGTGTCGCCGGGTTTGAAGATCAGGATGGATCTGTGGCCATCACTTTAAAAAGCGGTAAAACTCTTTCTGCAGAACTTGTCATCCTCTCTATCGGCGTCCGTCCCAACAGTGAACTGGCAAAGGCAGCCGGTCTTTCCGTCAATGAGCGGGGAGGCATTGTAGTTGATGATTATTTAAAAACCTCGGATCCGGATATCTATGCCGTAGGCGATGTGATTCAGGTGGATGATCTTATATTCGGGGAACCTGCAATGATCCCACTTGCAGGTCCTGCCAACAAACAAGGGCGAATAGCAGCCAATAATATTGCAGGGGCGCAGGAAACCTACAAGAAAACCCAGGGAACGTCCGTTGCAAAGGTATTTGATTTAGCTGTGGCTTCTACCGGCGCAAATGAAAAGGCATTGATCAAGAAAGGCCTCCAAAAGGGAAGGGATTATGAAACCATCATCATCACCCAGAATTCCCATGCAGGCTATTATCCGGGAGCAGTGCCCATAACCCTGAAGCTTCTTTTTTCCACTGACGGAAAAAAGATTTTCGGAGCACAGATCGTGGGCCTGGACGGAGTTGACAAACGGATCGATACCCTGGCAGTGGCCATCCGCCTTGGTGCAGGAATCCCTGACTTAAAGAGTCTGGAGCTTGCTTATGCCCCACCCTTCTCCTCCGCAAAGGATCCGGTCAACATGGCAGGATTTGTGGCTGAAAACCTGCTTACAGGAAAGGTTGCATTTACATCCTGGGATGAAGTGGAGCAAAGCCCGGATGCGGTTCTCCTTGATGTAAGAGAGGATGCAGAGCTAATGGCCTTTTCCCTGCCAAATGCAACACACATACCCCTTGGACAGTTAAGAAGCCGTTTAAAGGGCCTTGATCCTTCCAGAAAAACCATTGTCTTCTGCGCCATTGGGGTCCGGGCTTACAATGCCGCCCGCATCCTGATGCACAACGGATTTCGTAATGTTAAGCTTTATCCCGGCGGTGCCAGGTTCTATCAGTCGACCCATTATACGGCCGATGGAATTCAGCCTTCCCAGCAAGCCGTTTATTCAGACAGCGGTCAGATGGAGACTAAAAATATCCCTACTCTGGCCATGCGCCTAGACTGCAGCGGCATGCAGTGCCCTGGTCCCATTATGAAGGTGTTTGAAACCATGAAGGAAATGCCCCATGGATCAGTCATGGAGGTATCCGCCTCTGACCCAGGCTTTTCCCGGGACATCGGCGCATGGTGCAGGCGTACAGGAAATGAGCTGATGGCCTGCGAACACCGGGGTAATGATTACGTCGCTTTAGTAAAGAAAGGCAGCCCGGTCTCCCCTGTAATAAAGGAAACGGCTGAAGGAAAGACACTTATCGTCTTTTCCGGTGATCTTGATAAGGTCCTGGCAAGCTTTATCATTGCCAATGGCGCTGCAGCCATGGGCAGACCTGTTACCATGTTTTTCACCTTCTGGGGACTCACGGCACTAAGAAAGGAAGAAAAACAGCCGGTCCGCAAGTCACTGATGGAATCCATGTTCGGAGCCATGCTTCCCAGGGGCAGCAAAAAATTAAAACTTTCAAAGATGAATATGGGCGGCATGGGAACCGCCATGATGAAAAAAATCATGAATGACAAGCATGTAGATTCCTTGGAAACTCTGATTCAAAAAGCCATGAAGTCCGGAGTAAAGATCGTGGCCTGCACCATGAGCATGGATGTCATGGGCATCCGGCCGGAGGAATTGATCGAAGGCGTGGAGCTTGGAGGCGTAGGCGCTTATCTGGGCGATGCGGAGGAATCTAATGTGAACTTATTTATTTAGCTATTTGGAGAAAGAAACATCTGCATTTTGTTTTCTATTCTGCATTTCTTTATCAAGCAGGAGGAGGTAACCAACTCTTCCTGCTTGATTTTTCTTATTCTCATCGGCAGCCTCTGCCATAGCTGCTGTTTTGCATATGTGAGGTCTTATAATACAGAAAGGCCAGATTTTATTTATGCAATAAAAACCATTTAAAACAAATATCTTGACATATTACTAATTATAACCTATTATTACCTATATAAAATACAATAAGGAATATTAAGGAGTAAATAATATGCAGGAAAAATATTATTCCGTAGACCAGATATCAGAAATGTTAAATATCCATCCTAAAACAATCCAGCGTTACATCAGGGAAGGTAAGCTGCGTGCAGGAAAAATCGGAAAAAGCTGGAGGGTGACCGGACATGACTTAAGCGTTTTTATGGAAAGTACAAAACTATCAATCAGAAAGGAAAACACAGATACCGGGACACAATCCAGCAATGAGATAAAAGTGTCTTCTGTGATGGATATTGATGTGGAAGGAATGGAGGATGCCATCCGCATCATGAATACTGTCACTGCCGCGCTAAATACCAACCTCCCGGAATATGGCCATCCCACCATGCACGCACAGTTTTTGGAATCAGAAAGCAAGGTACGTGTGACCATATGGGGGAATATTCTGTTCGCCCAGGCAATCATTGAATTAATTATGGAATTAACAGAAACTATCAGACAGGATCATCTTTTATAGGAACGTTACAATCAACGGCACAAAAAACGGCTGCATTCTTATCCCTTTGCCCTGACAGTGGAAATCCATATTTTACAGGGCAATGGCATATGTACCGGATATGGCAGCTTTACTTTTTAAGAAAGAAGGAATCAAATGAATATAAAAACTATCAGGAATCAAAATATCGCTGTTGTTGATAAGGGCAATAAGATAGCTGATGTTCAAAGTATCCTTGATATCATGTCTTCGGCCGGATATCAATATAACTGCATTGGGATGATCTTATATAAAGAAAGCCTTGATGAAAGTTTCTTTGATCTTAAGACAGGGATAGCCGGGGAAATCCTGCAGAAATTTTCAAACTACAGCTTCAAGCTTGGGGTCGTAGGGGATTTCTCACAGTATACCAGCAAGAGTTTAAAGGATTTTATTTATGAGTGCAACAAGGGAAATTTAATTTATTTTAAGAACGACTTAGACAGCGCTCTGTCAGCGCTGGTACCGGAATAATCCGTGGAATGCTGAAAGAAGACCTGACAGACACGTCCTCTTCTCATATAAATTCAATCATCAAATAAGGAACGGCGGTTTTGAAATTTCAATCAAAACCGCCGTTCCATACTTTTCCTTAAAGCTCAATCCCTCTAAGCTTAATATAATCCTTGATCAGCTTCGCCGTCTGTTCCAAATCAATGCAGCTGGTATTGATGATCAGATCATAATTGTTCCAATCCTCCCAGCTGCCGCCGGTATAATAGCGGTAGTACTCCTTCCGTTCCCGGTTAATCCTTTTTACGCGCTTTGTGGCTTCCTTCTCATCAACCTTATCCACTTCCATGGTGCGTCTGATAAGGGTTTCCGTATCTGCATAAACAAAAATTTTTACCAGGCCTGGGAACGCTTCTTTCTCACGGCCCAAGATGTAATCTGCGCACCGTCCGGCAATGATGCAGGACTCCTCTGATGCAAGCTCCTTAATGACCTGGGACTGGAACCGGAATAAATTCTCCGGCTTCACGATATCCGCATCCGTAGAGGGTTTTCCAAGCTGAGGTTTTAAACCGCTTACGATCTTGTAAAGCAGATTGCTTCCTGCCTTTTCATCCGCCAGGCGGAAAAATACCTCTCCTACCGCGCTTTGTTCTGATGTTATGGTCAGAATCTCTTCATCATAAAAATGGATTCCCAGCTCTTCTGCAAGGGCTTTTCCCACGATTCGGCCGCCGCTGCCGTATTGCCTTCCTATGGTGATGACCAGATTTTTCTTTTCTTTCATAAATCCCCGCCTCCTTCTGCCACACGTTGTATTCTAACTTTTTGTTACTTCTATTTTACTCCATTGGGGCAGAATTTACAATTATTATTGTTTCATTACCTCGTTGAAACAGATGGCTCCGTAAGGCCTGATGCTCATCCGGTAAGCATTGCCCTCTCCCATAGCTTTCTCAATGTAGGAAACATATTCTTCCACCAGCTCATTGGGCAGCAAGGTCATGATAACACCGGCAAATCCGCCTCCATGTATCCTGCATGCACCTGTCTTCTTTTCTGCCAGGAAAAGCTCCGTAAGGGCCAGGGCAACGGTAATTCCCTGCTCCTGGAAGCTGGTATTGGTAAAGCAGTTTTGAAGCCATTTCCAGGAAGAATTACCGGATTCCGTGATATTTTTCAAAAAATCCTCAAACCGGTTTTCCTTTAAAGCAGCCACCTCTGCCTCCACACGCTTATTCTCTTCAAAGAAATGAAGGGCGCGAAGTACGGAACGGTCACCGGCAAAATCCCTGATTTCCTGTAGGTTGTCAATCACATCCTTTTCCGTGATCTCGGCACAAACCTCTTTTCCAAAGAATTCAGCAACCTTTTTCATTTCCGCCGGGACAGAGGAATAATCTGCACTTAAATCTGCATGACCCTTTCCAGTGTTGACAATGATAAGGCTGTGGTTTTGGGAACCGAAATCAAAATCAATTCTTTCCACAACAGGAGAAGCCGGATCCTTAAAATCAATGGTGATCAGTCCGCCCACAGCACATGCCATCTGGTCCAAAAGACCGGAAGCCTTGTCCCAGTATACGTTTTCAGAGAACCTGCCAATATGGGCATAAGCCACGGTATCCATGGCGCTGTTGTTGAAAAATGTATTTAAAATAGAGCAAAGCAGCATTTCAAAAGAAGCGGAGGAGCTGACGCCTGCCGCGCTGATGACATTGCTGGTAATGCAGGCATTAAAACCGCCGATTTCATATCCGGCTTCCAAAAAGCCTTTTAATAGCCCTTTTACCAGATCAATGGTTCCTGCCTTCTTATCGCTTGGAGCCAAATCATCTAAGTCGATTACAAAACTCTGGTTATAGGTCTCACTGATAATATTTACTTTACTGCTGTTGTTTTTCGCAGCTGCACCCACACAGTCTAAATTAATGCTTCCGGCCAGGACCTTTCCATGGTTATGATCCGTATGGTTTCCGCTGATCTCCGTACGCCCCGGTGCGGAAAACAGCATCACATCATCCTCCGGAAATTTCTTCTGGAAGTTCCTCACAAGGCTCTGATAACGTTCAATGTTCTCCCTGACCGCATCTTCTCCATATAAAGCGGTCATAAGCTTTTCTGACTCTTTAGACTCAAGCATCTGAATTGTATCGCTTACTTTCATGTTGTTTGCTCTCCTTTTCCGATTTACCGCCCACACTCTCCGGGCAGGGCCTACCCAGTTTATCAGGTATACCAAAAAGGTATTCCCCCATTGATTGACAAAGTATTGTCATTGCTACGAGTATATCATAGATGCCAAAGATTTCACAATATAATATTTTATGAAAACCTATAAAATAATTTGACAGCTCATCCCAGGGTCCCGTATAATGAAACAATCATAAAAACCGCGGCAAAAACACCCTGCGGGCATACCTTTATGCCCAAAAAGCGTGGGCAGAAAAGAGGAAACACCCTGCGGGCATACCTTTATGCCCAAAAAGCGTGGGCAGAAAAGAGGAAACACCCTGCGGGCATACCTTTATGCCCAAAAAGCGTGGGCAGAAAAGAGGAAACCATGTTTTGGAACGACAAACCTTACCATTCTCTGGATTTTGAATTAAAAAAGCAGTATGGCCAAAAGGTCTATAAACTGGCTCTTGACGGAGGCATGACCTGTCCTAACCGGGATGGAACATTGGGAACCAGGGGCTGTATCTTCTGCAGCAGCGGCGGGTCCGGAGACTTTGCCGAATCCCTGGCATCCCACTTTTCTGTAAGCCGCCAGATCGAGTCCGCCCGTCAAAGAATCGCTGGAAAAATAAAGCCGGAATCCGCCCGCTTCATCGCCTATTTTCAATCCTATACCAACACCTACGCTCCTCTGCCCTATCTGGAAGAGCTGTTCACCCAGGCCATCTTCCATCCGGATATAGCGGTCCTTTCCATTGCCACCCGCCCTGACTGCCTTCCTCCTCCTGTTCTTCATCTGTTAAAAAAACTAAACCAAATAAAGCCTGTGTGGGTGGAGCTGGGACTTCAAACCATCCACGAATCCACAGCAGATTATATCAGAAGGGGATATGCCCTTCCTGCTTTTCTCAAGGCTTACCAGGATTTAAAGGAAGCCGGGTTAACGGTCATCGCTCATGTAATTTTAGGCCTTCCAGGTGAAACCAGGGAAATGGCCATGGAAACCGTGGATTATCTGGGCCATCTGGGGGAACAAGGGATCGACGGGATCAAGCTTCAGCTTCTTCATGTGTTAAAAGGGACCGATCTGGCCGAAGAATACGAAAAGGGGCTGGTTCCTGTCTGCACTTTGGAAGAATACGTGGATCTGGTGATCGACTGCATCGCCCTGCTCCCGCCTCAGGTTGTCATTCACCGGATCAGCGGAGACGGGCCGAAAAAGCTGCTCCTCGCGCCTTTATGGAGCGGCAATAAAAAGCTGGTTCTGGGCACTCTGGCGAAGCGGCTGAAAGAACGAGGCATCTGCCAGGGCGACAGATACCTCGTGTAAGTTTTTTTATGATTTTAATTGCCGTTATTGTGAACCACACCGTTTTCATCCACAGACACCCCAAAGGATATGCCCTGGAAATACTGGTAAAATCCCTGGATATCATCTTCCTGGTTCAGCATTCTGGTATATCCTGCTTTTGAGGTTCCCGGAACCAGTGACAATGTGGTGGTTCCCTGATCAAAATCCACGTTAGCCCGTAAAAGAGCTGTTTTCGGGATGCTGCTTCCAAAAATGAAATTGCCAAGGCTGTAACAAATAGGCTTGCCATTGTAGTATTCAATTCCCTGAAGAACATGAGGATGGCTTCCGATCACTAAGTCTGCCCCCGCATCAATGATCTTCTTCCCCAGGACCCTTTGGTATTCCTGAGGTTTCTCATCCCGCTCCACTCCCCAGTGAACGTATACCACCACATAATCGCAGCTTTCCTTTGCCTTATTTACTTCTTCTAAAAGAATGGTCGGGTCATAGCCGCTTACCATGCCTGGCTTTTTGCTGTTCGCCACCCAATTGGCATCGGGATAAACCCTTGATGCCCCCAGAAAACCTATGGTTTTTCCGTTTACCTCCATGGTTTCAAGCTGTCTGGCCCGGTTCATATCAGGGCCTGCTCCCACATACTTAATACCGGCTCCATCCAGGGCCGTACAGGTGTCCACGAGGGCATCGGTCCCATAATCAAGGGAATGATTATTCGCCAGGGTCACGATGTCAACTCCGATCTCATTCATCATGGAAACCCTGGAAGGGGTCAGGCGAAATGTAAACTGCTTGTCCGGCGCAGCAGAGCCCCTGTCGCTGAAAGGAAATTCCTGGTTGGCCATAAAAATATCCGCACCGCTGATTTCGCCTTGATATCCCTCATCCAATACTCCATTTATGCTTCCTGCATTATCATATGCAGTGGTCACATGACTGGATAGTAATATATCCCCTGCAAAAAGCAGTTGAGCGGCTGGTTTTTGTGATCCTTCTTCCTGGGTTGGAGAGGCCTCCTCCTGAGACTGGGTGTTCTCCAGGGTCAGTACTCCTGTTTCCTGTGATGGTTCAGGCTCTGACTGGGTAAGGCTTTCACTGGAAACAGCTTCTGCTGCAGGCATCTTTTCCCCCTGTTTTTCCTTCCATTCACTTACTCCAATCCACCCAACAAGTAAAACAAACAGCAATAGGGGAAAGAAAATCAGAATTTTCATCAGCCCATTGTTTTTCTTCATGTATTCCTCCTGATTGTTGACAATTTCCACATGATTCTACATTTTTCATTACTTTTTCCACAGTATCATAAGGTTTTCCATAACTTTTCCTTTATGCTTCTGTGGGTTTTATTTCCATTTTTTTATCTTACACTGGTTCTGTGGATTTGTCAAACATTCTGCTTTACTTATTATGAAAGCTAAGGATATACCGGAAGCAACAATCATCCTGGCACCACATGGAAAAATTTGTTCCCCATTTATTGTTAAACAGACAGAAGGAAAAACCCTTGTTCATATCAGGAAGTTCCAGACAGCCGCCATACAGCCTCCTGCCTCCCGCACTCACCAGGGGAGAATCGGGATTCCATATTTCTATGGTTCCATCCGCCCCGTCATAGACCAGTTTTTCCGCACAATGCTGCCTGCGGTTTCCTCCCTTTACCACTTCCAGAGGAGAGATTTCCTGATCCATGATCTTCATTTTCCAAAGGCATGGGTTTTCCACATCAATATTGGCATCAAACCAAAGAGCTTCGGGCATTTTATTTGCCTCCTTATTTTCCCATGAAAGATCACATAAAAGCTCAGTTCCAAAGGTGTAGGTGATCCATGCTCCTTCCGGGCAGCCATATTCTTTCACTGCTCCCGGATTTCCTGCCAGGCGGATCCTCACCAGGGAACCGGATTTTCTCATATCCCGCACCCCAAAGGGATAATTCCTGTTGGAAAGTCCCTCCACGGTTTCCAGTCCGGGTTTGGAAAAATCTGCTTCCGACCAGGTCATATTTTCCTTAAATGCGTGGTTGTACTCATAAAATTCCGATACCGTATCCAAGGCCCCATAGGTTTCATAAGAAAAGCGGCCAAAGCAGCCTGACTGGATCCAGACCTTTCCGTCCTTTTCCAGATAAATCACAGTGCCGCTTCCGTCAAATGCCGCTTTCCAGTTCTGTATGGAAATGATCTCAAAGGGATGGACCGCCTCCCCCTCTTCCCATATCTTCTCCCCTGGCATGGGATTCCATATAAGCGCCTGCCCTGCTTCCTCTTTAAGCTCCTCCGGAAGCAGACGGACTGCTTCATTTAAGTACTCCCTCTGTTCCTCATAGGAGCTTTCATACCGTTCATAGGTGCTTTCTAAATGATCCACCCCCCTTTCCATGTATATGGCATGTAAAAGGGCTGCATTTCTTTCTGTAAACATGGCCTCTGTCACATGGTTTTCTTTTCTTGCTCTCTTAAAGTCTTCCTTTTTCCAGTTTTCAAAATCAAACAAATGTTTTTTATAATCAAGCCCCCAGGTATGCTCGCATACCATCAGCAGGTTTTCCATAAAACCTTGAAACTCCGGCTTTTCAGGAGCAAATTTCCCTTGTTTTTTCCACTGATCCTTAAGGCCCATAAGCCGTCTGAGTCCCCTGACTTTGACCGGATCCGAGGCTATGCCGTGAATCCAGGTATCCCCGATTTCCTCCTTTATCACCGGAAGCTCTTCTTTTCTTTCCCAAAGCTTTTGGGCATAGGCATCTAATGTGGAGGCCTCCACCCTGGCGCCGGGATACTTCTCTTCCAACGCCTCCAATTGCATTAAAACTTCTTCCCTGGTGGGAATGCCCAGATTGTCCCCCAGAAAAACAAACTCCAGAACATCCTCCATTCCATTCACATAACAGGCAGAGCCATAAACAGAGGAATACTGAACAAGGATTTCACTGCCTGCTGACTGCCACACAAAGCTTTTAGGAACCATCGGATTCATGGATGAGGGGTTTACTCCGATATGTAAATACTGTTTTCCATGGCAGGCCATGGCCGGTACCATGGCCTTCGTATGGCCCGGTACGTCGGTCAGCTTTGCGGCAATGGTCTTTTTCCCAAACTGCCGGTCCAGCATGTCTGAATATGTTAAGTTAAAATCCATCAGATCAGTATCCATCAGTTCCGCGTGAGTGGTAAAAGCCATTCCATGCCAGCAGATGTCTCCTCTTTCCACGGCATCCTTCAGCCTCTGTGCCTCCGCCTTTCCGGCCTTTTTTAAGTACCTGTCAATTAAAAATGCCCCCAGGGTCCAGACAAACCGTTTCCTTCCATCCCGGTTTAAGTCCATGGCAAGCCCAATGGCTTCAGGAATAAAATCGTGAATATAATTGGAAAGGACACGGTCCGCCAGATCCGTAAATCCCATATCAAAATGTGTCATAAAAACCACGTGGACATTCTTAATTGTTGTATTAGTCATTGATTCATTCTTTGTCATTTTTTTCACCTGTTATATAGTAAGGATTAGAAAGGAGCACCGGAATATTAAGGCGTCCTTTAAAAAGGTTCCGCCTGATCTCCGCCCGAAGATATCCCGGCTCTCCTGGGATTCTTTCAATAGAAAGATGGTCTGATTCACAGAGGATCTCCTCTCTGTTGTCCTGGGAAACCAGGAAAAGGGTATCGCCCTTTATTAAATTCCGGAAGGTAAACCTTATTTCAGTCCCTTTAGGGATCTCATCCCCAATAAGACTCTCTCCTGCCCAGGTATCCATCATGGGGCCTTCCGGTGATAAGGTAAGAAAGGAATGTCCCTTTTTAAGTCCTTCCAATATGTCCTCAGCGGAATTTGACAGCGCGTACACACAGGTACAGGGAGAGGCAGGCATCCTTCCCGGCTCATATTTATGGAAATCACTGCCTCCTGTTATTGGGATCCTTTTTCCTTCCTTCAGCCTTTCATCCCACCAGTTTAAGCATTTCTGGTTGCTTTCCGGTTCCAGGCCTCCATTCCATACTTCCACCCCGTCAAACGGAATTTCCTCCATTCCCCATTTCCAGCCGCACCATGGGCAGAAGGGGTGGTTTATTACCGTAAAGGCTCCGTTTCCCCTTGCTTCCTCCAGGATTTCCACTGTTTTTTCCAAAGAATTTGAAATAAAACTTTTAAACGGGCGTTTCCTTCCCAGCATTCCCATATGGCCTTTATAATGGGTCCATTCCACCCCCGGTATCATGGTCACCTGTTCTGTAGAGCGCAGATGATCATTATGTGCATAGTTATTATGATCCGTAACAAACAGAAAATCCAGCTCTTCTCTTTCAGCAGCAAGGGCCAGTTCCTCAGGAGTCATGTTTCCATCGGAGCCGCAGGAATGTAAGTGAGTATCTCCTTTAAGCAGACGGAGGTCTTTCCATTGGTAAGTGACCTTATATGTAATTGCCGCCCCCTGTTCCTCTACCTTATAGGCTCCCAGAAGTATGCTCCACTCTCCCTGTTTTACAGGAACCGATGCAAACCCATCTGTGCTCCTGTGATCAGAGATGACGACCCGGTTTCGGTTGGAGCCGGACCAGCCGATCAATTCTCCCTTTTCATTTAACAGGCCGAAATCTATGATGTTTTCCTTCCGGCCGTATTCGTATGATACCTCCATGGAAGCAACCATATCCGGTACGGAAAAGGGGATTTTTATATACAGCCCTTCTTCCTCTTTTGCAGCAACCCTTTGAAATGTAATTGTTTTTTCCTTCATGTCAATCCTCCATCAGCCCTTAACGGCTCCCATGTTGATCCCTTCCATCAGGAATTTCTGGGCAAAAACATAAATGATCAGCAGCGGTATGGTGGAAATCACGATTGCCGCCATAATGGCATTATCCGGAGTTGCAGCCGTTCCGGAGGTAGAATCTACGGACATGATCATCTGTTTCAGCATCAGAGGAAGGGTATACTTTTTCTCATCAGTGATCAGGGTTGCCGGGAGCATGATGGAATTCCATCTGGCTACATATTCCATAAAAAACACGGTTGCAAATCCCGGCAGGGATATAGGCATGTATATGCTTCCGAAAATCTTCAATTCCCCTGCCCCATCCATTCTGGCTGACTCTGCAAGGGAATAAGGGACCGTTTCAAAGTAATTCCTCATCATCATGATGCTGAAGCCTGACACCAGCCCGTTTAAAACAAGTCCCTGATAAGTATTTAACAATGACAGCTGCTTATTTAACTGGTAAACAGATATCAGGGTCAAGTCTCCGGGCACCATCATGGTGAGCATGATGAACGAAGAAATAAAATTTTTAAAAGGAAGGCTCTTTTGTATCAGAACATAGCCTGCAAGAGCTGATAAAAGGACCTGGATCACCGTGCCTGTGGTGGTTATAAAAAGGGAATTGAGAAACGGCCTTCCCATTTTGGCCACCCGGAATACATAAAAAAAGCCTTCCACACTGAATTTTGACCACCACAGCTTGATCCCGCTTTGCGAGGAGTCAAGAGCCGTTGAGGTTGACACCACAAATACATTCCACATGGGAAGAAACATGGTAAGAAAAATGACCGCTGTCAAAAACAAAAAAAGCGCTCTCCAGAAACCCGTCAAACCGTTTTTACCTAGATTATCTTTCATATCTTTGCCCTTTCCATCAGGAATAAATTTCATCATATTTCAGCACTTTTCTGACTGCCGAGGTGATCAGCAGAGTAGCGATCAAAACCACGGTAGCAGCCGCTGTAGCAGTTCCCACATTAAACTGGATAATGCCCTGTTCATAGATCAGAACCAGAAGGTTTTTCACCTTATCACTGATGGAGGCATTCATCATAACAAAAATCTGGTCAAAATTTCTCAGAATCCCCATTACCGACAGCACCGCCACCACCTTCATGGTGGGAACGATGACCGGCAGAGTGATATAGCGGATCTGTCTGATCCTTGTGGCCCCATCCATTCTTGCGGATTCATACAGAGCCGAATCGATCCCAATCATGGCGGCCAGGAATAGGGCCGCAAAATAGCCGGCCCCTTTCCAAGCACCTGTAAAAATCATGATAGTTCTGGCATAACGCCCCTCCGCCATAAATACCAGGGGAGAATAACTGTTTCCCAAAACAGCCCTCATAATGCCGTTTACCATGCCAGCAGGTGATAAAATGGAGATCCACAAACCGCCCACCACAGACCAGGACAGAAGGTAGGGTATGTAAGTAACTGTCTGGAACAGGGATCTTGGTGCCTTTTTCCTGACCTCATTCAGCAATACAGCGATCAAAAGTCCCCAGACAAACTGTAAAACAAAGGTTCCTCCTCCCACTGCAAGGCTGTTGACAAAGGCCTGCCTGTACTGCCTGTCTCCGAAAATCTCCAAGTAATTGCGAAATCCTACCAGCTCATAACCTCCCAGAAGCTTAACCTTCTGAAAGCTTTTTAAGATTCCCAGTACCAGCGGATAGTAGGAAAATACAAGAAAGTAAATGAGAACGGGTACCAGCAGCAGATAGATCTCCTTATACCTCAATATCTTTTTCTTAAGCTGTCCTTTCAAACCGATGCCTCCTGTCTATTCTGGGAATTGTGCTTACCGGTCGGTCACCTTCCGGTCAACAAGCTCTTTTCTCATGCCGCTGAGTCCATCAGCGGTGGAAACTTCTCCCTTGATGATCTTGATTCCCCATTTGCCTACGATCTCCTTATAATCTGCTTCATTTGGGATGATCATGTCAATGGTTGCGTAACCGCTGTAGCTTAATGCTTCCTCCACTCCCGGATTGAATCCGAAAATCGGCTTGAAATCCTTATAAATCGGGAATGGAGCGCCGTGGTCATTGCCGTGCTGTGCGCCTGTCTCCGTTAATTCATACTTGCCCTCTGTACCGGTATAATCATGGCCTAAAATTCCGGTTGAGAGAAGGTTTCCTCCTTCCTGTGTGGCAAAATACTCCAGAATCTTTAAGGCTCCGTCAGGATTTTTTGCATTGGCCGGAACTGCAAACAAACTGGCGTTTCCTTTGACCAGCATATAGCTTCCGTCAGGAGTCTTAAGGCCGGGAAGAGAAACGATTTCATAATCCTCAGGAGAAATTCCCGCTGCCTTGGCATTTGCATTATGTAAACCTACCCATGCCGTCCAGTCGGCTGTCACAGCTGTCTTTTGTGAGGAAGCTCCCATTTTGGCTCTCATATCCTTTGTTTTATCAACAAAGGAGGAAGGATCCATCAGACCGTCATCATACAGCTTTTTAAACCATTCCCATACTGGCGCGGCTTCATCCTCTGCATAGGGCGCATATTTTTTTCCTGAGTCGTCCAGAACCACTCCATCCTTTAAGCCTACTGCTGCCATCCAGGGCTGTAAGTCCCAGGTCTCTGATAAAATGGAATCAAATGGGTAAAAATCCGGGGCCTGGTTATTGTCCTTCAGCTTCTTCATCACATCATAATATCCGTCCATGGTGGGTTCGATATTCTTATAATCGATCCCGGCCTTTTTAAGAAGGGTGTTGTTAAGGGCAACTACCCGATGGATCTCCTTTTTGTTAAAGCCTGCGTAGACCTTTCCGTCAATGGTAATATCCTCCCACTCCTCAGGATCCACATTGCCCGTAAGGATCTCCGAACCTTTCACCCGGTCCGTAATATCCATCAAGGCTCCCTGATCCACCAGATTGGCATACTGACTTGCAGTGACATAGATCAAATCATAGGTTTCGCCGCCGCTTAATTTCTGCATCAGAACTTTATCATAATCTGACGCAGGCTTTTCAATTTCCACAGTAAGGCCTGTAGCCTGGGAAAGAGCCTCTGCAAAGAGCTTCATCTCTTCCTCATCCTTGCCTCCCGTATTGGCTGACATGATTCTTACGGTGCCCCCCGCTCCTTTATCCGCCTGTCCGGCTGCCTCTGTCTTGCCTTCTTCTGTCTTACCCTCTTCTGTCTGGCTTTTTTCCGTCTGACTTTCCTTTGTGCTGGCGCTTTCCTGATTTCCGCAGGCG
The DNA here is from genome assembly GCF_000526995.1 of Lacrimispora indolis DSM 755. Taxonomy (NCBI): domain Bacteria; kingdom Bacillati; phylum Bacillota; class Clostridia; order Lachnospirales; family Lachnospiraceae; genus Lacrimispora; species Lacrimispora indolis. The sequence goes on along the minus strand of NZ_AZUI01000001.1, from coordinate 3,460,719 downwards.
CTTATGGAGCACACCATAAGGGCCGCAGCAAGCAGTGACATGACTCTTCTTTTTTTCATTTCTTTCTCCTTTCGATCCGAAACTCATTTGGCTTACAAAATCATATTATATTATGTTTTTGATTTTGTAAATCATATTTACACAACTTTTACATATATTTTAATTAAAATATATGTTTTGTGCATTTATAATATCATATACCGTTTTTATTTTCAACTGTATATCGGTATTTTGTTATTAAATCACATATTTTATCAAAATTTTTTATATATAATTACTAAAACAAAAAAAGAAGCGCAGAACAATCATAAATATTATTCTGCGCTCCAATGATATGAAAGGAACAAATATATGTTTTAATACTCACAAAATATGCCGGGGACCAGACAATCCATCTGGCTGTATGAAGAATCCTTTTCCACCTGCTTTAACAGGATCCTGATGGCTTCAAAGGCAATTTTCTTTTCATCCTGCTTTATATGAGTGAAACGGGGGCCTCCAGGTGATAAATAATCTTCGTCAATACAGCATACGGTTATTCCTTTCCGGTCTCCAACCCACCTGGCAATTCCATATTCCGCACAGATGACCGCATCCAGATCCTGATTCTCACTTAAGTACTGACCGATGGTTTCGCCGTACTCCGTATCAAGATCGTCTGAATAGATCTTGATTTTCTCGGAGTCCTCCAGGCGGCATTCCGCCATATTTTCCAGCCCCGCAGCCTTTATGGCCTCTAAGAATCCCTTTCTTCTGTCCTTAATGGAAGAAGTATCGTTTTCCGAAAATGTTATAAAACCGATCTTTTTATTTCCCTTGCGCACCAGATGCTCCACCAGCTCCTTCATGGCAAGGTGATTATCCGTCCTTACAGACGGAACCGGAATGCCCTCCATTTTCTTATCGATCAGCACCATGGGAAATTCTTCAATGACAAGCTTTAAAATTGCCGTGTTATAATAAAGTCCATGGCAGGGCATGACGATGATCCCGTTTACACCAAGCTCCTTTAAAAACTCGATTTCTTCTGTCTCCTTTTCCCTCTCGCCGTAGGAAAAACGGACGCACAGCTTGTAGCCTGCCTCAGACGCCATGGCATCCATTGCATACATCATGTCAAGGCCAAAGCAGGAGGATACATGCTCCAGGACCAGGCCCAGCATCCGATCCCCTTCCTTATCCTCATATTTTATGGATACACCGTCAAAGCTGCCTGAAAACTGCTCCGTTTCTTCGGCCGGAAGCTGTACAAAGCTTCCCTTACCTTTGATGCGGTTTAAGTAACCTTCCATTCTCAGGGCATTTAAAGCATTGGTAATGGTGATGGTGCTGACTCCATATACAGACGCCAGTTCACCGGTCTGAGGCAGGCATGCTCCTTCTGCCAGTTCTCCAGTGAGGATCTTATTTTTTAAATCCACATAAATCTTTTTATATAAAAATTGTTCTTTTTCCATTTGAACCTCAAAATTCTGTATTTTTATATATTATATCTTTTACCTCTGCTTTTTTCAATAAAAATATATTTTTCTTTATTAATAAGGCAGACTTTTCTGCTTTATCTTTTTCCTAAACTTATTTCCTTTTCCCATGGTCTGGGATTTCACCCTTTTAAAAGATAAAAACCGGCCTGTCAGCCACCATAAAAAGCACCTTTCCGGGTCCGGAATATCTGTGAAATATCCCCGTCTTTTCCCAAAAAGGTGCTTTCTCCCCATATTCTTCTTTCCTTACATGATTCCCAGGCTGCTTTTACGGCCTGTGCTTACTTTAAAGCAGCGCCATTGGTTTCGATCACATGCTTATACCATTTAAAGGACTTTTTCCTGCTGCGCTTTAAAGATCCCTTTCCTTCGTTGTCCTTGTCAACATAAATAAAGCCGTATCTTTTTTTCATCTCTCCGGTTGATGCACTGATCAGATCAATGCAGCCCCAGGGAGTATACCCTAATAAATCCACTCCATCCTCATCCACAGCTTCCATCATTGCCTTAATATGCTCTTCCAGATAGCTTATCCGGTAATCATCAATAATACTTCCGTCCTCTTCCACTTTGTCCACGGCACCAAGGCCGTTTTCCACGATAAACAACGGCTTTTGATATCTGTCATACAAGGTGTTCAAGGTGATCCTAAGTCCAAGGGGATCGATCTGCCACCCCCACTCCGATGCCTTTAAATAAGGATTTTTAATGCTCTTCATGACATTGCCTGATGTGGATTTTAAAACAACCTCTTCCGATGTGCTGGCGCACCGGGATGAATAATAGCTGAAGGAAATAAAATCAACCGTATTTTCTTTCAGGATTTCATAGTCTTCCGGCCCTGTTTCAAGCTTTATCCCTTCCCGTTCAAACATTTTTCTGGCGTAGGCCGGGTACTCCCCTCTGGCCTGCACATCAATAAAGAAATAATTATCCCTGTCCTTTTTTAACCCTTCCCAGACATCCTCCGGATTGCAGCTATAAGGATAAAAGTTTCCTGCTGCAAGCATACAGCCCACTTTAAAATCCGGATTGATCCGGTGGGCCAGTCCTGTTGCCATGGCAGAAGCCACCAGCTCATTATGGGCAGCCTGGTATTTCACCTGTTTTTCATCTTCTCCTTCGGAGAACAGGATTCCCGCCCCCATAAACGGCAGGTGAAGAAGCATGTTGATTTCATTAAATGTGATCCAATAGGTCACCTTATCCCGGAAGCGGCGGAAAATGGCATCGCAATATCTCATAAAACAATCAATGACCTTCCTGTTCTTCCAGGAACCGTATTTTTCAACAAGGGCCAGGGGCACATCAAAATGGCAGATGGTCACCACCGGCTCGATCCCATACTTTAACAGCTCATCAATAAAATCTTCGTAAAACTTAAGTCCCTCTTCATTGGGCTTTTCTTCCTCCCCGGTAGGGAAAATGCGGGACCAGGAAAAGGAAAAGCGGTAACACTTAAATCCCATCTCTGCAAATAAGGCAATGTCTTCCTTATAATGGCTGTACATGTCAATAGCATCTCTGGAAGGATAATAAGAGTCCTCAGACAGCTGCCGGTAATCCATATCTCCCCGCATAACCGGAAAACGGTTTTCTCCCCAGGGGATCACATCCACGGTCCCCAATCCCCGGTTTCCTTCCTTCCAGCCGCCTTCGCACTGGTTTGCAGCAGTGGCTCCTCCCCACAAAAAGTTTTCTCTCATATTTTCCATCCTTTCTTTTTTATGATACAGCTATGAGAAACTGGTTTTTCAGCTTCTCATAAAACGTACTGTTTGTTATTACCGCCTGTCCGGCTCCGGAAATGCCCCGTCCGGCTGATTAAAAAACATTCTTTTCATAATATTGTAATCAACGCATCTCCCGGATCAACTTCTCCGTCATCTGTGGCGATCACATCAGTAAATGTATCAGCATTGGAAACCAGCACAGGAGTCACCAGGGAATACCCTGCCTCCCGGATGGCTTCCACATCAAATCTCAGCAGCTCCTGCCCCTTCTTCACGTGGTCTCCAACTGCAGTCAATACGGTAAATCCCTTTCCTTCCAGCCGCACCGTATCCATGCCCACATGGATCAGCACCTCCGCGCCTTCCTCACTTACCATTCCGATTGCATGGCCTGTTGGGAAAAGAGCGGTAACTGTTCCGTCTGCCGGAGCATATAAAACGCCTTCCTCCGGCAAAACAGCCACTCCCCGTCCCAATGCTCCGGAGGAAAAGGCCGCATCCTCTATCTGGTCCAGCTGCATGACTTTTCCTTTTAACGGGCTGGCGAGAGTTATTTTTCTGACTCCTGGGTTTGATGCTTTAAGCTGTCCGCTTTTGACCTCTTCCTTTGTTTCATCCCGGTACAATAAAAAACAGATGACAAAGGCGATGGCAGAAGCCACGATCACGCCTGCGGCTACCCAGGGAATGCTGGAGGTGTCATTGTTTGCCGGATTGATAAAGGTCACAAATCCGAAAATGCCCAAAGCGCCGGAGGAATATTTCTTTACATTTCCAAGTCCAATGATGGCTCCTCCTATGGCCGCTCCGATACAGGAGATGATAAACGGCATTTTTTTTGGAAGGGACACGCCGTAAATAGCAGGCTCCGTGACTCCAAAGAAACCGGAAATTGCTGCAGGAATACAAAGGCCTTTTAAATTCTTGTCCTTTGTCCTTATGAGCACGGCAATGACCACAGCCGTCTGCGCAAAGGAAGCGGCAAAGTACGGCTGCATAAAGCTGTCATATCCCTGGGTGCTTAAATTCATGATATAGATGGGTATCAGTCCCCAATGCAGGCCAAAGATAACGAGCACCTGCCAGAAAGCGCCTACAATCAGGCCTTCCAGAACCGGGCTGGCATCATAGGCCGCCTGAGTTGCAAAGCCGATGACAGCTGCGATGGAATTGGCTATGGGGCCGACAGCCACAAAGGTCAGGGGAGCGGCCACCAGAAGCGTCAGGGTGGGAACCAGGAAGTTCTTTATGACGTCAGGAACAATCCTTTTCCACATCTTCTCGATTTTAGACGCAGCATATACTGAAAGCACGATGGGAACAACGGAAGACGGATAGCCCGCTTTTGGCATGATCACCGGTATCTTCAAAAAGGTGGCATAAACGTTGGATTCAAACATGCTCCCTGCAAACAGGACATTCTGCACCTCATTTGATGTGAGGGCCGTGATCTTCGGATAAATCAGGGCGCACCCCAGCGCAATGCCTGTAAAGGGATTTAGCCCGAACTTCCTTGCAGACGTATATCCAAGAATCACCGGCAGGAAGTAAAAGAAGCCGTCGCCCACCGCAAAAAGAAGCTGGTAGGTTCCGTCTGCCGGAGACAGGATCTTTGTAAAGGTAAGAATCGCCAGAATTCCTTTGATCAGCCCGGTTGCACAGAATACGCTTAAAATGGGCTGGAACACGCCGGAAAGGGTATCCAGCAGCATGGCTGACAGGGAGCCCGGCTTGTCCGGTTTCTCCCCTTCCGAATCAGAGGAATCCCCTTCAAAGCCTCCGGCCTCACACACGGCTGCATAGACATCCGGCACATGATTGCCTATGACTACCTGGTACTGGCCTCCGCTTCTCATAACCGTTACGATTCCGTCGGTCCCCTTTAACACATCGGTATTTGCCTTAGACTCATCCTTTAATTTAAAACGCAATCTGGTGATACAATGGGTCAGACTGATCACATTGGACTTCCCACCTACATTCTGGATAATAATTTTCGCTAATCCATCATATTTACTTGCCATATCTTATCCTCCTTGTACTTTTTGCCGCAAAGCTTTTCATCCGGATTTCATAAACCTTTGCAGCTTTTTATAAATACATTCCAGGATTGGCCTTCTCCCGAATGATTTCCGTCCTTTTATTTCTCTTCCTCTCCATGCTCCTGCATGATCCTTTTGATGTGAACAGTCAGATACATGATTTCTTCATCGGTCAGCTGGTAATTCATTTTCTTTTCCATATATGTATTCACCTTTAAGGCACACTGATATGCCGGTTGGTACTGGCGGTAGATCATGTTGCAGAATTCCAGATCCTCTGTCCCGTAATACCGTTTTTTCACAGCACGCTGCACGAAAAATTTTAAATGGGTCACAAATCTTTCATAGGACAGGGTTTCTTCATTAAGGGAAACTCCGAAATGATAGCGGACGATGTTTAAAATATCCTGGATCATCTGGGGAATCTCACTGGACTCCTTCATGTTCGTATCCAGTTCCGCATTTACGATGTGCAGCGCAATATACCCGGCTTCATCCTCCGGCAACTCAACACCAAGCCTGTCCTTTATGATCTGTAAGGCTTCCAGTCCGACCTGATACTCCTGATGATAGAATTTTTTGATTTCCCACAATAACGCATTTTTAAATTCAATTCCCTGCTTTTTTCTTTCAATGGCAAAATTTAAATGGTCGGTGAGGGTGATATAAATGTTATCATTCATTTTTCTGCCCAGGTTTTCTTTTGCATAAGAAATGATCCTGCCCGCACATTGCATGTGGGCTTCCGGAAGCTTTGATACCAGCTCCGCAAACTGGCTCATTTCCCGGGTTTTTAAAAAGAAAATTTTTGATATCTTCGATTCATCGATGGGACTTCCCGGTTTTACTGAAAAACCGATTCCCTTTCCCATGAGAAGGATTTCCTTTCCATTGGAATCCCATGAACTGATTATATTATTTCCCAACACCTGCTTCACTACCATAAACTTCCCCAACTTCCCAAAACCGGTTGTAAAAAGTGTCTCCGACACTTTCCTTTTCCCATAACGTAAAAAACTGGTCATATTTACACCTTGCCTGAGCAAAAGTATAAATATAACCAGTTATGCCTGCACAATTCATTACAGTTGCACCTAGTCAGTTCTTTTATTATGTGCATCTTAACATATTTTTCCAAACTTGTAAAGCATTTATTATACACTTTTTAAAGAGTCATAACGATTCCGCCGTCATTGGCATATACCGTAGCAACTCCTGCTGTTTCTGCTATGATCACATCCTTGAACCTGGCCTGCTTTAACATCTCCTGCCTTACATGCTCCGCCCGCGGCCGGTTGTTGCAGTGGGAAATGACCAGAACCTTATCCCTGGTATCTCCTGCATCCTTGATGGCAAGCTCTACCATGCGCGCCAGAGCCTTATTGATCCCCCTGGCCTGATCCAGCTTAATGATCACGCCTGAAGCCGCGCCCATCACCGGTTTGATATTCAGGGCAGTGGCAAAAAAGGCCTGAAGCCCTGTAAGGCGGCCGTTCTTTCTTAAAGTGTCCAGACTTTCCAGGACAAAATAGGTTTTCATATTCTTGATAAAGGTTCTTGCCTTCTCCTCGATCTCTTCAAATGGAAGGGAGGCCTGGCAAAGGGATTGGACGTAAAGAGCGATATTTAACTGTCCGGCAGAGGCCGAATCCGAACCTAGAACCGCGATCTTTTTCCCGTCATTCCCATGTTCTTCTTCGTAAAGCTTTTTTCCCAGAACAGCGCTGTTATAGCTTCCGCTTAAATGCTCGGACAAAGTGATCACAAAAATCTGATCCTCATCACATTCATAAGCTTCTTTATACAGCTCCGGTGACGGACATGCTGTTTTGGGACACTCACTGCTGCTTTTCACCAGCTCCAGAAAGCTTTTCTGATCAAAGGTCTCATCATCGATAACCTGAGTATTTCCCACTTGTAAAATAAGGGGAATTATCTGAAAGTGAGGATCTTTTTTTAAATCTGCCGTAATATCCAGACAGCTGTCCCCAATGATTTTATAGCTCATATCTCTATCCTTCCTCCTGGCATGAAACTTATCATGTAGTATTCATTACCATATATTATAGAGAAACCAGACCCGGATGTCAATAGAATAATTTAACACTATCCGCTTAGCCATAAGAATAAGTCTTATATTCCAATGATTTCCTAATTAATGCAGAAAAAAGGACCTGTACCAGAAACTTCCAAAGTACAAGCCCTCATTAGTACAAATCCTCATTCTACCGCCGGATATTAATCCTCTTGAACATCAAATACTCCTACCGCACTTATGCTGGAAGCCACTACGACTACGACAACAAACAGAATCAGAAGCATAATTCCCCCAAAAAAAGTCATTATAAATGACATCCCGTTATCTTCTGAAGCCCCTTCTGCCGGTACAGCGGCCTCTGAAACAGCAACTGTCTCTGCGTGAGCAACCAATGCAGTGCCAGGTGCGGCACCTGCAAACAGGCCCAGCATAAGAACCAGCAACAGGCGCATCATTCCTTTCCTTATCTTCATCGTCTTTTCCTTCATTACCGTTTCTCCTTTCAATGCCCGTGCTATTTGGACACATGGTACATGTCCGGTCAAGCGGGGCAGGTCCCCATAGGGTATTTCCTCCCTGCCAATAAAAAATCACTGTATCTAATATAGCATAACCGGGAGAAAAAAGATATCCCCAAATCATAGGATTCCGGTTTTTATACCTCTGCCATCACAAGCATCAGATCATTGCTTCTGGCAATGAATTTCGTCATGCGTTCCGGTGTCAGAGAGCCATGGCTTAAAGCTGCCAGATCATAAAGCTGTTCGCAGATGGCATTTGTATGAGCCCCGTCTTTGTGACCCAGCACATATTTCACCAGCTTATTGTTGTAGTTAAGCACCAAAGTCTCACCGCCTGCTCCAAACATGGAAGGATCCATTCCAGGCATGGTGTACATCTTCATCATTTCCTGCATACGGCGGGATTCCTCAGATACGGTGATCATGGAAGATACATTTTCATTCTTTAATTTCTCAACCTTGACCTCTAAGTGTTCTTTGTCCAATGCCTTGCGGAACAGCTGGGTCAGGGCCTCTGTATCTGCCTTCATGGCTTCTTTATCCTCTTCCTTTACCTCTTCCTTAAAGATGTCGGATAAATCGGAATTTATGCATAAGAATTTTACATTCTCATTCTTCTGTTCCAGATAGCCTACGAACGCGCTGTCAATATTATGAGTCAGATAAACCGCATCAAGACCTGCCTCTTTAAACATGTTGATGTACTGGCTCTGCTCTTTTTCATCAGAGATGTAGAATACGCTGTTCTCGTGCTTCTCCTTATTCTCCTCCAGGCAATCGGAAAGAGTTAAATACTTGCCTTCCAGATTCTTAAAGATGAGGGAATCGTTGATCTTTTCTCCGAACTTCTCATCCTTTAAGCAGCCGAATTTAATGAATGGATTGATGTCATCCCAGTACTTTTCATAATTTTCACGGTCCGTCTTAAACATGCCGGTCAGCTTATCCGCAACCTTTTTAGTAATGTAGTCAGAAATCTTCTTTACAAAACCGTCGTTTTGAAGAGCGCTTCTGGATACGTTAAGAGGAAGATCCGGACAATCGATCACTCCCTTTAACAGCATCAGGAATTCAGGAATCACTTCCTTGATATTATCCGCAATAAATACCTGGCTGTTGTACAGCTTGATAGTTCCTTCCAGGCTGTCATAATTTAAATTCAGCTTGGGGAAGTAGAGGATTCCCTTTAAGTTGAATGGATAATCCATGTTTAAGTGGATCCAGAACAAAGGCTCCTTGTAGTCATGGAACACCTTGCGGTAAAAGGATTTATACTCTTCTTCCGTGCAGTCGTTTGGATGCTTGTTCCACAGAGGATTGGTATCATTGACCGGTACCGGACGCTTTTTGATTTTATATTTTTCCTTGGCAGGAGATACCTCTACGATTTCCTTTTCCCCGTTTTCGTTCTCCTTTTCCTCAGTCTTTGCTTCCTCAATGATGGTTTCGATGATCGTATCCTTATCAGTCAGCTCATCCTTTTCAATGGTCTCATACTGAGGTTCTGAAGATGCGCTGGATAAATAAATTGACACAGGCATAAAGGAACAGTATTTCTCAAGAACTTCTTTTCCCCGGTATTCGTTGCAGAATTCCAGGCTGTCTTCATTAAGGTAGAGTTTAATGGTGGTTCCAAACTCAGCCTTGTCCCCTTCTTCCATCTCATATTCCGTACCGCCGTCAGACTCCCAGTGAACTGCAGCAGCCCCTTCTTTATAGGATAAGGTATCAATGGTGACCCTGTCGGCTACCATGAATGCGGAATAAAAACCAAGTCCAAAGTGGCCGATGATCTGATCTTCGTTGGCTTTGTCCTTATATTTCTCAAGGAAATCCTGAGCGCCGGAAAAGGCGATCTGGTTGATGTACTCATCCACTTCCTCCATAGTCATTCCAAGACCGTTGTCCTTAAAGGTAATGGTCTTTTCATTGGAGTCGGTAATGATCTCGATCTTAAATTCCAGATCCTCCGGTTTCTGCCACTCGCCCATAATTTCCAGCTTCTTAAGCTTTGTAATGGCATCACAGCCATTGGACACAAGCTCACGGTAGAAAATGTCATGGTCGGAATACAGCCATTTCTTAATAATAGGGAAAATATTTTCGCTGTTGATTGTTAAACTTCCTGTTTTTGCCATATCAGAACACTCCTTACTCTTTTTTCTATTTCGCTTCCATGTTCCCATGGAATTCTCACAAATTTGTATACCAAAGAATATTTTAATACGCTGTTGTGGAAATGTCAATAGAAAATCAGCACTCATTTAACTTGAGTGCTAATAATTCTATTCCTCCAGAAATGGAATCTCGTTGCGTTTTAAAAACCCTTTAAATGCCTGGTCCCATTCCCCATCCAGGGTCTTGTCCAGAGTAAAGACAGAGACAGAGGTCCCTGTTACGCAAATGAGTTTATCCTCCTCATAACGGATATTGATGTACAGCCCCTTCACCTGATCAGACGTAAATGGAATCTGACGGGAAGCAAGGAAACGCTCTGTCCCCTCCTTTGACATCTGCAGAATGATGCGGAAGCTGATGGGGAGCCTTTTTCCTTTAATTAGTGAAAAACAAAAAGGCTTCATCATGGCCCAGGTGGAAAGCTGTCCGATTTTCATTTCCTCCTGTTCCTCCCTGGAGTAGTATCCGGAACGCACAGTTCCGTCAATGGTAAATGTATTAAAGGTAGCAATCACAGCTTCCTTAGCAAGAAACTGATCAAACACTTCCCCTACAAACAGCTTGGAGGTTAAGAGCTTAATGTCCTCAATTTTCAGCGCAATCATGGCAAATTCTCCCCATTTTATAATCTTTATCCGTTAACTATACACCGCAACCTCCCAGACTGTCAACGCAGGATTTCCCAACTTTCCCCCTCTCCCCCTATTCCAAAACATCTTATTCTGTGGTATATTATCCACGAAAGCAATGAGCAGGGCAAAACAGGATACGAAAAGTTTTTCGTCGTGCCCCGCACGTAAGAAAAACTTTTCGTACCCTGTTTTACAGGGCGACTGCCCGTGAGCGGGTGAATCCAAAGGATTCACCCGCTCCCCTGCGGATCTCACCTCCAAAACAAACACCACACCCAGAAAAGAGGCCCCACATATGAATCACATCCAACAATTAGAATCACTGATCGCCGCATCAGTTTCCCCCTACCACTGCATCACAGCAGCATCCAGCCAGCTTTCAGCCGCAGGTTTCAAAGAACTTCCCCTGGCTTCCCCCTGGGAGCTGACAACCGGCGGATCTTACTACATAAATGCCTTTGATTCCACATTAATCGCATTTACCATAGGAAAAGAGCTGAGTACCCCCCCTACCCTTAAGCTGGCTGCCTCCCATACAGACTGGCCATGCCTGAAGGTAAAACCCTCCCCGGAGGTCACCTCTCTCAAATACGGAAAGCTTAATGTAGAGGTATACGGCGGCCCCCTTTTAGGGACCTGGTTTGACCGCCCCTTATCCATGGCAGGAAAAGTCTGCGTAGCCGGCCCGTCTCCCATGAAGCCAAAAACCATATTTGTGGATTTCTCCCGCCCCCTCCTCACAATCCCCAACCTGGCCATCCATATGAACCGGGATGCCAACGACGGGGTTGCCATCAATCCCCAGATAGACATGCTTCCCCTCATTGCCCGTATCACGGATGAGTTAAGCAAGGAAGACTTTTTCCTGGAAGCCCTGGCAAAAGAGGCAGCCGTAAAAAAAGAAGACATTCTGGACTATGAAATCTGCATCTATAACTGTGAAAAAGGAACTCTATTAGGCTTAGAAAACGAATTCTACTCCTCTCCCCGCCTGGATAACCTGACATCCGTGCAGGCCTGCCTAAACGGAATCACAACAGGACCGAGCAAAAACGGCATCAACGTCATTGCCTTATACGACAACGAAGAAATCGGAAGCCACACCAAGCAGGGTGCTGCTTCCGCCTTGATGGAACGCATTCTCGAAAAAATTTGCTTATCTCTTGGTTACTCCAGAGAAACCTTTTTAAATATTGTGTTAAACGGCTTTCTCCTCTCCCTGGACGTAGCCCATGCCATTCACCCCAACCACGGAGAAAAATGTGACATTAAAAACCAGATCCTCATGGGAGACGGCGTTGCCATTAAGCTGGCATCCAGCCAGGCCTATGCCACCGACGCTTCCAGCACCGGAGTCATAGAAGGAATCTGCCGCACAAATCATATTCCTTATAAAAAGTTCTCCAACCGGTCTGATATGAAAGGCGGCTCCACTTTGGGAAGCATCTCTTCCGCCCTTCTCACCATGCGCACAGTGGATGCCGGGGTGCCCATTCTGGCCATGCACTCCGCAAGGGAAGTCATGGGAACCAAGGACCAGGAAGCTCTTGTAAAGCTGGCAGAAGCCTTCTTTCAGGCATAATCTTACCGTTCCTGCCCCCAAAAGAGAACATCCACCATATCCCCCGACGAAATAACCGTTCCCTGTTTCTGGTCAATGATGCAGTTTGAACGGAGCATTCCGGATAAAACGGAGGAATGGTGGTTTCTGTCAAAAATATGGACACCTGCCTCATCACAGAAGGCCTGGACAAACCGCCTCTTTTTTGCCTCATTGGCGCTTCCCTCTGTCACCACGCGCCTTGTTTTCTTCCAGGAAAGAGAGTCATCGCCCATAAGCCTTGCCAGAACCGGCCAGAAAAACAACTGGAAATTGACCATGGCCGCAAAGGGATAGCCGGAGAAGCTGAGAATCAGCTTCTCCTTATACCGGTTAGCCATAACAGGCGTGCCCGGACGCATATTCACTCCATGGAACAGCCTTTCTGCACCGATTTCCTCCAATGCTTCCGGAAGAAAATCCTTTTTCCCCACGGAAAGAGCACCGGTGGTAATAATCACGTCAGCCTGACCAATTCTCTCCTCCAGCATGCGGGAAAACGCATTAGAGTCATCAGGACAAATCTCCATAAAAGGCACCTTGACTCCCTGGGCTTTCAGCTGGGAAGCAATGGCATAAGCGCTGCTGGGATATACCCCTACCTTTCCCAAAGGGCCGGTGAGAGGGACAAGCTCATTCCCCGTTGAAATGATACCCACTCCAGGCTCCCGAAGCACCGTAATTTCCCGGATTCCCATACTGGCTAAAACACCGATATGCCCTGCGCCCAAACGAGACTGTCTGGGGATAATGCAGGTTCCTGCCTGAATGTCCTCTCCGATCCTGCAATAGTTCTGCCAGGGACTTCCCTCCACATATACCTTTGCCTGTTCCTGTCCATAGTCCGTATCTTCCTGGCGTATCACACAGTCATAGCCCTCCGGCACCATGGCTCCGGTCATTACCCGGACCGCTGTACAAGGCTTTGCCTGGATGGAAAGATAATCCCCTGCGCATATTTCACCAATCACCTGAAATTGAACCGGAGTTTCCCTGGAAGCGCCTTTCGTATCCTGACTTCTGACCGCATACCCATCCATCCCTGATTTCGGGAAATGGGGAACAGAGAGCGGGGCTGTCACATCCTCCCCACAGGTTCTTCCAAAGGCAGATAAAATGTCCAGCTTTTCTGTTTTCATTTCTATTTTTGCGCTGTTCACCAGCAGTTCAACGGCTTCTTCTAATTCGATCAATCAGGCTCCTCCTTCCTCTTGCCACATTCTGCAGAAAAATTTATTTTGCAGCACCGCTCTCTTTCATGATAAGATTAAGCGCGTTTTACAGATACCGCACACACCTTGTATTCCGGAATGCGGGCAATATCATCAATCACAAAATTCGTGATTCTGTTTACATTTCCGTCTGCGAAATGGAAGGTCATAAATACTTCGGAAGGCATCATCTTATCTCCTACCACTGCCCTGGTTTCAATTTCACCCCGGCGGGAGGATACTTTGACCTTGTCTCCGTCCTTAATTCCCAGAGTGGCGGCATCTCCCTGATTGATTTCAATATAGGAGTCTCCGCAGATTTCATTTAACCCTTCCGTCCGGCCTGTCATGGCTCTGGTGTTGTAATGGTAGAGCATACGGCCTGTGACCATCAGAAACGGATAGTCTTTGTCAGGAAGCTCCTTGGAAGGCCGGTACTTTGCCGGATAAAAATATCCAAGGCCACGTGAAAACTTCCCCACGTGCATAATATAGGTACCTTTGCTCTCCTTATCCAGGCAGGGCCACTGAAGCGTCTCCCCGCGGTCCAGTCTCTCAAAGCTGATGCCTCCAAAGGCCGGCGTTACGCCGGCGATTTCGTCCATGATCTCAGACGCTGTTTTTCTCTCACAGGAATAGCCCATTCGGTTCATAACATCGTAAAAGACGTCCGTATCCAGGCGCATTTCTCCTTCCAGAGTCACCGCCTTGCGCACCCTTTGTACCCGCCGTTCCGTATTGCTGAAGGTACCCTCCTTTTCCCCATAACTGGTTCCGGGCAGAATCACATCAGCAAACTGTGCCGTTTCCGTCATAAACAGTTCCTGAACCACGAGAAACTCCAGGCTTTCCAGGGATTTGGCTACATGGCCTGTATCCGGATCCGTGACCATGGGATCTTCTCCGAAAATATAGAGCCCCTTAATCGTTCCTTCAATGGCTCCCGGCAGCACCTGGGTGGACATGAGTCCTGTGGTTTCACTTAAGGGAACCCCCCATGCCTTTTCGAACTTTTCCCGGATCTCCTTGTTTGCCACCTTTTGGTATCCCGGGAAATCATAAGGCATGCAGCCCATGTCACAAGCTCCCTGTACATTGTTTTGCCCACGGAGAGGATTGATACCGCAGCCTGATTTTCCTATTTTCCCAACCGCCATGGCCAGATTGGAAAGGCTCATAACGCCCTCTGTTCCTGTGGAATGCTCAGTAACACCCAGACAGTAAATGATTGGAGCCTTTTTAGCCTTGGCATACATCCTTGCGGCTTTGCGGATATCCTCCGCATCAATATGGCAGATCTTGGCAACCTTTTCCGGAGTATAGTCCTTCACGATTTCAGCCAGCTCTTCAAAGCCTTCGGTCCGCTCCTTTATAAAGTCCATGTCCGCAAGTCCTTCCTTGACGATGACATGGATCATTGCGTTGGCAAATGCAATATTGGTTCCGGCTTTGATGGGCATATGAATGACCGCATCCTTAACCAGATCAATCTTTCTCGGATCCACTACAATGATCTGCGTCCCCCTTTGGATCGCCTGCCGGATCTGGGCACCTACAACCGGATGGGCTTCGGTGGGGTTGGAACCTATGAGTAAAATCAGGTCAACGTCTTCCGTAATATCCTGGATAGGATTTGTCATGGCACCGGAGCCCAGGGTCGTGGCAAGGCCGTGGACAGAAGCGGAATGACAGACCCTTGCGCAGTTATCCACATTGTTGGTGCCAAAGGCCGTCCGCATCATTTTCTGGAAAACGTAATTGTCTTCATTGGGCGCCCGGGAGCAGGAAAAGCCGGCATTGGCATCCGCTCCATATTTCTTTTTGATTTCCGTAAACCGGCGGGCGATCAAGTCCAGAGCTTCATCCCAGCTGGCCTTTTCAAATTTCCCTTCCCGTTTAATCAGGGGATGAGTGAGACGGTCTCCGGAATGAATGAATTTATAGGAGCCGAATTTGCCTTTCACACACAGAAGACCTCTGTTTGACGGTCCGTCAGCCGGATCAACTCCCACGATCCTGTTGTTTTTCACTAGTAAATCCATCTGGCAGCCTGTGGCGCAATGAGGACAGGTGGTCCGCACCTTTTCAACCTCCCATTCCCTGTAATGCCTTTGCTGGTCCTTGGAGGAGAGCGCTCCTGTGGGACAGTTTGACACGCAGTTTCCGCAGGATTCACAAATGGATTCTCTCCAGGGAAGCTGATAGCTGGGGCTCATGCGGGCATCAAAGCCCCTGTTGGAAACGCTGATGACATCCCGACCCTGAAGCTGCTGGCATACTCTGGTACAACGCCGGCACATGATACATTTTTCCGGATGAAAGGAAAAAAACGGATTGCTGCTGTCCACTTCATTCATCCCTACCCTTTTTCCAAAGGTGAAGCTGGTTTTTTCCACACCGTATTCAAGGCAGTAATCCTGCAGCCTGCAATCCCCGTTGGCTGCACAGCTGAAGCAGCTGAGTACATGGTTGCTCAAAAGAAGGTCCAGGATAAAACGCCGGGACTCCACCACCCTCTCAGACCTGGTAGACACCTTCATTCCGGAAGCGCAGTGCTCGGAACAGGATGGGACCAGCCCTCCTTTTCTTCCGCCTTCAATTTCCACCACACACATCCGGCAGGACCCGTCCGGAGCCAGATCTTTCATATGGCAAAGGGTGGGAATCTCAATATCCAGTGTTTTACAGGCCTCCAAAATGGTGGTTCCCTTTTGAACGGCAATGGCGTGCCCGTCGATTTCCAGTTCAACCATAGAATTGTTTTTCTCTGTTTCTGACACAGTATTTTCCTCCTTCTCCATTAACTGATACAGGCTTCGAATTCATCTCTGTAGCCGGCTAAGGCGGAATTCACAGAAACTGATACCGATTGGCCAAGTCCGCAGGCGGACAAATAAGTAATATGTTCCAGCATTTTTTCAAGCCTTTCAAGATCTCCGGGCCTGCCCTTACGGCGCTGTAAATTCTGGAGCAGTTCCAAAAGACGGGTGGTTCCAAGTCTGCAGGGAGTGCATTTGCCGCAGGACTCATGAACAAAAAATTCCATTACGCTTGTGATATAGTCCACAACACTTACGCTGTCATCCATTACCACAATGGCGCCTGAGCCCACTGCCAGCTTGTTAAACCAGAAATCTCCGTAATCATACAGGCGGCCCTTGATCTGTTCGCTGGTCCCGATAGGACCGGACTGCCCGCCGAAATGACAAAATTTAACAGGTCTTCCTGTGGAAGTGCCGCCTCCGTATTCCTCGCTGTAGAGGATCTCATCCAAAGGCGTGCCAAGCTGCACCTCGTAAATGCCCCGGTTCTTAATGTGCCCGGATAAACAGATGAGCTTGGTGCCGCCCCCGTCCTTTGTGCCAAGTTGAAAAAATGCTTCTCCCCCCATATTGATCACAGCGGGAACGCAGGCAAAGGATTCCACATTATTTACCAGTGTGGGTTTTAAATAAAGTCCCACATCAGCCAGATGGGGAGGCTTCACCCTTGGCCTTCCGGTTTTGCCTTCAATGGAATTTAAGAGCGCCGAGTTTTCACCGCAGACATAAGCTCCGCCTCCGGAAACAATGTGAAGATTAAAGTCAAACCCGTCAATCCCAATAATCTTATTTCCCAGATAGCCGGCGGCCTGGGCATTGCTTACCGCCTGATGGAATACTGCCTGGATATGGCGGTATTCTCCTCTGATATAAATGTAACCGTCATTGGAACCGAACACATATCCAGCGATCAGCATGCCTTCAATAATGCTGAGGGGATCCTTCTCCAGCAGCAGCTTATCCTTAAAGGTGCCGGGTTCCCCTTCATCCGCATTGCAGACAACGTATTTGGGCGTATCGGTGCTGCCATATAAATGGCGCCATTTTCGGCCTAACGGATAGGCGGCTCCGCCCCTTCCCCGAAGCAAGGCGGCATCTAATTCTCCTAAAATATCCTCCCTGTCCATTGTCACGGCTTTTTGCAGCGCTGCAAAACCGCCGTGTGTTATATATTCTTCTACAGAAGTGGGATCAGTCATTTTCCCCACCCGTTTTAAAAGGACTGGTTCTTTTATTGCCATTTTCTTTCCCCCTTTCAGTCTATACGGCTATTTTTCCTCTGCGCAGATCATCGATCAGAGAAGATATTTTCTCGTCGCTGAGATTACCGAATACCGTATCCTTGATCTTAATCACC
The DNA here is from genome assembly GCF_000526995.1 of Lacrimispora indolis DSM 755. Lineage (NCBI taxonomy): Bacteria > Bacillati > Bacillota > Clostridia > Lachnospirales > Lachnospiraceae > Lacrimispora > Lacrimispora indolis. Next base: position 3,443,101 of record NZ_AZUI01000001.1, on the reverse strand, counting down.
GGACCGATGTCGCAGGCGCCTACACACGGAATATAGTGGAAGGCAAAAAGACCGTCATCCGTGGTCTTTCCCATGGGTATGCCAAGCTTTTTCTCCAGTGATAAACACACCTCTTCTGCACGGGAAAAATGGCAGGGAGAACTGTTGCAGATTTTAAGGACATATTTGGCCTGAGGCTTATCCTTTAACATGGCATAATAGCTGACAATCTCATATACCCTGGTTTCGGTCATATGCAGCTCCTGAGCTACCATGGCCGCAGTTTCTTTGTCTATATAGCCTTCTTCCGAAGCAAACTGAAGATCAATTAAAATTTCCAAGATGTTTTCCTGCTTTGCCCCATCCTGCCGGATGATCCTCAGCTTTTCTTCTCTTTCCCTAGTATCCATTGCAATGACCCTTTCTATCTTTTATTTTTTACTTCTTATTCCTTTTTGGCGTCCTCTTTCTGCCCATACATCCAAAAGCATGGCAGGGCAAAAACCAGTGCTCCGCCGATGGCGTTACCGACAAAGACAACTATTGTATTCTGAAAGTAACTCATCCAGGTGATGGAAGACTCACCTGAAAAGATTGCCGCTGGAATGACAAAAGCATTTGCCACCACGTGCTGAAATCCCAAAACCACAAAAATCATAATAGGGAACCACATTCCCGCCATCTTTGCAGCGTAATCCTTTGCACTGGTAGCAAACCAGATGGCCATACAGACAAAGATGTTGCAGCCGACAGCAGAAACCAGGGCCACCATAGGCGGGTCGCTGATCTTGGAGTTGGCAACAGCCATGGTCTTGGCCAAAAAGGCCCCTTCCGCCAGCCCCACAAAATGACCGAAAAAGTAGGCGACGATCATACTTCCAACCATATTTCCTGCCATAACCACCGCCCAGTTATAAAATACGTCCCAAAAGGAAATCTTTTTCTGAAACAGGCCCACAGCCATTGTCATCATATTTCCGGTTGCCAACTCTCCTCCGACCAGCACGATCGCCATGAGACCAATGGGGAAAAGACAGCCGCCGAGGAAGGTTGCAAAGCTTCCCCACTGGGCGGGCATGGTACCCTGAACGCGTATGCAGGCTAAAAAGCCTTCTGCGATAAAGGAACCGCCTATGATAGAAAGTAAAAATAACCTTGTAAAAGATAACTTTTTTTTGATTTGAGCTTTGTCTCCCAAAATATCCAAAACTTCTGCCGGACTAAAGAATCCCATTTCCCCCTCCTTATGTAACATCATTTATTTTTTACTGTTTTCTGGTTCCATTTTTCTACATCTTCCGGTGTGTTCAAATTCACTATGGCGTTTATTTCCGTATCGCTCAAGGGATACAGTTCCACATTCAGTGCCGGGAAAGCGCTGCGCGGCTTTAGTTCTCCTTTTTCAATTTGTTTTTTAAAAACAGGAAGACAGGACTTATGGTAAAAGGCAAACAAAGGCTCTAATTTCCCTTGATGACTGCAAACCAAAACCTGCTCCTGATCCAGCTTCCGGTACATCCGCCCTATAAGACCAATATCCGGTAAAGGCATATCACAGGCCATAATGAAAACGTATTCTGTTTGAACCTGTTCTAAGGCAGTGCCTATCCCGCCTATGGGACCCTTTTCCATATACCGGTCCTCTAAAATGGAAAGTCCCGTGAAATCCATCCGGCCGTCAAACTTGGCTTTTGTATTGCTGACCAGAACCACCTGCCCAAACAGGCCTTGCAGCTCTCTGGCAGTCTGCAGCAACAAGTACTGCCGGTCATCCATCAGAAATGCTTTGTCAAAACCCATTCTCCTGCTTTTGCCTCCGCATAAAATAACGGCCGTCACATTCTCGATTTTTTTATTTACATTTTCGAAAGAAACCACCCCCTGTTTTTGTTTTTCAATAAAAACGCCGGACTATAATTCCTGAAAAATTTTTAGACCTAAATTTTTTTTAGAATCAAAAAAACTTTTTTAGAATGTTTTATTATATTAGCACCCTGTCAAGCCCATGTCAATATGTACAAATGAGTATAACGGTTCCATCTATTTTTGATCACAATACACAAATTTAGAATTTTTTGTCTTTTTTTTGTTATGTTTTTCTCAATCTTTTTCTTCTGTTATCTAACTTTTTTTCAGGTAATATATACAATTGTTTCAGTAAAATACAGGATGCCTTGCTTTTCAATATTCTTGTAATATAAAATTAGCCAATGTATTCCAAAGACTTGTCAGCTGTAACAATTAAGTCCTTAACCGGGGAAACTTATTTTGTTAAATATATCACGCATTTTTGACGACTTTCAGCATTTTTTTACACATTGAAACCACGTTAGAAAAGTGTTATAATAAAAAAAATTTTGCACATAATCGTACCTGTTCTACCAAAAATGTGCAGCAGCTTAATGGGATCGGAGTAAATATGAGTACAGAAAACGAAACACTTCTGCAGGCCGGAAATATGGTACTGATTGGAGCGACAGGGAGAAACAGCGGAAAAACAACCCTGGCTCTTCAGATCATCCATGCCTTTCAGGATAAAATACCTGTTGTTGCATTCAAGCTGATTACCATAAGGGATCATGGAGACATATGCCCCAGAGGAGGCCATGGCTGCGGAATCTGCAAAGGGCTGAAAGGCTGCTTTGACATAACACCGGAGACCGGCACCGGGACAAAAGATACGATGCTGCTGAAAAAGGCCGGGGCAAAACAAGTCTATCTCATCCGGGCTTTTAAAGAAAACTTAAGAGAGGCATTAGAGGAAGCGCTGAAATTAGTCCCTGAGGGCACCCTTGTTCTATGTGAATCCAACAGTGTTCGCCTGGTGTCAGAACCTGCTCTCTTTGTTATGATACAAAGCAGCACTTCTTCCAGTATAAAGCCTACGGCAGAGGCTGTGATGGGGTATGCGGATGTGATCCTTCCTCAAAATGAAGAGTCTTTTGCCGACTTTGTTCAGGGGGAATTGTATCAGAAATTAAAATTGTATTTCTCAGAGTTAAACTAATGAAATATATTTGCTTATATTTTACAGTACGATAAAGGGAAATCCGTTTACTGATTTCCCTTAGATTATATTTGCATTTTTTGGCTTTTACATTTTGTTGGTATTATTAAAATCTGATTTTTTATAAACTCAAATCTTTATTTCTCTTATATGGTTATATTAGGCTTCGTGTTCCACCAACACACGGTTAATATCAAGGGAAGTGCATAGCTCTTACAGCCTATCGAACCACTTCTGATTCAGTGAATGATATTTCAACAGCTCTAGCTTTCATTACAAATGTCCTCTTCTCGTTAAGTTCAAAATTGCTGGAATTGTTGTTATTTAATTATCCTTTAACAGTTTTAATTCATCTTCTGGAAGTTTTTCTGTGTTAATAAAAAAAAATGTATTTACTTACTAGCAATCAACCACATTCTATAGTAAACTAAAATTCGTTCATAGTTTCTAATATATTTTCTTCTATAATCTTATTAATCGTTTTACATACCTGATCCTTATTTTCATTAATAAACATATGAGTTCCCGGAAAGCTATAATATTGAGGTTTACTAGTAAATACACGCTCCCATGCTTGAATATTTTTATTACTGACAAGTTTATCCTGTTCGCCACTAAAGATATAGCCACTACAATTAATTTGTATATTAGAATTCTTATATCTTTTAAACAAGTCATAATCGTTTTTTAAATCTTTTATAATAGAGGACAAAATGGCATTATCGTTTTTTATAGGCTCTGACAACTTAATTACATCAATTAAATACTTATATAAGTTACTTTCTGTATAAATAAGATTATTGTCTGCATATTCCCACGGCAATTTACAACCAGAAAAAATCATAAATTGAGGCAGTGTGTTGGGATACCCTAACACTTGGTTCAATGAATGTTATATATTTGACACCTTTGCTATAAAGAATGTCCATTTCTTTCTCAATTGTACTAACATCACTGCAAACATATTTACCTGAAAAAACCGGATATGTACAATATGTACATGCATAACAACATCCTCTGGAAGTTCTCATATATACACTGGGAACAAAATCGTGAGATTTAAAATAATCCCAATTAATGATTTCTGAATCTAAGCAGTTGTTTTCCTTGTTGGCATATGTAAAAGTATAATCCTTTTGTATCTTATAAACTATATTCCCTATCTCAGATAAATCCGCATTCTTATTCTTTTTTAATGCTGCAACCAATTTACAAAGAGTTTCCTCCCCCTGGGATTCTATTATATAGCAATCAGCTCCTATATAATTCCAAATGACATTGCGCTTAGACTCATTGTAGGAATTATATATATCTAGGCACCGTGGTCCACCAACTATAATTTTTATATCCTCATTAACTTCCCTTATATAATTAATTATCTCAATAATCGGAGTATCTTCAACATAAAATGTAGTTGTAATAGCAACACAGGTAATTTCTTTTTTAAGATAATTTTTAAATTTATGTTTATCATTATTAAAACTATTGATATATTCCACTTCAAAGCCACGCCTTTTTAAAAAAGTTGTCAAGTAAAAAACTGCTAAACTGGGGGTTCTAAAAACATCCAGATTCCAATGATGACCCTTCTCTATTTTGTTTAATATAATATTTAAAAAATCTATGCTAGTATAATATCTTCCATCAACCAGAACAGAATTCGTTAGCACTTCCTCAAATGAACCTGTATTATTTGAAAAAACTTTCTGCCTTTCGGCATAACCATTAAAGTCAACATTATTTACGCCAATCACTATGCAATCCATGTAATTCCTCCTTAAATTCTTTCTTAATTAGCTTATCTTTTTATTTGAGACTAGCATCCCTATTAAAATAATTAATGCGCCAATAACTTGAGACCAATGCGGTATCTGTCTCAATACTACTACTGACAGAATTATTGTGATTACCGGAACCATATTAATATATATTGTAGTATTTGATATCCCCACCTCTGATATGCTTTGATTATAGAAAATATAAGCAAGCACGGAAGACCCCACCGCCAGGAAAATAACACTGCAAATCGAAACTATATTTATATCAAAATAAAAACCCCCATTATGAATACCTTCGATTAAAACCCAAGGAATTAATCCAATTACTCCGTATAAGAATATATAATATGTTTCTAATGTTTCCGTTATATTTTCATGGTAGTCTTTATATAATATGTTATAAAAGCTCAGACTAATAGTACTTAAAATAAGTAATAGATCACCAATATTCAAATCTAGTTTAATCAAATTATTTATATTCCCTCTACATGTAACGATTGCAACTCCTAGATATGCAATAATAATACCAATAAACTTAAATCCATTAAAACGTTCCCGTCTTAATAACATACATAATAAATATGTTAATAACGGAGTGGTAGTTTCAAACAAAGCTGCATTAAATGGCGTGCTATGTTTTAGTCCAATGAAGTAAAAAAAATAGCATATGGTAATACCTAATATCCCTAATATAAAATACTTTATATGCCCCTTTGGTGATATTGAAATTTTTTTATTTGGAATCCTTACAAAGAAATATAAAAAAAGTGTAGCAACACCAAATCTACACAAAGTAGCAATGCCCGGAGAGGTGTTTTGTAATAACAATTGAGCTGCTATTGCAGCTCCACCCCAAAAAAACACTGTAAATAACAACTTTATTGATATTTTATTTTTATTCACAAGGCATTCCTTTCCATCTATAATTGTATTTGATTATGTAACTGAACACTGCCTTATACAAAAATTTAATAAATATGAAATAATCAGTAGACATCGCAAATGGGTTTGTAATGAAATACCCATTTCAACAGGACTTCACAAGAAAGATCTTTGAACTCATTGACCCAAAAAACAGATAATTTTATTCTACCATTGATCTCCGACGAGCGGACTCTGTTCAATGCATCTGCGGCCGGCAGGGACCGCAGAATGCACACAATCACAAGAATTACCATTATAATCGATGATATTTTTTATAGGCCTAAACATAGTAATCGTTTTGTTTGCTTTTTTAAATTTTTCTCTTAATATAAATAAAAAAAAATTTAAAAACGGCGTAACCTCTGAGCCTTTTTAGGCATCTTTGGCTGATGTGAATACATCATACAAGTTGTATTAATATTCAAAGTTGTGACCATTAAAGCAAAACACGCCAGCATATCACCCAATTTAATAAAAAGCTTCTTCATGTCTCTTTCCCTCCTTGGCATCTTATGATAACATCATCATATTATAATTTAAAAAAATATTTCATTCTATGTAATGAACGGTAGATTTAAATGTTGTGAATTGTAATTTTATCTTAATAAAAAATGAAGAAAGCTCAATTGCAATCCGAGCTTCCCGTTTTTCTCTTGCTTTCCATGGTATTATCTCTGGTAACAGGATGATTTTGCGTACAAAAACCGGACGTCACTTTTGGCTTACAAATTTTGTACTCCGAAATTCACGTCTGCTGGTATCTGTCTTTTCGTTCCAGCCGGTGGTTTCATGTTCCGATTATCTTGCTACTTTTTCAAAAGACCTGGTGTTAAATTGATGCTGTTGACGGCAACCTCGTAGCATCCTAATTTATCAGCCAGGTCTTTTCCATAATAAAAACAGAATGCTTCATACGGACTTTTCCCATTCAGCTTTTTTCTTCTATAGGAATTGATATGATGTAAAAGTCAGATCCTCCTTCAGTCCACCTTAAATCTCCAAACGGTCTTCATAAGATAAAAACTTAGCCATAGTGTCTCCTTTCCCCACCTGTTCCCTCCATATCAAGTTGTAAGGTCTATGAAATATGCTAAACTTAGTATATAATAGTTTGAAGGTCAAAAGGTATAATAACAAGAGGCCTTATAAAAATCAGATAATAAAAGGGTAAGATCTATACTATTATAATCCTTATCCAGCTAATATCTTGTATAAAGTTATAACATAAAAGTCTTACAAATACGTTTTAATTCCAAACCTTATAATAACAAGTATTAAACTTCATCAGTTTCATAACAGAACAAAAGAGAGAAAACAGAGGTATAACATGATAAAAATTGCAATTTGTGACGACGACCGGTTTATTTGTTCACAAGTGGAAGATATTATTATAAATTATTCAAAACTAAAATGTATAAAGATTAATACAGATGTTTTTTATTCAGGAGAAAGCATTTTAAATTATCTTAATCAAGGTAATTCTTTTGATTTAATATATCTTGATATAGAATTAGGAAAAACAAATGGGATCGAAGTGGGCCAACAGTTACGAAAAATTATGAAAAATTATACAACTGAAATCGTATATATTTCAGGAAAAGACCAATATTATAAGCAGCTTTTTGATGTTCAACCGTTAAATTTTATTGAAAAGCCTATTAGGCACCATTTTGTAATTAGTGCCCTGGAATTGACACAAGAAAGAATGCAAAAGTCTGCCGGATTATTTCAATATCAAAAGGGTTACGAGATTTATAAAACAAAAATAAGTGATATTCTATATTTTGAAAGTCTGAACCGAAAAGTGAAAATTGTGACGACAAAACAAGAAGATTTATTTTATGGGAACCTGGATAACGTTTCAATTTATATCTCCAGCTATCCGTTTTTAAAAATACATCGTTCTTATCTGATTAATTATAATCATGCTTCCGTATTAAAATATTCGGAGGTAGTTATGTCCAACGGTACGGTGCTTCCAATAAGCAGAAATAGAAGGCAAGAAATCAGAAATTTGCAAATAAATGGAGAATAAGGCAAAACAAATGAGTATTGACAAATATGCAATTATATATTGGCTCAGCGATCTGTTCATGGCATATGTTATCTATAAATACGTTCACATTTTTTATTCTGAATTTAAATTTAGCAGGAATATAGAGTGGTTTGTTTACATAGGATACTTTCTTTTAAATGCTTGCATTTATATGTCTATAAAAAAGCCTCTGATAGTAATGACTTCCACGATTTTATTACTCTTGGGATTAACCTGCCTCTATCGTGGAAGTTTAAAAAAGGCCTTGTTATCAGCATTCATAATTTTTCTTTCTCTAATGTGCATAGAAACGACTATCGTCTTCTTGACAGATTTTCCCGGGGCGGACCTTTTTGCCTCATTTCAGCATAAATCGGAATTTGGCATCATCAGCATACGGATTGTGTCTTACGCTTTCGTACTCCTGGTGCAAGGCTTTATGCACGTAAAAAACGAGTACCCGCTCCCTTTCATTTATTGGATAAGCTTAATTTTAGTTCCTTTTGGAACAATTATTTTACTTCTTATTATTTTCTCAGGAAATTCAGTACCATCCATTTATATCACCGCAAGCATTGGAATTGTTTTTATCATCAATATTGTAACCTTTTACCTGTACGACTGTATTTCCAATTTTATGCTTGAACAAATGAATAAGCGGCTGGTGGAAGAACAAAACAAATATTATGAACACCAGATTGAATTGATGAAATCATCACTGGAAAATATAAAGATCTTTCGCCATGATTTAAAAAATAAACTGTCACCGATCTATGGCTTAGCGATCTCAGGAAAAAACGAAGAATTAATTGAACGCATTTCTGAATTAACCGAAACTTGCAGCGGAAATTACGGGCAGATTATATCCGGAAACAGCGACTTAGACAGTATCATAAATTTCAAGTTACAACATGCGGAAAAAGAAAAAATTAAAGTGTCCACAAAAATCCTGGTACCTGCCAAACTTTCCATTTCCTCATTTGATCTTGCCGTAATTCTGGGGAACTTAATCGACAATTCCATGGAAGCTGTGTCAACAATAGAATCAGATCGGTGGATCAACATTGACATGATATATACAAAGGGCCGCTTAATTCTTAAAATCAGCAACTCATTTGATGGCATTTTGAAAAAGAGCGATGACTTTTTTATTTCACGCAAAAGTGATCAGGCGAATCACGGTCTCGGAATAAAAAGTGTTAAAGCAGCAATACAAAAATATGATGGAGCTATGCAGATAACCAATACGGACAAAACTTTTACTGTTAAAATCCTTATGTACGTACAACCCTAGAGGTTATATTTTATGACCGGAAAAGAGGCGCGAATGGAACAATTTGCAAATAAACTGACTGAAAAACTGGTGTTACATCAAATTATTAAAGACGAGGATAAAGATTTATATTCTTATGGTATCTGGCAAGGTGCAATCTTATTATTTAATTTTGCAACTGTCATAGCAATAAGCTGTTTGTTTCAAATGCTCTGGCAGGGAATTGTCTTTACAATAGCATATGGTTTTCTGCGGTCCTATGCCGGAGGATACCATGCCCGTACTCAGACAGGATGTTATCTATTCTCTGTTGCCCTCATATGTGTTGTTCTCAGCCTTATAAAGTTCGTTGAGTGGAACAATATCAGCATTGTCATCAGCGTCATTCTATCAGGTATCCTCATCTTAGCGCTGGCCCCGCTGGAAGACGAAAACAAACGGCTGGATGTAAAAGAACAATATATTTTTAAAAAACGTTCAAATATTGTTTTACTGATTTTGGCAGTCATAACCTTACTTGCAAATTTCATTGGACAAGTTCCTGTTTCTATCTGCATTACCATGTCAATATGTACTTCTGCATTTATGCTTATATTGGGAAAAATAAAATATATATCTAAATAACTTAAGTAAGCTTTTCCTCCTCTTACAACCCAGAAAAGGGGAAATCATCAGTCTGATTTCCCCTTTCCCTTATTGTGATTCCCCCATGGTCTCCGGAACCACTTCCCGGCTGGTTTCCAAAAGTGAATCAGAAGTTTTGCTGCCCTCCCAGTACCGGTATCCAAACACACCTCCTGCAGTCAGTCCGGCGATCAGAAACAGGGCAAGGATAAACCGCAGGATCCCCATAAGGATCTCCCGTCTGCGGTTTCTTCTGCGCCTGCGGCTGCGCCCTTTCGTTCTATCATATTCTTCCGGCTTCATCTGTGGTTTCCCCATCCTTCCCCTTTGGTTAATCAGAAAAATACTTTTTGTAGATTTCAAAAAAGTTCGTGGTAGTTGTCCTGTCATCCTTGGAGAATTTTACATCCTTCCAGATTTCACTGCTGAAGGTGACCGGATTTTCATTCTTAAACTGGGAATAGATCTGATCAAAGACTTCCTTCTTCCGTTTCCGGTATAACCCTGATTTCCTCTCCTGGGTGGCATCTTCGTCATAATCGTTCACACACCGTATGATATAGTATTTGCCCTTATTCTCCACCACCTGGCTGATCTGACCTGCGGAAAGAGAAAAGGCGGCGTCCTCGTAGGGGCCTGGATTCTCCCCTCTTCCCACCTGGCGTTCAATGGTTCCATCCTCCGAATATTCCCTGGCAAGTGCGGAAAAGTCAGCCCCCTCGGCCCCTGCCTTTAAAAGCACATCACCGGCCTCGGTTCCATCGGACAAAACGATCTGCTCCACAACGATCACCTTGGCTTCGCTGTCACTGATCTCTAAATTCATGTCCTTTGTCAGTTCATCAACCACCTTGTTGGATAAGTAATATTCCTCATACATGGTCCTCACATCCTCTTCCGTGGCTCCCATGTAAGAGATATCATCAGCTGTCAGGGAATCGAAATACTCCTCCGATGCCTTACGCACCTCTTCCTTTTCCGCGCTGGTTAAGGTGACTCCCTTATTCCGGGCCAGAAGATTCATCATTTTCATTTCCTGGAGAAATTCCTTTACCTGATCCACCAGATAGGTTTCAAAGGTCTGGCCGTCGGGTAAATCCACTCCCCAGATCTGGCTGGTATAGATCCGCTGATACTGGTTCCTTTCTGTAGCCAGGATCATCATGGACTGCGGCAGGGTATACGCCTTTGTGGTTGACGTTTCAGAAACAAGGGGGATATCAGCCTTGCAGCCGGACAGCAGGGCAATTGCCGCTGCAGCAGCCAGAAGAACCCTTCTTGCACTCTTAAGTTGACCTTTCATGAGCATCCCTCTCTTTATGCTGCTTAAAGCAGCAGCTTCAGTATTTTCAATACTCCGTCATTTACATTGGTGTCCGCCTGAAATCTGGCCACAGCCTTTACTTCTTCCCTGGCATTTCCTACGGCAAAGCTGTAATACGCCTGTTTTAGCATCTCAACATCATTTAACTGATCACCAAAGGCCATGGTCTCCTCCGGTTTGATCCCCAGGCTGTCCTGAAGAAGCTTCACAGCCTGGCCTTTATTGATTCCCGGCCTCATGCAGTCCATCCACATGTCTCCTGCTATGGTTATTTTAAGGCGGTCCGCATACTTTTCCCTCAGGATTCTGGTATGAGCCTCCACATCTGTTTTACGGTATACGGAAACCTTGATAAATTCAGAGTCCACCTTGGTCAACTCCTCCACCTGCTTCACATGGAACCGGTAGCCGTTTACAATCCAGTCCAGAAATTCCTCATCTTTTGACTCCGTATAAATCATATCAGGTCCGCAGATCATCACTTCAAGCCCATCCATATTCCTTACATCTTCCACCATATCCATGACCGTCTTACGCTCAATGGTATTGATGAACAGGCTTCTTCCATGGCAGCCCACATAAGCGCCGTTATCCGAAAGATAGAACACCTTTTCCCTGATGGGGCCAAATATGGATTCTATGCTGAGCCACTGGCGTCCGCTGGCCGCGGCAAACTGTATTCCTTTCGCCCGCAGCTTTAAAATCACGTCATAAAGCTCAGGATTCAGCTCGTGGCTTCCATCCGTCACCAGAGTCCCGTCAATATCTGATGCAATCAGTTTAATCATTCCTTTTCCTCCTGTTTAAACATCTCCTTTATCTCCTGGTACACACGTCCTACAGGCAATCCTACTACATTATTATAATCGCCGTCAATCCCTTTAATAAAAGCTGCAAACTTTCCCTGTATTCCATAGGCTCCCGCCTTGTCCATGGGCTCCGCTCCGTCTGAATAGGCTTTGATTTCCTCATCAGACATTGGATACAGACGGACATCTGTTTTTTCCACAAATGTTTTTACCCTATTGCCCTTCTGCCCACAATAGACCAGGGTAACCCCTGTGTATACCTGATGCGTCCTTCCCTCTATCATGGAGATCATCCGGTAAGCCTCCTGGTGGCTGGCCGGCTTTCCCAGGATTTCACCGCCTGCTGCAACCACAGTGTCCGCACCGATGACACAAGTACCAGGCTTCTGCCGGGCGGCAACGTCTTCTGCCTTTTGCCGGGACAGCTCCATCACCGCTTCCTCTGGCACATCTGTGGTAATCATCTCATCTATAGTGCTGGGTACGATCTCCGGCGTTATCCCGATCTGAGCCAAAAGCTCCTTCCTTCTTGGTGAGGCCGAAGCCAGCACCAGCCTTTTTATCCTGTCCATCTAAAACCTCCAAGTCACTTCTACAAACGTTATGGTATCATGTGCCAAAGAGCACATGATCAACAATCAACCTTCGCCTTGAGAGCAAGCGCTCAGGCTCATTGCTTTCATGGCATAAAATAGCAAATAAGCGGGACCCATATCGAATCCCGCCAATCATCAATATACTTTCAAACGCCCAATCATGGACGTATCATCGTCTTCACAGTCAGCCCGAAGCTGCATCCTCATGGTGTATATGAAATCAGCCAAATAGAAAATCAAAAGGCTCATTGCCACCAACCGTTCAAAATTCCCCGGAACCATTCCTGCCATCTGATTGACAAACCCATTGAGGAAGCGGAAATAAAAAATTCCCAGAAATCCCCACGCAATACTGCTTTCCAGACAGATGATTCCTTTGTAATTAAACAACTTCTGACTGTAATCCCACCAGAATGAACCGAACAGCTTTATCATCATATGAGCTGTGACAAGCTCCATAAAGGTAGCCATAACCATTGCGGCGAAATAAAGATGAACCGGATTGCCTGCAAGAGGCTTGAGCAGGATCATCGCTCCCATGGAGCCAAATCCATAAATAATACAGAATGGTCCGTGTCCGAATCCGCGATTTAGAACAGGCCTTTTATTCTCATAACTAAGTACGGCACATTCAAGAAGGTATCCCAAAAGGCTGAATAGGAAAAAACAGTTTATCCTATGATAAATTGACATATCCATTTTACCTCCAATTTTAACAATTTTTTAACTTGTTAAAGTATAATATGGATATCTTAAGAAATCAAGGACTATTTTCTTACGATTCCCAGAAAACTTTCTTCTTTCTTTCCGTGGATGAAACGAATTAAAATCAGGCTCCCCTGGCCTTGCCAACTGTCCCAGCGGTCAAATACCCGGATGCTTTCTGCTGTATTCAACTAATAATACTGTGAAATAAAAAATGCCAGCAGGATTCCTAAAATCGCTCCTGCAGCCACCTGGAGAGGGGTATGTCCCACATATTCCTTAAGCTTTTCCTGTAATATTTCTCCTTTAAGCTCAAATGGGTTTTCCAGAAGAATGCTGTTTAACAGCTTGGCCTGCTTTCCTGTTTCCCTGCGCACTCCCATGGCATCGTACATAACTATCATGGAAAGGACAAAACAGACCGCAAACTCAAAAGAACCGACGCCATAGCGGTAGATGGCGGCGGTCGATAATGCACATACCGTTGAGGAATGGGAGCTGGGCATTCCCCCAGATCCCACAAGCCTCTCCGGATTAAAGTTTTTGTTAAGGGCCAGATCGATGATCGTCTTTAAAACCTGTGCTACCAGCCAGCCGGCAACTGCAGTGATCAGGACCTGATTCCCAAGTAAATCTTCCCAAAATGTCATGGTTTCCTCCGTCTTATGCAGCGCTTTTCTTTCCAAAACCGAATAAGATCCAACGCTTGATCCTGGACACTGTTTCAATCAGACCGCAAAATTTATCTGAATAAATGATCACCATTCCCTCCCGGCTTTTTGGAGGAATGGGGGTCAGCGGCCACATGTGACGCAAAATCATATCTTTCTCTTTTTCTGTTAATTCAAAATGTTTTACTGCATTGTTCAATGCAGTCCGGGGGTGAGTAAAACCATGGAAGTGCTCCCCGGTTTCCTTTGCGTGGGTATGCCAGTCGTACAAAAACAAGTCATGAAGAAGGCCGGCTCTGGCAACCTCTGCATAATCCCAGCCCCGCTTCCTGCAAATGCAGTAGCCCATATAAGACACTTTAATGCAATGGGCCTTACAGGTAGTGTCGCCATGCTGCATATAATCATCCATGGACTGAAACACCGGACTGTCTATAATATCCTTTACGCAGTCCATATAATCGGGATCCTCGCGGTAATCTTCCCGTACCACCCAGGAAGAATCTTCTGCCCATCGGATAGCTTCTTCTCTTTCTTCCCGGGTAAAATGCATATTTTCCATCTTAATTCAATCGCTTCTTTCCTGATCAATGAATGGCTTAATAGCCAATCAGCCAATCATAGAGTTCCTGATACTTCATGGCTGAAGTTTTCCATGAGTAATCCTTTGTCATGGCGCGGTCAATGATTTTGTTCCACTCTCGTTTTTTATCGTAATATACGATTTTAGCGTACCGGATGATACCCAGCATTTCATGAGCGTTGTAATTGGCGAAGGAGAAGCCGGTTCCCCGGTTCTCAAACTCATTATAAGGCTCTACCGTATCCTTTAACCCGCCGGTCTCCCTCACAATGGGGACAGTGCCGTAACGGAGAGCCATTAGCTGACTTAAGCCGCATGGTTCAAACAGAGAGGGCATAAGAAAGGCATCACAGGCTGCATAAATCTTGTGGGACATTGCCTCTGAATAATAGATATTAGCAGAAACCTTATCCTGGTATTTCCATGCATAATGGCGAAACATATTCTCATACCGCTCTTCCCCGGTTCCGAGAACTACCAACTGGATGTCATCCTGACACAACTCATCGATCACGCACTGGATCAGATCCAGTCCCTTCTGGTCTGTCAGTCTGGAAACAATGCCAATCATAAACTTCTTATCATCCTGATTCAGCCCCAGCTCCTGCTGCAAAGCCCGTTTATTCTTCACCTTCTCCTTACGGAAATTCTTTAAGTTATAATTCTTTTCAATATACGGATCAGTTTCCGGATCGAATTCCTCGTAATCAATGCCGTTAACAATTCCCCTGAGGCTGCCTGCACGTGCACGCATAAGGCCGTCAAGGCCTTCCCCGTAAAACGGCATCTTGATTTCTTCCGCATACGTATCGCTGACCGTAGTAATGGCATCGGCGTAAACAATGCCGCCCTTTAACAGATTGCCATCCTTATAAGCTTCCAGCTTATCCGGCGTAAAATAGTAATCCGGCAGGCAGGTAAACTTCTGTATGGTCTTAACATCCCATACGCCCTGAAACTTCAAATTGTGAATCGTAATCACGGATTTCATGCCCTGAAAAAATTCTCCTTCATGAAAACGGTCCTTTAATAAAACAGGAACAAGGGCTGTCTGCCAGTCATGACAGTGTATCACATCCGGCTGAAATCCGATCACAGGGAGTGCTGACAAGGCTGCTCTGGAGAAAAAGCAAAACTTTTCCAGGTCACTGTACCAGTCACCATAAGGCTTGGAACCATCATAATATCCTTCGTTATCGATAAAGTAAAAGGTAATCCCCTCTTGAACATACTGAAGAATTCCTACATACCTGCTCTGCCCCAGATAATCCATATAAAAATGATCGACATAGGTCATCTGGTCTCTTAAATCTTCCTTGATGCACAGGTATTTGGGAATCATGACTCTTACATCAAAAAACTCTTTATCAAAGCATTTTGGAAGGGATCCCACAACATCTGCAAGCCCTCCTGTTTTAATGAAAGGTACTGCCTCTGATGCAACGAATAATATCTTCTTCATCCAAAAACCTCCCTTATCCTTTTCCCCTGGGGGCATTGTCGATTTTCCTCTAGTATACTGCATTTTAAGGAAATAAGGAAGTATTAAATTTTACAAATTAAGAAAGTTTTTTATAATCCAGCCTTATTTTATCGGCAATCAAAGCTATGAATTCTGAATTCGTAGGCTTGCCTTTGCCTGTGCTCACCGTATACCCAAACAATTCATTAATAGTATCCATCTTTCCCCGGCTCCAGGCCACTTCAATGGCATGGCGGATGGCGCGTTCCACTCTGCTGGGAGTTGTCTGATGTTTCTTTGCAATGGAAGGGTAAAGTATCTTTGTGACAGAGGTGAGCATTTCCTGGTCCTGCACGGAAATGACAATGGCATCCCTCAAATACTGATATCCCTTAATATGCGCCGGAATTCCTATTTCATGAAGCATTTGAGTGACATCATTTTCCAGGTTCTGTTCCATGTACTCTGTTTTATTGACATAAGGTTTTACCTTTTTCATCCCCTGAAGGCTGGGAGCCTTCGACTTCCTCTGTCCTACTCTTCGTACCTTGTCGACGATAATATCCTTATTAAACGGCTTCATTATGTAGTAATTTGCTCCCATTCGGAACGCATCTTCTGTAATATTCTCACTTCCTGCCGCTGTGACCATGATAAATGACGGAATCTTTGTAACGGCGCCGTTTCCGCGTACACGTTCCATTACCGTTATTCCGTCCATTCTCGGCATAATCACATCCAATAAGACAACATCCGGATTTGTTTTGAGGATCATGTTATAAGCGTCTTCGCCATTATCCGCTCTTCCAACGACGTGAAAGTCCTCCTCTCCCTCCAGTATATCGTTCAGCAGATTTAATGTCTGCAGGTTATCATCCGCAATCGCAATACTGATTTCTGACATATTGATACTCTCCTTCTGATTCTTCAAAATAGATTAAAACTAGTGTAAAGCCATTATAGTCTTGCCCTAGCTCATGTCGCAACGGGATTCTATCGCATTATTCGACAAAAAGAACTGCTTTTAATTTGATTTCCGGAATATTTTTTTCTCAAAATGCGCCAGAGGTCGAAAAGGCCTACCCCGGTACGGGTCCCTGCCGGACCTCTTATTTTTTGCCGGTGTTGAAAATTGAAACTCCTTGTCGGCAAAAAAATCCCGAAATCTTCCATCCCACGATTTCTATATTAACACATTATAATTACTATGAAAAGCATTAATTATAAAATATGGCATTTTTTGTAACTTTAATTACTACATTTCGACGATTAAACGAAATATTTCTGTATATTTCTTGTATAAAACACCGAAAATCTCAGTTCTTTCTCGAAAATCTGCCGTAACAATTATTTTTAAACTAAAATGTGAAAAAGAAAAGAACGGCGCTGCAAATATTTACGCTCCGGTTCTTTTCTTTCCTTGTTGTCAGACTCAGTGATTGATCATGTTTTCTATGAAGATCCCATATCCTCTTGTTGAGTCCTGGATGAACACATGGGTAACGGCTCCGATCAGCTTGCCATCCTGAATAATGGGGCTTCCTGACATGCCTTGAACAATTCCTCCGGTCAGGGCCAGAAGATCCGGGTCAGTGACCTTGATCACCATTCCCTTGCTTTTATGAGTTGTGGAATAATCCACTCGCTGTATCTCAATCTCATAATCCCGGACCTTACCGGATACATCGCTTCTGATGTGGGCCGTTCCCTTCTTCACATCCTGCCGGTAGCCGATGGGAATGGCATCCTGCGCCAGACTCTGCTTAAATCTGTCATTTACACTTCCAAATATTCCTTCTTCCGTATTGGCGCTGATGGTACCAAGAGTAGAACCTGGTCCGTAGTAGATGATGCCGCTCATCACTCCCGGCTTTCCAAAGGTTCCCTTTTCAATTCCAAGGATCGCTGTTTCATATAGTGCTCCATCTGTGATCTGCACCACATTACCGGTATCGCTGTCGCTGATTCCATGACCCAATGCGCCGAACTGACCGTTCATATCCACATAGGTCATGGTGCCGATTCCCTGAGTATCATCCCGCACCCAGACACCCAGCTTATAGGTTCCGTCTTCCGCTTCCGTGGGATTCATTTTTACATCAATGGTTTCCCCGTTCCGTCTGATTTTTAACACTGCCTCGGTAGGGCCGATTTTGCTCAGTTCACTCATCAGCGCTTCCTTGTCCTTTAAAGGTGTTCCATTGATGGCCTCGATGTAATCTCCGGACTGAAGAATCCCGAAGGCCGGTTCCACAACCATTCCGTCTTTTTTTGTTACATCTCCGGTACCGATCACCATGATACCATCTGATTTTAAGTAGATCCCAATGGGAGTGCCGCATGGAATGGCATATTTGGTATCTACTACATTCACCTGTATATCTTTTAATTGAATCCATCCAAATAGCTTCAGCCCCAGCTTGTAGCTTCCCTGATTTTCCGAATATACGGAAAATGGCTGGTTTACCTGAAGATGGATCTGATCGGAAGGGATATTTGATCCGTTATTTAATACCACTTCCTCGCTGTCGGAATACAGCGTCACATCAAAAGGCATGGAGAAATGAAACTGTTCTTCTTCCTGTGCAACAATATTCAGTTTGTCAGGAATTACCCGCTTCATATAGAACCAGGAAAATCCGATGCAAAAGATCAAGCTGATCCAAAATGCTCTTATAATAATCCTATGAATTTTATTTTTTCCCATCTCACATACCTCCTTAGGTGAATGAAAGGAGACAATTTTTTTGCTCCTCTCTTAGTATGTGAGAAATTAATTAAATCACACTGTCATATTTTAGTTGTAACTATTTTCTTTCGGTGGCAGCTATTGCAACAGAATGAAAATCTTTTTACGCATTTTGCTTGATTCGGCAGGGATATTTTTTTGTATTTCAGATATGGCTTTTTCAGTTATAAAGACATACCTTGGAAACACATGATAATCCGTCCGTAGGATACAAACTAAAATTAATTCTCACAAAAAGGATGATGCACCATATTCCCGCATTTTATTAATTGCATTTCCTTTTTGTCCACAAAAGTTTAATAAAATAGGATGAAACTCCTTCTAAACAGTCGGAACCTATTGACGTATTTTCCAGGTTCTATATACTTGTCAGGCTTTATGAGACTCAGGCTTTGGATAATTCCGGCGACAGCCTGCAGCTGCCCGGCTGAATATTGTCTGGTTAAATTGTCCAGGTGAACAGTTTCTTTCATGAGAATGTTTCGCATTATGACTTACATATTTTTCCAGGGTGCCTTACTTTTCTTTGAAAAATTTTCAGTTACTCTATGTTGGTATAAAGCCTTTTTCTGTGATAAAACAATCTTTATTCTATCCCTTTTGGAATCATCATTTTATTTATAATTATAATCTCCAATTTTTAATTTTTTATTGATAAAATAGGTGAACTGAGATTTATAAATGACTACAAATCCCTCAAAAGGGCGGTCTAAATCAGAGGTTTTTTTACACTTTCTTATATTTCTGCATAACTCGTTACAGTGCAGTTTTCAGAGGTCCGGCATCACAAATATTGCTACAATATCAGTTAAAATGTTCTATTTTATTCGTTTCATTTTCTTTCCGGTATGATATATTTTGAAGAGCACTCATAAAAAATAAGTATCCTATTTTGTAAATGTGGTGGCTGGAGTCAGCCCTGACCCCTGCTGATTTTCAGTAATCATTATTCATGACTGTGACATAAAATGAAATTGTCAAGCGGACTTGAGGAGTATATTCAGGCAGTAAATTTGCAAAAGCCCATTTTGGAAACATTATCCGATAAGTTCTTTTCAAACCTTCCGCAAGGTATCACTCATTCAGACTTTGCTGCTGATAATATATTATTTAACGGTGATGACGTATCGGCAATTATTGATTTTGATACGAATAGATATGGGTATGTCTGGAGAGATATTGGACGGGCTTTGATTTCATTTACATTAAATAAAAATACCATAAGCAAAAATAAAATAATTTCGTTTATAGAAGGCTACTCTCAGCACATGCCTCTTGATTTTTCTGACGCACTTAATTCCTTACGCCTAACGTGGTGCCTTGAAGTAACATGGTGGATCCAACTCCATTGCTTCCAGGAAAAACATGATATTCATTGCCTTATGCACCAAACAATATTATAATTGTATGGTATAAGGAGGTCACTTTATGCCATTTAACTCTTTTGAAAACTACCCCATGTCATGGAAACCTGTTATAGACAAAAGCCAAAAATCCCTCTATTTGCAGCTAGCCCGTCAATTAGAGCAAGATATTATAAAAAGCCGGTTATTGCCGGGAACAAAACTGCCTCCGCAAAGAGAGCTGGCTGATTATCTTGACATCAATGTGAGCACTGTTTCAAAAGCCTTTCGTGTTTGTGAATTAAAGGGGCTCTTGTCCTCCACAATCGGGCGGGGAACCTTTGTGTCATATGACGCTCTGGCTAACAACCGTTTATTAAGCGAGGGAAATACCGGGAAGTTAATTGAAATGGGGGCCACGGTCCCTGAAAAATCTTCAAATGAATTATTATTGGAATTATTAAAGACAATGCTCAGCGAACACGACGCCGGTAAATGGTTCAGCTACAACCGGCCTGCTGATACAATATGGCAAAAAGATGCTGCCGTACGGTTCCTTTCCCGCTGCGGCCTAGCAGTTTCCCATGAAAACATTCTATTTTCAAATGGTGGACAGAATGGGCTTACAGCCATACTAGCCGGTTTATTTCATTATGGAGACAGGATAGGCGTCGACGCTCACACCTATTCAGGCATTAAGACCAGCGCTGCCGCATTGGGAATACAGCTGATTCCCATAAAGCAGCACAACGATGAAATGGATCTGGATTCACTTATTAATGCCTGCAAAAATTCCGGAATGAAAGGAATCTATGTTATACCGGCACATCACAACCCTACTGCAAAAACCATGTCATTGGAGAAAAGAAAGGACATTGCCCGAATAGCAAATGAATATGACTTGATTGTCATTGAGGATGGCACTTATCAGTTTATGGCTGAAACCATTACTCCAGTCGCATCCCTTGTTCCCCATAGGACCATTTATGTAGCCAGCCTTTCAAAATCAGTTGCTCCGGGGCTTCGTCTGGCATATATTGCTTCACCGCCTCTGTACCGCTCAGAAATCTCAGAGGCACTTTATACGTTGAACGTCTCTGTATCTCCTTTGATGACAGAGCTGTCTTCAAGAGTCATCGTATCTGGTCTGTTAGATGATATAATTCAAAGACACAGAACAAATACAAAAGAACGCAACCTGATTGTAAACAGATATTTGAATCAGCTGGATTGTAAAGGAGATCTCTGCTGTATATTTCGATGGTTAAAACTTCCTGGGAATATTTCCGGCTTGGAATTTGAAAGAAATGCGCGTTTAGCAGGCGTACAAGTATACGCAGCCCAGCGATTTGCCGTAGGAACCACGGCTCCGGAACATGCGGTGCGCCTGGCAGTTTGTGCGCCTGAAACAATCACGGAGCTTGAAACAGGCCTGAGGATCCTGAAAGAATTACTGGAGCAATAATTGTACGCCATACAATTATTATATTGTATGGCTCACCGATGGACGATATAATAATTGTAGAATCAGAGTAACTATTACGAAAAGGAAAAGACTTTGTGAAATCACTGAATTATGCCATAAAACAAATAATCCCGTTGGTTTTTTCTTATGTATTTGTGGGCCTGGCAAGCGGTATTCTGCTGAATAAAGCAGGGTATTCACCTATATGGGCATTTTTATCCGCCTTACTGATCTATGCAGGTTCTATGCAGATTGTTATGGTAACACTTATGACCTCCGGTGCTCCGTTATACATGATAGCTCTTATGACACTGTTCATTAATGCCAGGCACATCTTTTACGGCATAAGTTTTATTGATGAATTCCGCAACATAGGAAAACAAAGGAGATCATACTGGAAATATCCTTACATGGCTTTGACAATGACAGATGAAACATACTCTGTCCTATGTGCTTTAAAATGTCCAATTGGGCTGGATAAACAAAAGGTCCAATTCTATATCTTATTCCTTTGCCACATCCTTTGGATTATCAGCTGTTCATCAGGTGCAGTGATTGGAAATGTACTGCCAATTGACATGGCAGGTATTGAATTTTCCGCAACAGCATTTTTTACAGCAGTCGTTGTTAATCAATGGAGAGAATTTGAATCTCATATTCCGGCTGTCATCGGTTTTATAAGCGCAGTATTATTTTACTTTTTAACAGGGCCTGATCATTTCATCCTTCCGGCCCTGTCTGTAAGCATGATTTTATTAGTTATCCTTAAAAACCATATTCATAAAGGGACTCTGGAGGGCAGAAATGAGTAAGAATCTGATGGCCGCAGCAACCATTGGCATTGTTGCAATGATAACATGGATCTCGCGAGGTCTGCCTTATCTTCTGTTTATGAAAAAACGTCCTCCGCAAATAATATCATATCTCGGTACCGTTCTTCCTGCTTCCATTATGCTGATTCTGGTCATCTATTGCCTTAGGAACACTCAATTTACGGTATATCCCCATGGCGCCCCGGAGATTATTCCAGTGGTGCTTGTTATCGTCATGCAATTTTGGCACAAAAATACGCTTATCAGTATCTTTTCAGGAACCCTTTGCTATATGGTTCTGATTCGTACCGTGTTTCCCATATAAGGAATGTTAAACCGGCCACCAAAACCGGAACCGGAAAATCAGCACAGAAAAGGGAGAAATCATTCCGCTGACGCATACAAGGGATTTGCTGTCCGTATTTTATCAGCGAATTCCTTTTTCAATTCCTTAAAAGCATCCTTTACTTCTTTCGGCATATCCACATGAGCAATATAGCCTTTTCCCTTCGGCCCATATCCGTTCCCATCATCTGATAATCGGGGAATCTCGCCCATTAACAGCGTTATATATCTGTCCATGTCCCACATTCCCCATATTTCTTTTTCAAAAACAAGCTTTGAATCCTTTACAATCACATGGGCACAGTAGACGGCATAATTAATGATGGTCACATCGTCAGAAACATACTTCCGGAGTCCTGCCTCCATTCGATGCTGCATTGTTGCGTCCTGTGCAAGAATAATACTTTTAAAAGGAATATTATGTTCCTTCAGCAATTCCAGAAGATATGTTATGTTGTTTCCGCAGTTTGTAGAATTGCATTCCAGAATATCTGCTTTTAATCCATACCGGTGCTCAATATATGCATCAAATATTTCCGCTTCCGGCAAACCGGCCGTTTCTATATCCGGGAACTCCTTATGCATTTTCAGGCGCAGGGTTTCTGTTGTGTGACCTGCTCCGCCTGCAATTACATATTTTTTTGCTATCCCTGCCTGCATTGCATGTGCCAGGACATCCCCGCCGCACATAATGCTGCCGCCGAAAAGGACCATTACATCTGCCTGTTGTATTCCATACTTTTTTCTCAGCCCATCACAAGTCAATGCAGGAATATCTCTCTTCCCGCAAAAACTGCCTAACATGTTTATGCATTCAGCAATATTATCCTTCAATGATTTTTCCTTTCAACGCCAATTCATGGTGATACAACTCAAGCGCCAAGAGATACTAAAAAAGAAAAGCAAAAGCGACGGACAAAAAGATGGCCGGAAGCAAATTTGCCACCTTTATCATCTTCCCCCAGACCAGATTCACGCCTACACAAAAAATCATAACCGAACCGGTTAAGGACAGATTTGACAATGCCTGCTCCGTCATAAGGGGTTCAATAAGTCTTGCCAGAAGCGTTATGGTTCCCTGAAATATGGCAACCGGAATCGCTGAGAAAATACACCCTTTTCCCAGAGACGCGGTCATGACCAGAATGATAATCAAATCCAGGAGCGCTTTGGCTGCAAGAACCGTATAATCTCCAGAGATTCCATCCTTGATGGAACCTACCACTGCCATGGCGCCGATGCAGACCGTTAAGGAGGCTGTTACAAATCCGTCTACAAATCTTGTATCACCGCTGCTGTTGGTTTTTATCTTAAGCCATTCCCCAAACCGTTCCATGGCTGATTCAATGTCCAGCCACTCCCCAAGCAGGGACCCAATGAAAAAAGACAGGATCAGCATCATCGTTCCTCTGCTGGTAAGCTCTCCCTGCCGGATGACCAGCATTTCTCCCATAACGCCCTCAATACCAAGAAACACCACGCAGATACCGGCCGCATTCATCAGCGTGCGCTGGTACCGCTCCTCCATCCTCTTTCCAAAGAGAAGACCTCCCAAGCCTCCTGCCGTAATTCCTACCACATTTATCAGCGTTCCTAATCCAATCATGCTTTCATACTCCCGGTTTTCATTATCATTTGCAAAAATTCACAGCTTATCTGCTTTCTTTTGCAAGCCGCTTCATTTCCCTTGCATTGGCTCTCACAGCCTCGGTGATCTCCGCACCGCCTAAAAGCCTTGCCAGCTCCTCTACCACCTCTTCTCCGCCCAGGCGGTGTATGGAGGTGGCTGTCCGGCCTTCTTCCACCGCCTTAGCGATCTCGTAATGGCAGTCAGCCATGGCGGCGATCTGAGGCAGGTGGGTGATGCAGATCACCTGATGGTTCCCGGCAATGTAAGCCAGCTTTTCCGACACCTTCTGGGCCGTGCGCCCGCTGATGCCGGTGTCGATCTCATCAAAAATCAAAGTCGGAATGTCATCCGTATCTGCCAGCACAGTTTTAATTGCCAGCATGATCCTGGACAGCTCGCCGCCGGAAGCTACCATTCCCAAAGGCTTTAAAGGCTCACCGGGATTCGTGGAAATCAAAAATTCGGCCTCGTCAAAGCCGTTAGCCGTATAATGTCCAAGGCGTGAAAATTCCATGGAAAATTCCACATCAATGAAATTTAAGTCCTTTAATCCTTCTCTTATCTTTTTTGTCAGCTCCTTAGCCGTATGCTTTCTCATTTCAGATAATTGCCCGGAAAGATGTTCCA
Organism: Lacrimispora indolis DSM 755; assembly: GCF_000526995.1. Classification (NCBI taxonomy): domain Bacteria; kingdom Bacillati; phylum Bacillota; class Clostridia; order Lachnospirales; family Lachnospiraceae; genus Lacrimispora; species Lacrimispora indolis. The sequence continues at coordinate 3,418,360 of NZ_AZUI01000001.1, read as the reverse complement.
GCCGGTCCGATACCCTTTGAAGCTCTTCTGCCGTTCTCTTTTTAGCCCCGTCATAATCTTCCAACTCGTCCAGGCGTTTCTGCTTTTCTTCCAGATTTATAAAAATCTGATCCAGACTTCCCCCGTATTTTGCTTCCAGATTGTGAATGACATCAAGCCGCTCCTCTATCTGTCCGTATTCCTCTTCATCAAAAGACATGTCATCCATATAAGAGGTTATTTCCCGGTTGATATCACTTAAGATGGAATCCGCATCAAAAAGCTGGTCCCTTATGGCAGAAAGTCTTTCATCGTAGGAAGCAACTGACTCCACTTCTTTTAAAGCACGGCTGATAAAGTCCGAATCCACGGCGGAATAAGCAATGGAAAGGCTTTCGGTTATTTTTTTTGCGTTCACAAACAGCCGGTACCTGGAAGACAGTTCTTCCTTTTCTCCTTCTTTTAGACGGGCATTCTCGATCTCTTCTATCTCGTAACGGATAAAATCCATTTCCCTGAGCCTGACCTCTTCGTCTAGCTGGAAGGCGGAAAGGCGGTCTTTCAGCCGGACATATTCCTTATATGTATCTGCAATATTTTCTTTTAGCTCATGGGACTTTTTCTCCTGGTAGCGGTCCAGAATCTCAAGATGTTTGGATTTGTAGAGTAAAGACTGATGTTCATGCTGTCCATGAATATCGATGAGAAGGCCCGTTATATCCCGCAGCTTCCCTGCGGTCACGGTTTCGTCATTGATTTTGCTCAAGCTTCTGGAGGGCATGATCTTTTTTGAAATAATGACCGTACCATCTCCGTCAGGATAAACGTCCAGCTCTTTTAACAGGCGGACTTTCTCTGTGTCCCTGACCGTAAAGATCAGTTCAATATAGGCGTATTCTGTGCCCTTTCTAATAATATCCTTTGGCGTCTTGCCCCCAAGAGCAATGGTAACGGAGCCGATAATAATGGATTTACCGGCTCCGGTTTCGCCGGTGAGGACATTAAAACCCTGTCCAAACTCCACATCGGCTTTTTCGATCAGGGCTAGGTTCTTTACGTGTAATTCTGAAAGCATGGCGGCCTCCTTTATCCCGTAATGAGTTTTTTAAGCTTGTCCATCATGAGTATGGTATCATCAGAGCTCCGAATGGCGCACATGATGGTGTCATCTCCTGCAATACAGCCCACCATTTCACTGAAATGAAGGGCGTCTAACGCAGCAGCCACCGCCATAGCCATGCCGGATACGGTCTTTATGACCAGAATGTTCTGTGCCATGTCCATGGATAAATAGCCATCCCGCAGGATCCGGATGTACTTATCACTGAAGGAACTCTGGTTTTGAAGCACCACATACCGCTGCTTTCCTGACTCAGACTGAACCTTTGTCAGCTTCAGCTCCCTGATATCTCTGGAAACCGTTGCCTGGGTGACTGCAAAGCCTGCCTGATTCAAATAATCCGCCAGCTCCTCCTGAGTTTCGATCTCGTATTTTCCGATGAGTTCCACAATTTTGCTGTGTCGTTCCAGTTTCATAGTGCCCCTCCCTATATACCAGCCATTTTGTTGCGCAGGTTATCTAAAAATGATATGTTTTTCAGCTTTATCAGAATGGTCTTAACCTCTGACCGGCGTATCTCTATGCAATCCCCCGGATAAAGCTCTGTAGCGGTGTCTCCGTCAAATACTGCAGCCTGACATACGCCCTTTTTTCCCGTCATCTCGATCTGGATCCAGTCATCGGCAGAAAGGACGATGCTCCTTGCCCCAAGGGCATGAGAGCAGATAGGGGTCAGAACCACCATTTTGGAATCCGGAACAATGATCGGCCCTCCTGCGGAAAGATTGTAGGCAGTGGAACCGGTAGGCGTTGCTGCTATAAGCCCATCCGCCCGGTATTCATTTAAGAATTCCTGGTTCAAATAAACCTTAAACTGCAGCATCTTTAAATTATCGCTTCTGGCTACCACGATCTCATTTAAAGCGATATCCTGACATACAGGCTCTCCTTTTCGGTAAATACAGCCGTCCAGCATCATCCGTTCTTCCAGCTTATAGTCATTGGCAAGAAGAGCGGAAAGGGCGTCATTGATTTCCTCTGTGCGGGATACCTGGGTCAGATACCCAAGGGTCCCCCGGTTGATCCCGATCATAGGGATATTCCGGCCTGCCAGATCTCTGGCAGCCTGTATAAGGGTCCCATCGCCGCCTAAGGTGATAAGGCACTCCGTTTCTTCCGGCACCATGGCAGCATCAGTATAATGGCTCTTCTGATGCCGCTTATCCTGGCCTTCTCCCCCGATCAGGCAGACGGCTCCATGATCTGTAAGATAATCGCGAATGGCTCTTGCAGTCTCTCTGGCCCCCTCTTTATCAGGGTTCATGATCACATAAAAATACTTCATAATAAACTCCTTACCTGCAAGAATAATCCGGGTCCCCTTCGGTGCCTTCTCGTGGCAGACCGTTCTCGCGTCCTGTTAAGTCTGCATGAGCTTCTTTTACGATCTTTTCCGGATCCACCTGGCTCTCCGGTTGTTCTTCGCCTGGCCGGTGGTTTTTTAAGTGAAGAAGATACTCAATATTTCCTTCCGGTCCCTTAATTGGGGAATATTCCAGATGAAGCACTTCAAACCCAATGCTTTCCGCGTGGGAAATAACCATTCGGATCACTTCCAAATGGACGGACCTTTCCCTTACCACGCCCTTTTTTCCCACCTTTTCCCGACCGGCTTCAAACTGAGGCTTGATCAGGCAGACAATCTCCCCTTCATCCGTAAGAAGGGCTTTTACAGGGCCCAATACCTTTGTCAGGGAAATAAAGGAAACATCGATGGAGGAAAATTCAATAGGGTCGGCCAGATTCTCCGGAGTAACGTAACGGATATTGGTTTTTTCCATACACACCACACGCTCATCGTTCCGAAGCTTCCATGCAAGCTGGCCGTGGCCCACATCCACCGCATAAACCTTTACGGCCCCGTTTTGAAGCATACAGTCCGTAAAACCGCCTGTGGAGGAGCCTACATCCATGCATACCTTGCCTTCCAGGGTCACGCCGAAATGGGTCATGGCCTTTTCAAGCTTCAAGCCGCCCCGGCTCACGTACCGCAGGGTGCTTCCCCTTACCTCAATAATTGAATTTTCATCAAATGTGGTGCCGGCTTTGTCTTCCTTCTCCCCGCCTACATAGACGATCCCGGACATGATGATTGCTTTGGCCTTTTCCCTGGACTCAGCCAGTCCCTGCTTTACTAAAAGCACATCCAACCGTTCTTTCATTCCTTTTCATTTCCTCTGTTTTATCTTAATAATTTGTCCTTTTCCATTCCGCGTTCTGACGTTCTGTGTCCAGATATTCCTTTTTAAGCCTCCATATGATGGAATCACTGTCAATGCCCAGTCCCTTGCGAAGAAGGGACACGTTGCCATGCTCCACATAGGAATCCGGCAAGGCGATGTTCATGACCTTTACATATGGATAATGCTCATGAATATAGCTGGCAACCGCAGGGCAATAACCTCCCTGAAGTACATTTTCTTCCATGATCACCAAAAGCCAGTGATTCTTTGCCAGCCGGTCCACCAGTTCTTTGTCAAAAGGCTTCACGAACCGTCCGTTAGCCAGAGTGCAGTTCCAGCCTTCCGCCTTCAGCTTTTGCCTCACATGCTCTCCCGTGCTCACCATGCTTCCCACTGCCAGAAGAGCGATATCACTTTCCTCATAAATCATCTCTCCCTTGCCGTATTCAATGGGGGCGCGGAAATTCTTTAAACCCTGGTATGCCTCTCCTCTTGGATAGCGCACCGCAAAAGGGCCATTATAGGAAAGAGCAAATTCCATTCCATCCATGAGCTCCCATAAATTTTTCGGTGCAAACACGCTCATATTGGGGATGGCAGTCAAATAGGACAAATCAAAAATCCCCTGATGAGTCTCCCCGTCGCTGCCTACAAGTCCCGCACGGTCTATAGCAAAGACAACCGGCAGGTTCTGGATGCATACATCATGAAGAATCTGGTCAAAGCCACGCTGTAAAAATGATGAATAAACGGCCACAATCGGCTTTAAGCCGCCGGCCGCCATTCCGGCCGCCGAGGTCACCGCATGTTCCTCCGCAATTCCCACGTCAAAAAAACGGCCCGGATATAGACGGGAAAACCGCTTTAAACCTGTTCCATCCGGCATGGCCGCCGTTACCGCCACGATTCTTTTATCTTGTTCAGCCAGACGACAGACGGTTTTGGAAAACACATCCGTATAGCTGGGATTTTTCTTCTTCTTTTTCGATTCTCCGGTGATAATATTGAAAGGCTCCACTCCATGGAATTTGGAAGGATTCCTCTCCGCCAGGGCATATCCCTTGCCTTTCTGGGTGATCACATGGACCAGAACCGTATGCGGAAGCTTTTTCGCCTCCCTTAAGGTCCTGGAAAGAGCCTTTACATTATGGCCATCCACAGGTCCAAGATAGGTAATTCCCATGTTTTCAAACAGCATCCCTGGTATGAGAAGCTGCTTGATGCCGTCCTTTGTCCTGCTGATCTTATCGATGATCTGCTCTCCGATGACCGGGATCCTGGACAGCACATTGGTCACGTGCTTCTTTAAATCCAGATACCCCTCTCCGGTACGGATGCTGTTTAAATACGTAGACATGCCTCCCACATTTTCGGAGATGGACATGTTATTATCGTTTAGGATAATGATGAAATTTTTCTTTATCCTGGCCGCATTGTTTAAAGCTTCATAAGCCATTCCGCCTGTTAAGGCTCCGTCTCCGATGACGGATACCACGAAATGATTCTCACCCAGCACATCTCTTGCCTGGGCCAGTCCCAGCCCGGCGGAAATAGAGGTAGAGCTGTGACCGGTATCAAAGGCATCACAAGGGCTTTCTTTTCTCTTTGGAAAGCCGCTTATGCCGCCGTACTGCCGCAGATCATCAAACTCTCCTCTTCTGCCGCTTAATATTTTATGGGTATAGGACTGATGTCCTACGTCCCAGATGACTTTATCCTTTGGAAGGTCAAAAGCCAGATATATGGCCATGGTCAGTTCCACCACTCCCAGATTGGAAGCCAGATGACCGCCTGTGACGCTTATTTTCTCTACCAAAAAATCACGAATTTCCTGGCTTAAAATATCAAGCTCCTGCTTTGTCAGCTTTTTGATATCCTCAGGCCCATTTATTAATTCCAGTATCATATTTTTATCAGATCCTCTATTTGCGTTAGGTTTGGCCATACAGCCGGACTTCCGCTTACTTTTCCCGGTTCACCAGCATCCGTATGAGTGCTTCCAGAAATTCATTCTGTCCGGGAAGCTCATGGAGGCAGGAAATCGCCTCTTCTGAAATCATCTCCACATCCTGCTTCGCCTTTTTTATTCCCTCCAGGGTTACATAGGTGGTTTTGTGGTTCTTTTCATCGCTGAGTACAGGCTTTCCAAGAACCTCCTCACTGCTGATTAAGTCCAGGATATCATCCTGGATCTGAAACGCCATTCCGAGGCAGGAAGCCATGTTCTCCACCAGCTTCAGCTGTGCTTCATCCGCTCCTCCAAGAACGGCTCCGATCATCATGGAAGCCTCTATAAGCGCTCCTGTCTTCAGCCGGTAAATGAAATTCAGCTTTTCCTTGGGAATGGGTTTTCCTGCCAGCTCCACATCAACGGTCTGACCGCCTATCATTCCATAGATTCCTGTTTTCTCCGCTAAGATCCCCATGCATCTGGCAACCAGATCCGGCCTGCCGCTCATGGAAAGAGCTTTTGCAGCCGTCTCCATGGAATAAATCAGCAGGCCGTCTCCTGCCAGCACTGCCATGTCATAGCCGAATTTCACCCATGCCGTAGGCAAGCCCCGGCGCAGGGTATCATTATCCATACAGGGAAGGTCATCGTGGATCAGGGAGGAGGTGTGAATCATCTCAATCGCCGCCATAAACGGCTCGATCTCTTTTCCCCTGCCGCCGAATAATCGGTAGGTCTCCTCCATCAGCATGGGACGAAGCCTTTTTCCTCCGGCCCTGACGCTGTAATCCATCGCCGCCAGCACCGTACTCTGATAGCCCTCCACAGGAGGAAGGTATGTTTCCACAATGTGCCCCACTTCTTCTGTGCGGGCAGAAAACACTTCATTAAAGTTCATGTTCCTCACCATTTTCCTCTAACACGATAATCTTCTTTTCAACCTTATCTATTTTTTCATTGCAGAACTTTACAAGCTTCATGCCTGTCTCATAATACTGGAAGGATTCCTCCAGAGAGCTTTCTCCGCTTTCCAGTTTCTTAATGAGCTCTTCCAGCTCGCTGAATGTCTCTTCAATGGTCTTTTCTTTTTTTGCCGCCATAAGTCCGGTTCTCCTTATTCAGTTTCCTTTTCCTGCCCGTCTTCCAGGGGAATACAGTCATACCTGGAAGCTGCTTCCTTCCGGCTTTCTGATAAGCCGGATTCCTCCGGGGCAATGCGGGAAACCACTGCCTCCATGCTGCCATCCTTAAGCCGTACTCCTATCCTGTCTCCGGCCTTTACCTGGTTCACGGAATTGATCCGCTTATTTTTTCCGTCGGTCACAAAGCCGTACCCGCCGCCAATTCTTTTTAAAGGGGATCCAGCTTCCAGACGGCTGATGAGAAGCTCCAGCCTGTGCCTGTCCCGCACCGTCTGCTTTTCTATGAGCTGCTGCATGCGGAGCCTTCCTTCTTCTGCCCTTGTCCGGCCTGCAGCCGTCTTTACAAGAATAAGGTTTTTCAGCCTGTCCTCTATGTCCGCAAGCCTTTGACGGCTTTCATGGATCCGGCGCTTTGGGTCGTATATTTTCAGTTTTAAGGCGTATTGGTTTCCCTGAAAACGATATCGTTCCAGTTTTCTTTCCATGGTCCTTAAAAGGGTATTGCCATACAGCCCCACCTGTTCTTCGAACAGGCGGTAATCAAATACAGCCAGCTCGGCCGCTGCCGAGGGGGTTGGCGCACGCATGTCCGCCACATAATCGGTAATAGTCACATCGGTTTCATGGCCCACGGCAGAAATCACCGGAGTGGTGCAATGAAAGACAGCCCTGGCCACAACTTCTTCATTAAATGCCCACAAATCCTCAATGGAACCGCCGCCCCGCCCCACGATCAGGACATCAAGGCCCATCTGGTCCAGGGTTTCGATTCCCTTTACAATACTTTCCTTTGCGTTCTCCCCCTGGACAAGTGCCGGATAGAGAAACAGCTGCACATAAGGGTTGCGCCTTGCCGAGATATTCATGATATCCCGGATGGCCGCTCCCGTAGGAGCCGTCACGATCCCTACGGTTTTTGCATGCCTTGGAATTGGTTTCTTATATTCAGGGGAAAACATCCCCATCTCTTCCAGTTCATCACGGAGTTTTTGGAACCTTTCAAATAAATCGCCGATTCCTTCTTTTGTGATCTCCTGGGCGTAGAGCTGATATCTTCCGTCCCGCTCATAAACCTCCACGCTGCCCTTTACCACTACCTGCTGTCCTTCTTCCAGTTTAAAAGCAAGCCCTTTCCTGTGGCCGGCAAACATCACCGCTGCCATGGAAGATTTCCCGTCTTTTAAGGTAAAGTAAATATGGCCGGAGGTATGGTACTTGCAGTTGGACACCTCGCCTTTGACAGAGATCCGGTTTAAGGCAAAATCCTGGGCAAACATATTTTTAATATAAGCATTGACCTGGGTAACGGAATATACACTTGCCATAATTACACCAGCTTTGCCAGGACTCCGTTTATAAATGCCGGAGATTCATTCCCGCCGTACTTTTTAGCCAGTTCCACAGCTTCATTGATGGCTACCTTTTCCGGCACTTCCTCATCAAATAAAATCTCATAAAGGGCCAGGCGGAGAATGGTAAGTTCCGCCTTACCCATACGTTTCGTCTTCCATCCTTCGGCTACTTCGTTGATCTTTGAATCCAGTTCCGGGATTCTGACCATTACGGACTCTGCCTTTTCCCTTAAATAAGCAGCATTCTCTTCACTCATATCAACATCGTGGATGATCTCCTCCACGCCCTCGGCGTTTAGGTCATCCTCTTTCGGTTCCTCAAAATATTGGATAAGCTGCCCGGTCTTCTCCTCTGCGGGATAAAAATCCGCACAAAAGAGCATCTTAAAGCAGTGTTCACGCAATTTACTTCTGGTCATTTCCCATGGTCCTCCTATTGGTGATTTTCTGGACATTTGGAATTATTATACCTTAACAGGGTTTTTTATACAATAGAAACTTTCCTGTTCTCCAAAAACCTCCGGATATTATCAAGCACCTTTTCACTTAAGATGCCAAAGGCCTGCCTGGTTCTTCCGGCCGAAGCATTGACGCAGAATACCTTTGGATGCTTTAAAAGCTCTCCGGTAATATCTCCAATTGCTCCCGCGGTATCACAGGCAAACCGGTTATCCCCCGCATCCAGCCAGTTTTTTAAATCCTCCGGCTCAAAGGCAGGTCCAATGGATGTATTAAAGAGGATCTTTCCATTTCCAAGCCTTTGGAATTCCTCCTCGTGAAGCAGAATCACGTTCTTGTTTAAACAGGTAAACACCACCTCACTGCTCTCCAAAAGCTCTACCAGGGGAAGATACTTCATTCCCTTTTTTTCATGATCCGGCTTTCTGCTTCTGCTGTAATAGGAAACATCCGCTCCCAGAAACTTTAAGGCATCAGCGATCATTCCTCCGGAAACACCCATTCCAATGATCCCTGTCTTTAATCCGGTGATCTCCACAGGCATATCCTTCCACATGGGCCTGTCATATCCGTGAAGGAACCGCACCAGCTCACAGATGGCGTATTCCACCACTCCCGCATCACCGTAATCACGGATCCCCAGAACTGTGATCCCGTGTTCTTCGGCATAGGCGATGTCCACGTTGGCACTTTCCTTTGAATAAAGGCTGCAGCACATCCCAACATACTTTACATTAGGGCATCTTTCAAAGACAAACCGGCTGATTCTGGAGGTATAGCTTAAAAGCACTCCATCCGCATCTCCGATCCGCCTTACGATCTCCTCATCGTCACAAGGAATGTCCTCATACATTACCACCTGTTTTGCATAGCGAGAAAGCTCTTTCTCCGCCTCTTCCACCAGGCTTACCGGCTCAATGGCAACTAATTTCTCAAACATTTTCTCTTCCTCCAGTCAAACGGATATTCCCGATCCGCTTCGCTTCTTGCTTGATTCGGTTAAAAAACCACCGGTGACACAATGTTTTGCAGCACAGCCACCACACTCCAGCCGGCAATGGCACTGTTGCTTGAATAAATATCCACCACCGCTTTCACTCCGTCAATTTCCGCGGTGATCTTATGATCATCCCCGATCATTTCCGGAACGCTGTGAATGTTCACCTTTGTCCTATCAGGGCCTGCCGTTGCCAGGGAAGACGCTACTGCGACATTCACCTTTGTGGGAAGAAGACCAATGGCCTCCTTTGCATTGCCTTCAAACACCATGGTGCTTTCTTCATCAGTCAACAGATGCTCCCCAAAAAGAGGGGTATTTCTTAAGGATTCCGGTCCCTTTCTGGTCTCGATCCCGGCTGTTGCCTCTCCCATAAGGGAAACCGTGCGGAGCACATCAAATCCGCCTACAGCTCCTGAGGCAATGTATACCCTGGTATTATGTTTTTTGGCTGTTTCCTTCACCTTTTCATAAAATTCCTGATCTGCAAAGGCGCCGATGGACAGTACGATGAAGTTGGAGCCATTTGTCAGGATCTTTTCCGCCATATCCTTAACGGAAGCTACAGATGCTGCCTCAGCGATGTAATCCGGTTTTAATTCCAGCAGTTCACCGATCCCGGAGCAGGACTTACAACCCATCTCATTTGCCAGGGCATCCGTCTTTTCCTTTGTCCTTCCCATAATTCCCACCAGCTCATATTCCGGCAATAAACCATCTCTCCATGCTCCCGCAATGATTTCTCCAAGATATCCGTTTCCTATAATTCCAAGCTTAAGCTTATTCATGCTTTTCTCCTTTTCGTAGTTTTAAAAACAGTCAAGCGGATATCCGCAATCCGCTTCGCTGCTTACTTAATTCGGTTAAATTTCATTATACCTGAAATCCATAGGACTTTCAAGGAGAGGCAGAACAATGGGCTTACCCGAAAGCATCAAAGCTGGAGCGCAAACTGATTCTTTCCTTTTCTCTTAGCCTGGTATAAGGCCTGATCCGCCCGTTTTAAAATGGCATCGTATTCTGTTTCTTCTTCTCCTACCAGGGTGATTCCAATGCTTGCATGAATGGTTCCTGAAACGTGAAACGCATTTAATATCCGTTTTGCAATGGCCTCCGGCTGCTTCCTCCCGCTGACGCCGTAGAGCCATATGCAGAATTCATCCCCGCCAAAGCGGACGATCACATCCTCTTGCCTTGTACAGTCGATTAAGATCTTTCCCGCCTGGGTCAGAACCAGGTCTCCCTTTTGATGGCCAAAGGTGTCGTTGATCTTCTTAAAATCATCAATATCAAGGAACATACAGGCATAAAACCGTTTTTTCCCTCCGGCTCTCAGCCCTTGTTCCACCAGCTTTTTGGCTGTCTCCCTGGTATAAACCCCTGTTAAATAATCCTTTTGCGCCCGTTTGGATTCCTTTTTCCGCAGATGGAGAATACAGATGATCAGCAAAACCGTACAGGCCAGCAAAAAGGTAGAACCTGCAACAAAGCGTTCCGACAGCCTTTCGATCCTTTGAAGAGTGCTCTCATAGCCTTCTGTTTGCACCAGAGAAGCCACCATCCAGTCCCCGATTCCTGCAGGCTGATAATAAAGAAGCTCCCTGCTGCCATTGCGGTCATAGACAGTATATCCGGAAAGCCCGCTCTCCACCGCCTTTTTTAGCTGTTCCAAAGACTGCCCGTCCTTAAAATCCATGAGCTTCAGCATATCGTAAATGGTGCCGTAATTTTCGTATCCAGGGCAGAAGGCCACCAGTTCTCCGGTCTTTGTGAAAACCAGATTGGCTCCGTACCTGCTTATTTCCGTGTTATTTAAATATTTCCCCAGTTCCGCACCGGTATACTCCATGCAGGCTGCTCCCTTTACCTGACCCTCCCTTATTACAGGAACCGTCAGAACGATCCCCCCATGGCCGTCAGAATCATTTAAAGACAATCTGGAAATGCTGTTCTTTCCGCTTAACGCCCTTTGGTAATCACTGCTTTTGGAAACATCCCGTGACTCATTGTTTCCATAATACATGATCCCCTGGTCATCGGAAATCCCCAGCCGTAAGCCCCCTGTTTCAAACGTCTCTGAATTTCCCCGCCACTTTTCTATATCCTGTCCTTCCGGAGGATCACCGTATGCAGAAAATATTTCAAGCATTTCAAGCCTGTCCTGGATTATTCTCTGAAGTTCAGCCAATGTCCCGTCACTTTCCTTCTCCAAATCCTGATAAGTCTGTTCTATCAGGATCTTTTCCACCTCCTTGAAATAACAAATGTTTAAAGCGAATACTCCCACAATTACCGTAACCACCAGGCCAAACAAAATCATTACCTTCTGCGAGTAATGGTCCTTCTCCCTATCAGTCATCATATACGTAAACACCTGTCCCTTAAGAATCCGTTGATATATTCCGGGTTCATTATAAATCCTGAGCGAAATCATTACAATAAATTTTTACTCATTTATGCACAAAGAAAAGCGGGGGTATGAACCTTTTCCCGGTTCGCCCCCCGCGATAGACTTTTCTAAAAATCTATTTATTCTCTTCCAATGCAACACCGGCAATCCGAATGTTTACATCCAGGACCGTTAATCCTGTCATGTTCTCAATAGCGTTCTGCACTTTCTCCTGAACTTTCTCACTGACAGCAGGTATGCTGTAACCGTATTTGATGTTTAAGGATAAATCCACAGATACGTGTTCTTCGGTCAGTTCTACCTTAACGCCTTTTGATAAATTTTTCATGCCCAGCTTCGCCACCAGCTCATTGGTGATATTGCCCGCCATGGAATCTACGCCTTCTACTTCTGTTGCGGCAAGGCCAGCAATGATGGCCACCACATCGTCTGCAATCTGTACTTCGCCGATTTTATCTTTTTCATATACTTTGTGAGTATTTCTGCTTTCCACTTCTGCCACAGCAATTCCCTCCTGTACTCATATTTCTGGGTTCTGGAATTATTATAGCAAAACTGGCCGAAGTTTGCAAGTTACAGTTAGCCATGCAGAAGTGTTTGCACATTATGAATGGCATGGCTGAAACGTAACATTTGCCGCGGCTTTTTACTCTTCCAGTTTCATAAGGGTGATCACAATACTCTCCGCCCCTACTTCTGTTTTCCTCTTTACGATGTCCTCAATCTGGGCCCGCTGAGGATCTGTAATGCTGGGAGCATTAATGACCACATCCACTTTTCCGCTGGAGATGCTGACCACAGGGTCTGCAAAGCCTTTGGCAAGCAATAAGGTTTCTGCTGCATTTTCTTTTTCAGAAACAGCCGTCATTTCGATCATTTCCTGAATGGCCTGCTGTTTTGCCGCTTCCTCAATGTTAGGATTGTTGATTAAGTTCATTAAGGTTTCCTTGTTCTTTGCCCTTACCTGCTCTCTGTTTAACTGTACGCTTGATATGTAGTCCGATACGTTCATTCCGCTGGTAAGCACTGCTTCTCCAGGGTTGTCAAGGCCGGTCTGGGCCGCCTGTGTCTCATTTGCTGCCAGATCCACGGATCCGTCGCTTTCTGCAGCTGCCAATGTCTCATTTTCCTCCAGCTTATCGATATCTTCCGCATCCTGGTCAAGGCTTGCGATTTCCTGATTTACATCACTGCCTGTAAGGGACTGGTTTTCTGCTAAAATATCTTCTTCAGAAATATCAGTCATCCCCGCCTCATAGACGTCTGTCCCGGAAGCGGCCTCCTGCTTTCCGGCATAGTTTAAATATCCAGCAGCAGCTATCATAACGGCCAATGTGGTGATAATAATCTGGTTTCTTCGGAACAGTTTCTTCATATCCATTTTCTTTGGGGTTTTAGGGACTTTGGGTTCATTGCTTGTTTTCCAACTTCTCATACATGACACTCCTTTTTATTCCACCCTCTTTAATACTTTTATTTTATGTGGGGGCAGGTTAAATAATGCTTCCATGGCACTGGAAATTTCAGCTTTTACCGTGGGGCTGCCTCCGCCCTGGGCACTGATGACGATTCCTTCTATCTCCGGACGTATCTCCTTCTCCACAATTGGAGATGTGTTTTCTCCTGAACCGGTAAGAATAGTGCTTTCTTTAAGCTCTGCGCTGGTGTTCTTTCTGGTCCCCCCGGAGCTGTCCTTTTCCTCGGTAGAGGAATCCGAACTGTCCTTATCGACACGCAGTACCTTCTCCTCTGACGATTTCAGCACGATCATCACTTCTACCTGACCGACCCCATCCACGGTTTTCAAAATTTTCTTTACCCTCGCCTCCAGCTGCTCCTCATAGGTCCGGTCTGCTCCTGCCGCCGCAGCCGCTTCTCCATCTGCAGGCTCTGTTACGATTCCTTTTTGCAATGCCGTCTGGTTTTTGCTTTCTGCAGTCCGCTCTACCTTGGCGGCCATACCCGAACCGGAGGGAAATGTAAGGATTAGGATAATCATTCCAACAGCCAATAAGATCAGCCATTTATCCTTTCCCATCTTCCATTTGAATTTCAATATCCTGTTCCTCCAAATCATAATATTCCGCAATCCGCCTTCTAAGACCTGAAAGCCGTGAATTTTCTTCCTGTTTCTGCCTCCTCACGTCCTCCTGTCCCTTATCCTCACCTTTTTCCGGCTCTGACCCGGCTATTTTCACCTCTTCTACTTCCTGTACCTTTTCTACGGGAACCGTCCCATTTCCGGAAACAGCCACACCCTTTGCTTCTTCTCCTGTTTTCTGCGGCACCAGAACCATGGAGACCTGCATTACATGGCCAAAGGAACCGCTTTCCTGATCCTTGTTGATTTCCACCCTGGATGTCCTGCAGTCAAAGCCTTCGGTTTCTGCCATGGATTTTAAATCCGTTCCCACCGCCTCCTCATATCTGGCAATCATGGTTTCAAGCCGTTTCTCATCCATGCTTGAAAGCTTTCCCGTCAGCTCTCCTGCTTCCTTTTTAAGACTGATGGCCTCAAAATAGTAAGCCAGGGTATCATCAAGCCTTAAGCCTCCTGTAATTGGTTTTAATACCAAAAGGATCAACACCATGCCGGCAAATAATTTTATGTACTTTTCATATTTCTTATCCGGCAGGAGGTTTCCCACCACGGTTATAAAAATCAGGTAATAGGTTATATTGCGTATCCAGTTAAACAATTCTTCCATGTCTCTCACCCGGTATAATAGGTCACATTGGTGGAAGCGCATACAAGCGCTATGGTAACAATAAAGAGAATCACCCCTGAGGCCGCAACGGAAAGGAGCATCCGATGGCCTTTTGCCATATCGGAAATGCAGGACACGATCCTCTTATCGCAGACCGGCTGCAAAAGGGCTGCAACGCATTGGTATAATACCATCAGCACCACCAGCTTTAACAGCGGAATCACGGAGATGATGAGAAGTATGATAATACCGGCTGCTCCAATGGTATTTTTAATAAGCACCCCGGACCCCAGCACCATCTGGGCAACGGAGTTAACACCCTGGCCGATCCCAGGAATGGCTCCGATCAGCTTCTGGATGGCTCCCGTTTTCATGGAATCCACATAGGGCAGAACCATGGACTGAATGAGGTGAAACCCGAGCACAACTCCTACCAGGGTCTTTAAACTCCAGGAAACCACCTGTTCCAAAAGCTCTGTAAGCTTTGAGAGCATGTCCTCTTTGGCAATGTGGCCTGCCATGACCAAAAGGGCATAGACCCTTATGAGAGCCAAAAGCACCTGCCCCAAAAGCCACTGGGCGGAAGCGATGATAAATAATGTGAACTCATAGGAAGCTGCCGCAGACGCGCTGCTCCCCGCAAATGCCGCTGCCAGGAAATAGGCCGGCATCAATATTTTAGTAAAATCCATGACCTGCCCCACCACATTTCCCGTAATGGTAACACTGGTAAAAAAGCTGGCAGCCAGATAAGTAAACAGCAGCAGATAGGTGACGAAAAACCCGGTTTCAGAAATCTGGCTTCCCGTAAACACGCTGGAAAAGTTGGAAAATACCGCTCCAATGATCCCCAGCACCATGATCTGTCCCATCATATGTCCGCTGTTTTTAATCTCTCCCATCAGCAGATCCTTCAGCGCTTTTCCGGCCTGTCCCATGACTTCATTTAATTTTCCATCCATCAGATCCTTCATCAGCTCTTTAAAGGAAAGGTTCATGCCCTGGTTCCCCTTAGCCTGGTCCAGAAATTTCTGGATATCCGTTAAATCATATTGATCTAAATCCAGCTCTCCCACTGAGGCCGCCTCCTCCTGCCCGGAAGAGACTTCCGCTCCAGGGCTGTCCCCCGGGAAAAGCAGCAGGATCAAAAGACACAACAGGAAAAAGGCGGTTCTTTTCATGGTCTTACTCCCTTCCGTCATGATAAAAATACCTGCAGCGTCTCAATGAGGGCCAGGAGAATGGGCATGCTGACTGCCAGAACAGACAGCTTTCCGAATATTTCGATCTGGGTCCCAACGGCTCCGTATCCCGCATCCTTGCATATCCCGGCAGCAAATTCTGCGATATAGGTGATTCCTATCATCTTTACCAGGGTGGATAGATAGATGCTGTTGATCTTAATATAGGTCTGGATCTCCTTCATGGTATCCAGAATGGTAGTGAGCTTTCCCATGCCGTAAAAAAAGATAAAAAAGCCCGCCGCCATAACCAGATAGGTCCCATATTCCCCCTTCATCCCTTTTAAGGAAACCGCTAAAAGCACTGCAACGATCCCTGTTATGGCTATGGTCACTACGGTCATGTCTCTCACCTACAATGCAAACAGATTTTTAATGGATTCAAATAACTGATAAATATAAGGCACCAGCCAGAACAGCACCAGGATCAGCCCCGCGAGGCTTGTTAAGAATGCCTGTTCTTCCCGTCCGCTGTGTTTTAATACCTGGCAGATGACGGAAACCAGGATTCCAACTGCTGCAATTTTAAAAATCAAATTGACCCCCATGCTATCCTCCTTAATACATTACGATTGTTAGGAATAAACCGCCCATTATACCCAGGCTGGTATAAAGGCGGCTTTTTTCCTGCTTATGTTTTCTCAAATAGCCGATGGTTAAATCCAGCTGTTCCAGGTACAAAAGAATGTTCCGCTCCTGCATGTCCATGTCTAAGTATCCCAGGTGCTCACCCAGGCCTTTTAAATTCTGTTTGTCCTCTTTGGACAAGCAGACCTCCCTGGGAAGTTTGTCGATCTCTTCCTGCCAGATGGTATAAAAGGTTTCTCCCTGCTGTCCGGAAAGCCGCTCCGACACCTTCTCAAACAAAACGCCTATTTCACCTCCGGCCTTTCTGCCGGTGCGCTCAAAAGCCTCTGTAAGAGGAGAATTTGCATAAACAATCTCGCCTTTTAACAAAAAAATCATCTTCCGGAGCTTTTCCACGGTCTTTAAATGCTCGTTCCATTGGGCTGCCATAAAAAACCCAAGACCGGAGCTGGATATAATGACCAGTACTGCTCCTAAAATCCTCAGCCACGTATTATCCATAAGCAATACACTCCCGCCTGTCCCATCGTATTCCCATCTGATGTACCTGGGATTTGTAGAGCTGAGTTCCTCTGGAGTCATAGATCTGATCGATGTTTCCGATCTTTCCTAAGTTGTTTAAGACAATATATCTCTCAAAAATCCGTTCCTCCACCAGCTTTCTTAATATGGGCTTCTGCTTTAAGTCATCGATGGAGTTCCCGTGAACCGTTGCGATCAGCTTACAGCCGCAGTTCATCACGTATTCCATTGCCTCTAAATCCTCCCTGCTTCCGATCTCATCCACGGCAATCACCCTGGGAGACATGGTCCGTATCAGCATCATCATCCCTTTTGCCTTGGGACAGCAGTCTAAAATATCGGTACGGATTCCCAGCTCATTCTGAGGGATCCCCTGATAACAGGCCCCAATTTCAGAACGTTCATCAACCACGCCCACCGTAAGCCCTGAATGATCCTCAGAACCATTGGAAACCTGACGGATTAAATCTCTTAACAGAGTGGTCTTCCCGCATCTGGGAGGGGAAATGATCAGCGTGTGATAGATTTCTCTCCCTTCCTCGTATAAATAAGGCAAAACCTCTGAGGCGCAGCCCTTTACCTGATGGGACAGCCTGACATTGATAAAGGATATGTATTTCATTGCCTTGATCCCGGATTCGTCTAAAATGGTCTTTCCTGCGATCCCGATCCGGTGGCCTCCCTGAATGGTGATAAAACCCTGTTTCATCTCTTCTTCAAAAGCATACAGGGAATAGTTGCTCATGTACTCCATGGTTTCCTTAAGCTCATTTTTAGAGACCGCATAGGCGTCCTTTCCTTCCTTGCTCAGGGAACCTTTCGGAGTTACATAATACTCCTCATTCCGGTATACCATTAAAAGAGGAGCCGCCACCCGGAGTCTGATTTCCTGAACCTCGTCAAAGTCAACGGTCACCCGGTTTAAAATTTCTCTTATGCTCCTGGAAAATATATTGATAAGCTCGTCTTTCCTCTCCACCTTCATCCCTCCTCTTACCTCAATATATGTAGGGTGGGACAAATTATGACTGAAAAACTTCCGGCTTCTTTCATCCTGTTTCTTAAGGGAAAGGGGGTGTAAATTAAAAAAGAGCTTATCCCAGATGATCTTTACAAACCATCCGGATAAGCTCAAATGTGCCTTTTTATTTAATTTCCCAATACTCTTCTCACTGAAACCACAGGCTTAAAATCCACAGTGGAAATTTTAATTCCGTCCTCCGGGCCGCTTGCATGGATCAGCTGATTTTGTCCCACGTAAATGCCGATATGCCCTATGTATGATACAAGATCCCCTGGCCTTGCATTTTCTATTCCGCCTACATCAATCCCTGCTTGTCCCTGGTCCTCAGAGGTTCTTGGAAGATTTATGCCAAATTGTTTATAAACGCTCAGTACAAACCCGGAGCAGTCAGCACCTGATGTAAGGCTTGTCCCTCCATATACATAAGGGTTTCCTAAAAACTGCTTTGCATAAGCCACCACCTGTTCTCCTGTTCCGTTCTGGATTTCCGGCCCTGTCTGGGAAAATCCTTTTCCCGGACCGGTTCCCGGGCCGGTCTGCCATTCAGAGGGCGGCGGAGCCACCATGAGGATTGCCATGTCGGAGGCTGTATCCGCTTTGGCAGTAAAATGATTGGTGGTCATAAATACAAGACCTGTAAGCAGGGTAACTATCCACTTTTTTCTCTGCATTGTTCTTTTCTCCTGATATGATATCGTTATATGCCCATATCCGCTGCATCTTCGGACAGGAATCTGTGGTATGTGACGTGATTTTCATGAAATTTGATATAATACCGATAATTATCAATAGAAGGATTCTCAAAAAACAGAATGTAATCAAAATCTTCTTCCTGGGATTTCTCACAAATGACCCTGCCATCCCCGAATTTACGAAAGACTTTTAATATATCTTCCAAGGCAGTGCTGTGATTTTCCACGGTTTCTATGAATTCCTTTAAGAAACCATTGTCTTTTTCATGCTCATATACGTATTCCACTCCTTCCGGCGGAATCTCAAAGCAAAAACGTTCCTGGCTTTTTGTGATCCTGATATCTCCCAGACGTTCCTTTACGGATTCCTTAAAGCCTTCCATTGCGGCTTTCATTTCCCTGTCAGAGTCTTCGGAGATCTTCAGTATTTTCGTCAGTGCATGTTGAGGATAGTAAAAGCGAATAGGCTCTTTTTCATATCCTAATTTTATCTGTACTTCTTTTATCGAGTTAATGAGCATCCGCTCCAGCGCACCATATTGCATATCCATCACTCCAGTCATTTTCCAGCAGTACCCAAAACAAGCAGATATTCGCAATCCGCTTCCATGTCTGTCAGTTAAATTATACTGTTCCAGGCGGGACATGTCAAGGTTCCGGAAAACAGCATTTCCTAACGGGACAAAACGCGCTCCGCGAGTTTTGTCCCGTTATCGCGGCGGTCGCCCAATGGACATGCAGGCATGTCCGCTCGGCTCGCCGCCCGCATAAAAAAAGATGCTGTTTCCCGTAAGTCATTGGCGAGGAAACAGCATCTGAACATTAACTTCTTATTAAATAGTCAAAAGCGCTTAAGGCTGCACTGGCTCCGGAACCCATTGCAATGACAATCTGTTTATAAACGCTGTCCGTGCAGTCTCCTGCTGCAAAGACTCCCGGCACACTGGCAGCATTGCGGTTATCAACAACAATCTCTCCAATGCGGTTGCGTTCAACGGTTTCTCCCAGCCAATCCGTATTGGCTGCAAGGCCGATCTGAACAAACACTCCCTGCAGTTCCACATGATGGACTGCTCCAGATTCACGTTCCACATAGGTTATTCCGTTTACCTTATCAGTGCCGGTAATTTCTTTTGTCTGAACATTCTTTATGACTGTCACATTGGGAAGGCTGAAAAGACGCTTCTGCAGTACAGCATCCGCTTTCAGCTCAGGCATAAATTCAAGCACTGTCACATGACTTGCAATTCCTGCAAGGTCAATAGCCGCTTCAATGCCGGAATTACCGCCTCCAATGACTGCCACGTGTTTTCCTTTAAAAAGAGGACCGTCACAATGGGGACAATAAGCAACTCCCTTGTTCTTAAACTCTGCCTCACCCGGTACGCCTACATTTCTCCAGCGGGCACCTGTGGAAAGGATCACCGCCTTGCTTTTTAAAACAGCGCCGTTTTCCAGCTCCACCTCGATGAGTTCTTTTCTTTCCAGGCGTTTGGCACGCTGGGAATTCATAATATCCACATCGTAATTTTTAACATGCTGCTCCAGGGTTTCTGCAAATTCAGGGCCTTCGGCATACGCCACACTGATGAGATTCTCGATCCCCAGCGTCTCTCTTACCTGACCGCCGAAGCGTTCGGCAACTACACCTGTACGAATTCCTTTGCGCGCCGCATAAATGGCCGCGCTGGCTCCCGCAGGGCCGCCTCCGATGACAAGTATATCAAAAGGCTCTTTCTCCTCAAACTCTGATACATCAGGGCTGCTGCCTAATTTCCCCAGAATCTCTTCCAGTGTCATGCGCCCGCTGCCAAAAACCTCACCGTTTAAGCAGACCGTAGGCACAGCCATGATATTTTTACTTTCCGCCTCATCCTTAAATGCTGCACCGTCTATCATGGTATGGGTGATACCAGGATTTAAAATGCTCATTAAGTTAAGGGCCTGCACCACTTCCGGGCAATTATGGCAGCTTAAGCTGATATAGGTTTCAAAGTGAAACTCACCCTTGATCCTTTTTACCTGGTCAATTAATTTGCCGTCAACCTTTGGAGCTCTTCCGCTCACCTGTAAGAGAGCCAGTACCAGAGAAGTGAATTCATGGCCAAGAGGGATTCCGGCAAAAGCCACTCCGGTGTCTTCCCCCACACGGTTAATGCTAAAGCTGGGTGTTCTGGGCAGCTTTACCTGCTCTGTCTTAATTCTTGGGGACAGGGCGGTCAGTTCATCTATCAGAGCCTTCATATCCATTGATACGCTGTCAGAGCCTTCACTGATTTTAATCAGCACATCATTTTCCAGAAGCTGGAGATACTCAGCCAGTTGTTTTTTAATTTCAGCATCCAGCATCATAATATTTGCTCCTTAGATTTTTCCTACAAGGTCAAGGCTTGGCTTCAATGTGGCTCCGCCCTCTTTCCATTTTGCCGGGCAAACCTCTCCTGGGTTATTTCTTACATACTGGGCAGCCTTGATCTTATCAATAAGAACGTTTGCATCACGGCCAATGTTTCCCGCATTGATTTCTACGGACTGAATGATGCCATCCGGATCAACGATAAAAGTACCCCGGTCTGCAAGTCCATCTGCTTCAATCAGCACATCAAAATTACGGGACAAGGTATGAGAGGGATCCCCAATCATAATATAGGTCAATTTACGGATAGCTTCGGAATTGTCATGCCATGCCTTGTGGGTAAAATGAGTATCCGTAGAAACGGAATAAACCTCTGCTCCCAGTTTCTTAAATGTCTCGTAATTGTTCTGTAAATCTTCCAGCTCCGTCGGGCATACAAAGGTGAAATCTGCGGGATAAAAGCAGATGATGCTCCACTTTCCCTTAAAATCTGCTTCTGTAACCTCTACGAATTCACCGTTATGAAAAGCCTGGGCCTTGAATGGTTTTACTTCTGTTCCGATTAATGACATAATAATTACCTCCTGTGTTTTATATTTATAATTTGACCGAATTGCAGCTATCGCTGCTATTCGGTTATGCCCGATAAAGCAGGGTTGAATATCTTTAAATCTTATTGATATTCTTTATCAATAATAGTAATGATTACTGATATTGTTATAATATAGCATTCCAATCAGATTGTCAAGTGACTTTTTCCAAAATTTTGATTCTTTTTAACCTTCTTAATTAATAAGTAAGGATATGAAAGAAGGAAATCCGGATCAGTGGTTCAAGCTTTATATGCTTTTTTCATTTTTAATATACAGCCTTTTGTATCACTGAAAAAGTCCGTCTGTTCAACTGGAATGAAAAGAAGAGACAGCGGCCGCCCACAAAGGCTCCGCTGTCTTTAAAACAGATGGATCATCACTTGGTTTTTCATCAGTAATCAACACCCTTGTCCATTTTGACAAAAGAAATACTCCCATTTCTCTTCCGCTTCTGACCGGACGGCTTCCTTTTTTATCTGCAGGATCATCCCGTCTTTCACTTTCCCCTTTGGAGACAAAACTTCGCTGCCGTTTAAAATCAGCCCGTCCTCACACCATTTCTTTATTCTGCTTCTGGATACGGACAGCTGTTTCATCAAAAAAACATCAGCTCTTAAATCAAATCCAGACGGAATCCTGATTTCAATTTCCATGGCATGGTCCTTTCCGCAGGGAAATGCAGTATCCACAGTCGTCACGTGGTATTCCTCTTTTGAGGCAGCTGCCTCCGCCTTATTGCGGGCAAATATTTCCCTGTCATTTCCGTATTTTGCTGCCAGATCAGGATCATTGTTTAAAAATCCTTCATACTCTTTCTTTTCTAAGCGGCCTGCCTCCACCCGTTCCCACAGGGTCATATTCCAGGAGGTCTCGCATTGTCCGCACCGGTAGACCAGCCAGACGTCTAAAAGACGGCCGTTGGCGTTGACCCTGAATTTTCCGCTGTTTATAAATTCCGTCTTTTTTCCGCATTTGGGGCACCTTCTTATGATGGCTGGAAGCTGGTCCGGCGTGACGATCCATTGTTTTCGTAAATTACGATTCATGTTCTTTCTCCATTTTTACAATTGTTTCTCAGACAACTGTAACACGCCCTCTTTTTTTATCCCACCTCATACTCATTTATGAAATAAAGAAAAGGCGGCACACCATTTTCTATTTGATGTGCCGCCCTATTTCATTTCCATATTTTTCTTTTCCTGAAGTACGATCCTCTGGATGCTTTTCTCGGATAAGTAATAGCGCTCTGCTAAAAGCCTCACGCATATACCGGATACATAATCCTCATAAATAGATACATCCCGGCGTTTCCTTTCCTCTCTGGCTCCTGTCCTCTGGCCCCAGGTTCGTTTATTTTCCTGTTTTCTGGGGATGTAAACATATTCCCCGTCTATATAATTCTGAATTAATTCCACCAGCTCTTCCGGTAAAATTTCATTGGCTTTCTGATAGCGCATCGCTGCCTCCCAAACATATTTTTACTGTCAGGAATAGCAAAGGCTATACAATTACTCTTTTATTTTAACTGCATAACCCGTGCTATGCAGTCTTTGAGGGTTCCATCATAAAAAAATCGCCTCCTTAAAGAAACGCTTATCTTGCAACATAATTACAGCCATTTTATCACCACGAGGGCTCATTAAAAACCTCATTCTTGATTCAGAAACGTATTTGAGCAGCAAAGTGTCAGCTTTTTATGACAACTCCTAAATACTTTGCCAGTTCTGCTGCCTGGTATAAATCCACCACTGCACCTTTTATCTCCGGGCAGCCGTCAGACAGAACCAACCCCTGTATCATGCTGCTGGTAAAATCCATTCCTCTCATTACGGTTTTAAAAAAACTGGCGTTTTCCAGATTTGCCCGGTTCCATTCTACCGCCTTACAGCGGCATTGAGTCAGGAAGCCGCCGCGGATCTGAGTATCAGAAAAGCGGATGTGTTCCAGCCTGGAAGAATCAAAATTCCCATAGTTGAAATTACAGTCAAGGATCACCGTATGAAGCATGGTATTTCCGCAAAACTTTACGCCCAGCCCCTTTGAGGAGAGGAATTCCGTCCGGTTAAAATAGCTGTCCTCAAAATTGCAGTTGGATATATCACAGGCGCGAAACACCACATCAGTAAATTCCCCTTTTTCAAAGGTGCAATCCTGAAATATACAGTTCTCAAATATGACGGCGGAAAAACGCATGCGGGAAAGGTCTTCCTCCGCTATATGAAGGTTTCTTATGAGTACATCTGTTACCGCTTCCTCCTGGTCTTTTCTGCGGGATAATTCCTCCATATCTTCCAGTACAAAATCCATTGTCTCCGGAAGGATTGGGGTAAGAAGTTTCTGGCCCATATACCCTATCCTTTCTCATCTTTTTATCCAAAGGGTCTCTCCCTCTGTGGTGTCTTTCACTTAACAGACTGTCTTTTATTTTTCAGCTTCCATATCATCTGACAGTTTAAACGAAATGATCTGTTCCTTATATTACCAGACTATCATGGAACTTTCAAGTTCCTGGAAGGCGAAACAGCTGTAATACTTTTTGTTTTTTATCCGTCAGAGGGCAGGTATCGGCCGTTCCGTTACGGGTGATTGATCTCTGGCTTCTTAGAAAATGTCACAATCAGGCTGTTTAGGATCATGCCCAACACAATAAAAGATATACCGATCATTCCCAGATAATCAGGCTGTGAATCCCCAAGGAGCCAGATGCCCCCCAGCAAAGTAAATATGACCTCACCTGACTGTGTGGATTCGATCACAGCAAGCTGCTTATGGTTTGACTTGACCAGATCGGTGGCTTTAAAAAACAGCAGGGTTGCGATCACTCCGGAAAAAACTGCGACGCACAGGGACTGGAGGGTCTGATTTACAGAAGGGCCTCCGGTATTTACCAGGCCAAATACAGCTAAAACAAACCAGAAGGGGAGGCTGCATAACGTCATGCCGTAGGTGCGTTGGATTGTAGAAAGCTGATCCCCGCTTGCCTCCATGATTTTTCTGTTTCCCAGGGGATAGGAGACAGCCCCTATAAGGATAGGAAGCAGCGTCATAAGGGTCCTCTTAATATCCAGATCAGCTATATCATGTACCTGCAAAAGAAATACTCCGATTAAAATGAATCCTGATATACATAGGTTTTTTATGGGTACACGTTTATGAAATACAGGAGACAATAAGATACCCATTACGATTGTTACCTGCCAGGATGCCGCAATCAACCAGGATTCCCCGTAATCGGCCGCATAAGAGAGCGGTGCATAAAAAAAGCCGAATCCAACAGTACTCCAAATGAGCCAATTGAAAAGATTCTTTCTTATGACTTTATGGACATGCTGAAATCCGCGGTGTTTTCCCACAATCATAGCCAGAATGGGAAAAGTAAACAAATAGCGAAGGCTTGCGCTCCAGATCCAGCTTCCTCCGGATAAGTGCATGCTGCGGTTGAACACAAATGTAAATGCAAAAAAGAAAGATCCGGCAATACCAAATATAAGTGCTTTTTTCATATTTTTCTTATGTACTCCATTATGTCATCATCGGGTAAAAAATAATGTTCAGGATGCAGCACGTTTCCTTTGAAGAGTTGATATAGCAATGAGGAACATCAGCTTTAAAACGAAAACACTGGGTTTCGGTCAAAACAGTCTCATCCTGATTCAGGCGCATTTCCAATTGTCCTTTCTGGACAAAGATATATTCTTCCACGCCATCCATATGTCTGGCGGATTGGTGAACGCACCCCGGCTCAAATTCGATATACAGCATCTCTAAGTTCTGAGCAGGATTATAGGGAAAAAGGGGGAAGGTCCGCATCTTTTCGTTTTCCTCATAAACAGGCTGGGTATTCAATGTGTCTATTTTGGTGTAATTACTCTTTTCCTGCTCTAAAAAATAGGTGAGCGGAACCTTGTACCCTGTGGAGATTTTCCAAAGTGTTGTGATAGTAGGCATAGACTGCCCACGCTCGATCTGGCTCAGCATGGCCTTGCTGATCCCGGTTAAATCCGCCGCCTGATCTAAGCTTAACTGCTTGCTGTTGCGTACTGCTTTCATTCGCTCTACAATGATTGATTTTAAGTCATTCATACTGTTCACCATCTATTATAACGTATTTTTTTCATCATAACATATAGGGAAGGCAAAGTAAATACTAAAAAATCCATGAATTCAAAACATCATAAAGAGCAGTCTGCAGAAAAAGCCAAATGATATAAACATTTCTATATTTTTGCGCCTGGTTCTGATATAATTAAGTAAAATGGGAATCTTCTGTTAGTCTTTAACTGTTGATCATTTATACTTGACGAAAGAAAATAGGTGAATACTATGGTTGAAACAATATATTTTGCAGGTGGCTGCCTATGGGGTGTACAAGCATTTATCAAAACACTAAAAGGTGTTATTCATACTCAGGCTGGACGGGCAAATGGTTACTCAAATACTCTCGAAGGCGAGTATGATGGTTATGCTGAATGCGTAAAAACAGAATTTGACCCTGATATTGTATCTGTTTCCCAACTAATGGATTATTTTTTTGAGATCATAGATCCTTACAGTATGAATAAACAAGGGAATGATGTGGGAAAAAAATACCGCACAGGCGTATATAGTAAAGTGCCCCGACATTTGGAAGATGCTAAGAATTATATAATAGAAAGAGCAGATAGGGACAAAATTGCAGTGGAAGTCCTGCCACTTATGAATTACGTTAAAAGTGCAGAGGAACATCAGGATAGATTAGATAGGTGCCCGAATGACTATTGCCATATTCCGAAAGAGTTATTACATAAATATTCATAACCAACAGTTATGGGCATAATGAGAATTCTGGAAAAAAGAAAATACTGGAATACAGTTTATCTGCAATCTGCGGAGCCAGTAATTATACCGGCTCCAAAAGTTATTATCTGCCTTCTGTCTTTCCGGGTGCTGATCAAGCATTGGGTATCCCCGGCCTTCCATCTATGTACAAACATTCCAATCATTTACCTTTTAACACTTTAAATGGAATCCCCCCATCCTGCCATCCAATCATCACATTTACTATAGTGGGCAAAATCAATGTGAACAGGTTAATATAAGACACAAGAGTCAGCCCCTTGGACACCAGGCTTGTAAGCCCAACCTGGGAGACGCCCCAGGTAAGTATGATATAAAGCAAGGTGAGCATTGCTCCTCTCCTGTTCCGTTTTGCAGCGGAAACTTCAGGATTTTCACTTATTTTCCCCTGGTACCAGTTTAAAACCCGGTCATTGAAGCCCTGAGCATAATTGATTGCCGTTGA
This sequence comes from Lacrimispora indolis DSM 755, assembly GCF_000526995.1. Taxonomy (NCBI): domain Bacteria; kingdom Bacillati; phylum Bacillota; class Clostridia; order Lachnospirales; family Lachnospiraceae; genus Lacrimispora; species Lacrimispora indolis. The sequence goes on along the minus strand of NZ_AZUI01000001.1, from coordinate 3,391,762 downwards.
AATCGTTGCAAAAAAGATGGAAACAGTGATCAGGGTCAGCAGCACGGCCTTAAATGCGGAAGCTCCCACCCCGTTTTCCACTACCAGGATGGTATAAACAGCTTTGCCGGCCTTCCAGCCTTCAAATACTCCGGAATAATTTGCCGCCAGATTTATCACCGTCATCTCCAGAAACGCCCAGTTTAAAATGACGGAAAGCACCACCGCCCAGCGGAGAGTCCTTTTATTGGTAAAGAGCTGGGCATGGTTTACATACGCCCCAAATCCGCCTAAATTCTGACCCGAAAAAATATAGGCCCAGCAGAATGCGGTCAAAAGGTATTTTAGAAAGCTGCCGGCTCCGGAGGAAATTCCCTGGTTCAGTGAGCCGCCCATCACCTGCATTTCATTTCTTAAATTTCCGTTTGCCAGATTGTAGATCACGTTTGGCACATGAATCACAACCAGAGTGATAAAAATGACTGCGCTCATAAACACCGCATTTTTGCGCACCAGGCCGCTTCCTTTCATGCAGAGTATAAACATGATAATGCCCACAACAAACGTGGTTACAAGATATGGCATGCCGGAAATCTCCGCAAGGGCTGAACCTGAGGAGGAATAGGCCAGAGCCATACATACAATGAGCAGCCAGTTAAAATTGAATTCATATACGATTTGCATTGGCTTTGCCAGCTTTCCTCCTAAAAAACGCGCCCCATATGCTCCAAGGAAGCTTCCATAATCAAAGGTTCTGAAATCCATGGCAAATTTCATAAAGAAATAGATCATAAAACAGTTGATGGCCGCAACTACCAGGGGCATGAACAGGCAGAAATAAGGCTGCGTTACTTTGGGCAAAATCCCGTAAAACCCTGTGTTTGCAAAAAAATAAGACCAGGGTGTTGATCCGGCAGCAAAACCGCCGCCGCATTGAGAGCTGAACGCTATGGATACGAATACGACAACCGTCTTCCAGTCAATTTCCTTAACTCCAGCTTTGTTTCCATTTCCCCCATTTCCCATGGTAAGATCCTCCTCGTATAATTATTTGTTATTTTTTTAACAAATAGATGAAAAATAAAATATCTCTGCTCTTTTCTGCCGGCTGCTTTTGCAGGTTCTTTAATATTTAGATTCATTATAGTTTATGGCTGATGGAATATCCAATCGGCCGATTCTATGCATTCCCGCCTGATCCATAGTTTTTTTCCTATATATTTATTTAATACCTTGTATCATCCCTTCTGACTGTGTTATAGTGCAGAATAATAATATCGTCATACGGGAGGTAATGGAAATGAGAGAAGAAATTATGGAAGGGATCAGACGCCATATTCTTCCTTTAAGCGGCTTGGAAAAGGCACAGCTTTTGGAAGTATGGCCTGGCCATTCAAAGATATCCATTGAGATCCCGGAGAGCGCCTTAAACTTATACGGTAATCTACACGGAGGTTTTTTATTTTCTCTATGTGACATAACCGCAGGCATGGCCACCTATGCATATGAATATACCAATGTGACCCAGCACGGGTCTCTTGACTTTATGCGCGGTATCAAAGCCGGCCTGATATTTGTGGAAGCCAATTCCATACACAAGGGGAGCCGGTCGGTGGTAAACCGGGTTGAGGTAAAATCAGAAGACGGGAAAATCATTGCGGCAGGGGACTTTACCATGTATCTGCTGGAGGCGCTGTAAAAACATATAAAAATAAAAAGAGAGAGCATGGATTTTTGCCAAAGCAGAAAACCCATGCTCTCTCTTTTTGCTCATCTGCGGCTCCACCCATATCCCAATTAATCCCTGCTTGTAAAAAATAAATACATAGACAGCAACTATCAATCATGCCCAAAAAGCCGAATACAGCCGATTGGATTTTTAAAGACCCGGTGTTTATAATAAATGTATCAAGATTGTTAAAAAAATACTAATCAAAATCTTTAGGAGGAATGAAACATGAGTAAATTATCCAAAGAAGAATTTCAGGCATATTTAATGCAGATCCGGAAGCTGGCAGAAGGTCCCCTGGAGGAGATCCAGAAGGAAGTGGAAATCACTAACAAATTTCCACAGGAATTCTATGATCTGGCCATTCAGAATGATTTATACCGCTGTTCGCTGCCAATAGAATTCGGCGGCTATGGTTTATCCGAGCTGGAGATCCTTCAGGTACAGGAGGAATTTTCCAGAGGACCGGGCGGCATGAGAATGCATCTCCACTATGCAATGGATTTAAACTGGAGAATCTTAGATGACTACGGCAACGAGGAACTGAAAGCAGAATATATGAACAAATTCCAGGATAAATCCGTATTTACCTGCTTTGCACTGACAGAAGCAACCGGAGGAACTGGCGCTGACTTACATACCATGGCTGTAAAAGACGGTGACTCCTATGTATTAAACGGAGAAAAAACACTCATCTCCCACACGGACTGCTGCGAATTTGCTTATGTCATTGCAGTCACCAACCCGGATTCCAATAAAAATGACAGGCTGTCCGCATTCTTCGTGCCAATGGATGCTCCGGGTTTTGAAGTCATCAACATGCCTCATATGATGGGCTGCCGGGGAGCCGGACATGGAGAGCTTAAATTCACGGATTGCAGAATCGACAAGAAATACCTGTTGGGCAAAGAAGGCCAGGGCCTTGAAATCGCAATGCATTCCTTATCCGTTTCCCGTGCCCACATTGCGGCAAGCAATCTGGGAATGGCACAGAGAATGCTGGAACTGTCCCTCCAGTATGCAGCTGACCGTGTAACCTTTGGGAAACCGATCGGAACCCGTCAGGCCATTCGCTGCAAGATCGCCGATATGTCCATGATGGTACACGCACTTCGCTGCATGGTTTATGACTTTGCAAAATCTTATGAGGAGAACCCAACCGGCGAATACATCGAAGAAAAGGCAGCCATGTGCAAGCTTTTCAGCATTGACACTACCAGAAAAGTCAGTGACGAAATGCTGGAGATCTTCGGCGGTGTCGGTTACTTTGAGGATTGCAAATATGGTCCGGTGGAACGTCTTTACCGTGACTGCCGCGCCATGTGGTTAGAGGAAGGTGCTCCTACCGTACAGCGCATCACCATCTCAAAAAACACCATCAAACATGGGGCTAAGATGGAATATATCTTTTAATAATGATTTGACTTGGGGTCATCAGGTTCGGTCTGGACCTAATGACCCTGCTTTTGTAAAGGAGGAAATTGATGAAACCATTAGAAGGAGTAAAAGTAGTTGACTTAACCACCTATTTAGCAGCCCCCACCACTGTCCGCGTACTTGGAGAATGGGGAGCCGACTGCATTAAGATCGAGTCTGCCAAAGGGGATCCGGCCAGAACACAGGGAGCGGTGTTCAACATGCCCTATGAGGATGATGAAAATCTGGCATTTGACGTAGCGAATATGAACAAACGGTTCATTACCCTGGACTTAAGGTCAGAAAAGGGAATTGAAATAGCCTATAAGCTTTTAGAAGAAGCAGACGTTTTTGTCACCAATACCAGAACAAAATCCTTAAAAAAGCTGGGGCTTGACTATGACACCTTAAAAGAGAAGTTTCCAAGACTGATCTTTGCACAGGTTCTTGGCTACGGGGAAAACGGGCCGGAAAAAGATACCGCAGGCTTTGATGTCACCTGCTATATGGCAAGAGGGGGCGTATTCGGTACCACCGTAAACAGGGGCGATGCGCCCATGATTCCCACCAACGGCTTTGGTGATTTCCAGGTGGCCTTAGGACTTGCGTCCGGAATCTGCGCCGCTCTTTACGCCCGGGAAAAATCCGGTGAAGGCGACAAGGTCACCGTAGGCCTTCACCATTCTGCAGTATATGCGCTGAGCACAGGAGTCATCTCCGCCCAGTACGGAAACCAGTATCCCAAGAGCCGGAAGGAAGTCCCCAATCCATTTAATAACGTATACCGCACCAGTGACCAGAAATGGGTGGTCATCTGCTGTCCGGAGTATGACCGGGACTACGAGAAAATCATGACCCTCCTTGGCAGAGCGGACATGGTGGGAAATGAACGTTATATGAAATGTGCCCAGGTAAATGCTGACAACTTAAACCATGAAGTCATTGACATCCTGGATGAAGCCATTGGCACGTTCACAAGAAAAGAACTTCTTGCCATGTTCAAAGAAAACGATCTGGCCTGTGAGGCGGCATACGAGCCCCTTGATATGTATGACGATGAACAGGTTTGGGCCAACAACATCATTGCAAAGATCCCCTATCCTTCCGGAGAACGCTGCATGCCTACAAACCCGGTAAATTTCAGTTCTCTTGGCGTACCGGAATATCACATCGGCGGCTCCCAGGGCGCTCATACGGTTGAGATCCTGAAGCATCTGGATTATGCCAACGGAGAGATCGAAGAAATTCTGGCTTCCGGTGCTGCCACCGGCGAAACAAAACTGAAAAAGCTTTGAAAAATCAAATGGAAAGGTGAGATGACATGAGTTTACTATACACCGAAGAACAAAAGGAACTGCTGGCTCTTGTAAGGGATATGGCGGAAAACGAAATCAAGCCCCGTGTCCAGGAAGCAGACGAAAAGGGCGAATGTCCCAGAGAACTGTTTAAATGGGGATTTGACATGGGACTGCATATGCTGGAGATTCCGGAAGAATACGGCGGAACCGGCTTAAGCTATGAAACCACGGCCATGATTTTTGAAGAGCTGGCAAAAGTAGATGCCGGTTATGCCATTACCTTTGTAACTACCTTTGTTGCCTTAAGAAACGTAATCCTGGCAGGAACCAGGGAACAGGGACAGTATTTTGCCGACAAAATTGCCCCCGGCGGATTTGCAGGCTTTGCCTTAACCGAACCAAACGCAGGCTCCGATCCGGCTGCCATGCGGGCAACTGCTGTGTTGGACGGGGATGAATACATATTAAACGGTACAAAAACTTTCATTACCAATGGCGCTCTGTCTGATGTATTTGTGGGCTTTTTTAAGACAACACCTGGGGCAGGACACAAAGGAATCTCCGCATTTATCATCGATGGGGATACCCCCGGAGTAACGGTAGGTGCCCATGAAAATAAGATGGGCCTTCGTCTTTCCAACACAACGGACTTGATTTTTGAGAATGTCCGGGTAAAGGCCTCTGCCATGGTGGGACCGGAGGGCTCCGGCTTTAAGCTTGCATTAAATGCCCTGAACTTATCCCGTGCCTTTGTTGCCACTCTGGCCGTGGGCATCATGCAGAGAGCTCTTGATGAATCTGTAAAATACGCAAAGGAACGGAAACAGTTCGGCTCTCCGCTTATTAAATTCCAGATGGTTCAGGCCATGCTGGCAGATATGGCGATCAAGGTGGAAGCTTCCAGGTGTCTGGTCAACAACACCATGAGGATGATGGATCAGGGAATCATGGTCCAAAAAGAAGGCTCCATCTGCAAGACCTTTGTATCCGACTGCGCCCAGGAGGTGACCTCCAACGCCGTACAGATTTTCGGCGGATACGGATTCAGCAAAGAGTATCCGGTTGAAAAGCTGATGAGGGACTGCAAAGTATTCCAGATCTTTGAAGGCGCAAACCAGATTCAGAGAATGACCATCGCAGGCGTATTGGATAAGGAATATAAATAAGGGGGAATGAAAATGAATATCGTTGTTTGTATAAAACAGGTTCCTGATACCACGGAAATCAAGATCGACCCGGTAAAAAACACTTTGATCCGTACCGGAGTCCCCAGTATCATGAATCCTTTTGATAAAAATGCATTGGAGACAGGACTTCAGTTAAAGGATCAGTACGGCGGCAAGGTAACGGTGATCTCCATGGGGCCTCCCCAGGCAAAGGCCGTGTTAAGGGAAGCTCTTTCCATGGGCGCTGATGAAGCGTATCTCATCACCGACCGGGCATTCGGAGGCTCCGATACTTATGCTACCAGCTATATCCTTTCCCAGGCAATTAAGAAGCTGGGGACCTTTGATGTGATCCTGGGAGGCAAACAGGCCATTGACGGGGATACCGGCCAGACGGCTCCCAGCATTGCAGAGCACCTTGGAGCGGTCAGGCTCACCTATATTCTGGATTTAAAAGTGGATGGTGACAAGGTCATCGCACGCCGTCAGGTGGAGGAAGGGATCGAAGTCATTGAGGCCGGACTCCCGGTTTTGTGCACGGCAACCAAAGAAAGCAACAAGCCCAGATATGCTACCATCAGGAATAAAATCGCCTCCTTAAAAGCTGAGATTCCGGAAATAACGCTGGCAGACCTTCCCGGCTCTGATACCACCAAAATGGGATTAAAGGGCTCTCCCACCAAAGTTAAAGCAACCTTTACCCCTAAAAGATCTGCGGACGGCGTGACCATAACAGGGAACAATCCCGGAGAAATCGCATGCTCACTGATCAGCAGGCTGGCCGATGGGAAAATACTGTAGAAGGAGGTTTTAAGTGATGAGTTTTGAAACATGTAAAGACGTATGGGTATTGATTGAGTGCTTTAGCGGCCGGCCAAAAAGCGTTGGGCTTGAACTCCTGGGACAGGGCAGAAAGCTTGCCCTTGGATTAAAACAGGAATTATGTGCCGTTGTTATTGGAAAAGAAACGGAGGAGGCGGTGAAAGCTGCCGGTGAGTATGGAGCCGATAAGATCTATGTGGTGCAGGGTGATGAGTATGAGCATTATTCAGCGGATGCCTATGGCCATGTGTTCCTGGAATTATGTAAGAAGTATGATCCCAATACCATTTTAGTGGGTGCAACCGCAAACGGAAGGGATCTAGGTTCTAAGATCGCAGTCAGCCTTCGGACCGGACTGACCGCAGACTGTACCGCATTAAGTGTTGATGAGGTAACCAGAAACGTAGTATGGGAACGACCTGCCTTTGGTGGAAACTTATACGCCCAGATCCTCTGCAGCGAAACCAGACCCCAAATGGGAACCTGCAGGCCCGGCGCATTTAAAAAACCGGAAAAAACACCGGATAACCGTCCGGTCATCATTCAGGAAGAAATAAAGACACCGGAACAGGAAATCCGTACAAAAGTCATTGATTTTCTAAATGCCTGTGAAGACAATGATTTGCGCCTTGATGACGCAGAAGTCATCGTATCCGGCGGACGAGGCATGAAATCAGCAGAAAACTTTTCTATCTTAAGAGAACTGGCTGATGTATTGTGCGGAACCGTCGGCTGCTCCCGTGCAGCCGTGGACGCAGGCTGGATGCCCCAGTCCAGGCAGGTGGGCCAGACCGGTTCCACCGTGTCACCAAAAATTTACTTTGCCTGCGGAATATCAGGAGCAGTACAGCATGTGGCCGGCATGAGCGAATCAGGGACAATTATCGCGATTAATAAAGATGAAACAGCTCCTATTTTTGAAGTTGCGGATTATTGTATCGTTGGAGATGTATTCGAAATCATTCCCGCCCTGGTAAAAGAATTAAAAGCGAAAAAACAGGGGTAATGCGGAATGCAGCTTCTCTTTTATCCAAAGGAGGCGGGTTATGTTTGAAGAAATTAAAATCAATCCCCACCTGAAACGTCAGTATCTGGAAAAAGGCTTCTGGACAGACAGAACTTTACTGGACTGCTGGGAGGAGTCGGTGAAATGTCATCCGGACCGTGAATATGTGGTGGATGACAGAGGCTTTCGATATACATACAGGCAAATGGACGAAGGTGCTTCAAAAGTGGCGGCCTTTCTCCTGAGCAAAGGGATAAAACCACGGGACACAGTCTCTTACCAGGTCCCTGTGTGGAGCGAATTTGTTATGATCACCATTGCCTGTTTTAAAGCCGGCGCAGCGGCACATCCTATTGCAATGTCTTATGAAGAGAAAGAACTGGTGCACAGCATAAATCTGACGGAATCCAAAGCATACTTTGGGCCCACGTTCTTCTATAAAACTGATTATGAAAAACAGATCTTGTCGGTAAAGGATCAGATTCCCGGTTTAAAAACCATTATCTTGCTGGACTATGCAAGAGAAAAGGCAAGTGACAATATAACCATGAATGAGATCCTTAAGCAGTATGAACCGCTTAAGCCGAAGCAAAGCCTCCCCTTAACCGGCCAGGATATTGCCGTAATTCTAGGCACCTCCGGAACTACCTGCGGGACAAAGGGAGTACTGCTGACCCATGACAATGTCAGATACAGTGAGGAAACATTTAATAAAGAACTTGGGCTGACAAAAGAAGACATCATGTTTATGCCGGCACCCTTAAACCATGCCACCGGTTTCCATCATGGCATCATTGCAACCATGCTCATAGGGGCGAAGCTGGTGCTGCAGCAAAAATACTGCTGCCGGGAAGCCATCAACTTAATGAATCAGGAAAAATGTACCTATTCCATGGGAGCCACCCCCTTTATTTACGATATCCTGCGGGACTTGGAGAACAACGGAGGAGCGCTGCCCTATCTTCGGTTCTATCTCTGCGGAGGCGCTCCGGTCCCTGGCTATATGGTACAAAAGGCATGGAACTTCGGAATCCTTCTCTGTGAGGTATATGGTTCCACGGAAAGTGTTCCTCATGTATATGTCAGACCTGACCAGGTGCTGTCCTTAAACGGGTCGACTTCAGGAAGAGCCATGGAGGGCATAGAAATCCGGGTGATTGATGACGATGGAAAGGATGTCCCTCCCGGCACTCCGGGCGAAGAGCTTTCCAGAGGTCCCAATGTTTTTGTGGGCTATTTAAAAAACCGGAAGATCACGGATGAAGCCCTGGATGACGAAGGATGGTTTCACAGCGGAGATATCTGCGTGATGGATGAAACCGGCAATATCCGAATCATCGGGCGGAAAAAAGATATCATTGTCCGGGGCGGAGAAAATTTAAATTCTAATGAGATCAATGACAATTTAGAAGGTTGTCCCGGAGTGGCGGAGCATACGGTAATTGGTATGCCCGATGAACGGCTGGGAGAACGGATCTGTGCATTTGTGGTTCCCCTTTCAGACCATAAGGATTTAACTCTTCATGATGTAATTGCCTTTTTAAAAGAAAAAAACGTGCCGAAACGATTCTGGCCGGAAAGGCTGGAGCTGATCGACAGAATCCCCCATACAGGCAGCGGTAAGGTAAAAAAATACCTGCTGAGGGAAGAACTTATTAAGAGAATGAGGGGATGACAGGCAATGACTGAACAGAAATTCGGACCAAGAAGATGCCGAGATACAAGAAAACCACCGGCAGGCCAATGCCCTGAGGTTGTTTTTTATCGCTGCGGGGAATGCAGAACCCTGTTTCCGGTCACCGGAGAAAAGGCATTGGAGGAAAAAGAAATTCTCTGCTGCAATCATAAAGCAGAACGCCTGGTCCCATCCGCCCCGGAACAGGCAGAAGACAAAATAAAGGTCAGCTACCAGATCACCGGCGGCTACAATGACAATGCTGTCCAGGTTTTCTGGAAGGCAGAGAAGCTTAAATACGCACCGGAGTGGATCTATTTAAAAACATTTACCGGCGGATATTTGAAATATGTGGCTGAAACGAAACGGCCGCCAATGGTATTTGCACTGGCAGATACCGATGCATTCGCATACTGTGATGAGGATCCATGCCTGGAATGTGTGTTCCGATGCAAGCGGGGATTTGTGATTTATATCTATTCAATGGAAGCGGGGCTTGTTCATCTCCCACTTGATAAAATGACGGCCCATTGGCAGTCAGGAGCAAAAGAAAAAGCATAAAAACTATTTAATATTGGAGGGAAACTTATGTTAGCTACGATCGGTTTGATAATTGCCATCACGCTTCTGGTCATTATGATTATCAAAGGCATCGATATGATTACAGCAACGGTGATCACAGCATCTATTATCCTGGTGACCAGCGGACTGAATTTTAAGGAAGGACTTCTCACCACCTTTTCCGGCGGTGCAGGCGCTTTCGTTGCATCCTGGTTTTTGATCCTGGGACTAGGCGGCGTCTTCGGACAGCTGGTGCTGGAGACCGGGCTTGCTACAAAAATCGCCAAGACCCTTACAGAAAAACTTGGGACAAAAATGGTGGGATTGGTAATCCTGATCTGTACCTTTTTTATCACCCTGCTTGGTATCAACGGATACATCATGGTATTTGTCTTATACCCCATCGCAGATAACCTGCTGCGCCAGAATAAAATGGACCGCCGGGTGCTGCCCTTTCTCCTTCTGGGCGGCGGCGCATCTGCCAACGGCTTTGCATATTCCCTGGATATCTGTAATGTATTGCCAAGCAATTACTTAGGCACTTCTCTTGGATCTGCCCCATTATTATCCGTTATATTTACCGGAATCCTGGCGGTATGTTATTTCGTATATTTTAATTACGCCCAAAAGCAGAGCCATAAAAACCATACGGAACAGGAGCTTCTGGCCATGTATAAGGACAACACCACCGCCGTAAATGATGAGGAACTTCCTGGGATTTTTATCTCTGTTCTGCCTTTTATCCTGGTTTTAGGATCAGTGGTTGTCACCTCCGGCTGGGGTACATCACCCAGTATCATGTTTTCTCTGGTCCTTGGCATACTTTTGATCATCTGCACACAATTGAAACACATCAAAAATATGAAGTCATCCATTAAGACCGGAAGCAGCTCAGGCTTAAGTTCCATGCTTACGGTAGCGGCAGTCATGGGACTTTCCAAAGTCCTGGGTGCCTCTCCTGCTTTTCAGAGTCTCCAGCAGGCGGTACTGGCGATGAACATGCCTGCATATTTAAAGGCCTTCTTTGGCACCACGGTCCTGACCGGCTTAACCGGCTCAGCCATCTCCGGCGAAACCATCTTTATGGAAAGTTTTGGGCAGGCGTTTGTAGACATGGGCGTCAATATCCAGGCTTTGCACCGTATTGTCACAGAATCAGCCTTAATCCTAAATAAGCTGCCCAACTCTTCTGTTGCGATCCTGACCATGTCCATCTGCGGCTGCAGCCTGAAAGAGAGCTATAAGCATATTATCCTGGGCACCACCATCCCGGCCTTTGCGGCAGGACTTATTATCGCCCTTTTGGCCACTGCAGGGGTTGTATTCTAAATATATTTCCATATAAAAAGGGGGAGCCATCGTCAAGACAGCGCCCTCTTTTTTGCATCCGGCCGGATGCTTATGGCAGATTCATTTCATGTGCAACAATAAAATCCGCAAAAGCTTCTACAGCAGATGATATAAAATTCTTTTTGCTGTAAGTCATATAGATCAGACGGGTGTCCGCGGGAACATCGGTCAGTTTAATGAGAACCAGGTTATCAAACTGTTTTAAAAACGGAGTCCTGGCGACAATGGCGGCCAGCTGGTTCTCGGAAATGACACCGCCGATGGAAATCTCATCATCATAGGAAAAGGTGGCTTCCACCCCATGTTCATTTAAGAGTCCCCTCACCACCTTTCCAATGGGGATGGAATCCCGGTATGTAGTAAGCTTATAATCCTTTAAATCGCTGAGACGGACCTCCTGCCTGCCTGCCAGAGGATGGGTGTC